>CALWSF010000141.1 GCA_944384125.1 uncultured Lachnospiraceae bacterium | reverse complement strand
TCATCTTCTTTCACAAAAGCTAATTATATTATATAGCTTTCGCACGTTAAATTCAACTAATAACGGAAAGAACCGGTAAATCATTAGTACCGTGCTAGTTACCTAGCTCCATGAGATAATAACTCCACAAAACTACAAGTTTTTTAAAGGAGTTGGTGTCATGGATAAAATCACACATCAGGTCCGCGCTGAGCGCTGGGCCAGGATCCTGAATGAATGTATGATCAGCGGTATGTCCAAGACCGCATGGTGTCGGGCAAACGGAATCTCTGAGAAGCAGTTCTTTTACTGGCAGCGCATCCTGCGCCGTGAAGCTTATAAAGCATCTCAAAATTCACCATTACCTGTAGTTGCAGAAACCGAATCGTTGTCTGCTGTTCAGAGGACAGTATCGTTCGCTGAAATCAAACTTCCTGCTGTATCACCGGACGCGTCACCTGTTTTTCGTCCGGATCTAGTGATCCGGAAAGGGGATCTTGTCCTGGAAATTTCGAATTCAGCCTCATCAGAACTGCTCTCCCGGGTAGGAGGGATTCTTCATGCTGAATAACGCATCCGGCTTCCGGAAGGTCTACATTGCCACCGGCTATACGGATTTGCGGCGGGGAATCGACGGGCTGGCATCTATTGTGAAATTTAACTTCCAGCTGGATCCATATGAAAAGGATATCCTCTTCCTGTTTTGCGGAAGACGCAGTGACCGCATCAAAGGACTCGTATGGGAAGGGGATGGATTCCTTCTCCTATACAAAAGACTGGAGCTTGGCGGTTTCAGCTGGCCCCGTACAAAAGAAGAAGCTCTGGAAATCACACCGGAACAATACCGGGCACTGATGCAGGGACTGGAGATCATATCCAGACATCCAATCCAGGAAGTGCAGCCCAGAGATCTTCTGTGAAATGTTGTGCAAAACGGAGAAAATAAAAAATCTTTTTGTATCTCCCACTACAGATACGGCGTAAGTTATCCACAGCTAGACCTCATACCATTCATTCAATCAAGAGTACTCCACAGCTATCAGCTGCTGTGTGGATAAGTACTCTGAAAAACTGAAAAAACGATTCATTTTTTCGGCTTTTCAGAGTGTTTATCCTTTGGTGAGAATGACGAACTCATTTCTTGTCCGGTTCGCTTTTTCTTTTAGTTTGCGGTACAATAGTTCCAGTAAAATAAAGGAGCACCGAACATGCAGAAGATCTACTTACCGGAAGAACTGAACAGTTTCAGTAAGGAAACACTCGTGGCAGTGATCCTGTCCATGCAGGATCAGCTTACCCAACTGAATACAAACATGGAACGCCTGATCGAGCAGATCGCGTCTGCAAACAATCATCGTTATGGCCGCTCTTCTGAAAAGCTGGATGTGATCGCCGGACAGTTGGAACTGGAGCTCATCTTTAACGAAGCGGAAGCTCTGACCGAGACACTTTACGTTGTCGAACCTGCGGAAGAAGATGTGATCCAGGTTACCCGCCGGAAGCAAAAAGGAAAACGCGAAACAGATCTTAAAGATCTTCCAGTGGAAGTAATCCCTCATACCCTTTCGGAAGAAAAGCTGCAGGAGATCTTTGGCTCCATCGGATGGAAGCAGCTTCCGGATGAAGTCTATAAAAGAGTCAGGGTACAGCCGGCAGTCTACACGGTGGAAGAACACCATGTGGCCGTATATGCCGGAAAAGACAATCAGACGATCGTCAAAGCGGACCGTCCAAAGGAACTGCTCCGAAACAGTATTCTGACGCCTTCTCTTGCTGCAAGCATCATGAATGCCAAGTATGTCAATGGAGTTCCTTTATACCGGATCAGCCAGGAATTCCTGAGGAATGACATCCACATCTCCCGGCAGGTAATGGCACACTGGATGATCCAGTGTGCGGATCGGTATCTGGGACCGCTTTATGATTACCTTCATAACAGGATGTACCATTTCCATGTGCTGCAGGCCGACGAGACTCCGGTCAAAGTATCGAAAGATGGACGTCCGGCAAACAGTAAGAGTTACATGTGGGTCTACCGGACGGGAAAGGGATATGGGGATACACCCATTATCCTGTATGAATACCAGAAGACCCGGAAAGCAGACCATCCGCGGGAATTCCTGAAAGGATTCACAGGCACGGTTGTCTGCGACGGATACTCCGCCTACCGAAAGCTGGATCGGGAAAGCGAGACCATTGTTTTCGCAGGGTGCTGGACCCATGCGAGAAGGTATTTCGCCGATGCCCTGAAGGCACTGCCGAAAAAAGATTATCAGGCAGCCAAAGATACAGTTGCTTACGAAGCAATCAAGCGGATTAGTGCCATCTACCATCTGGATAACCAGCTCGGTAATCTGAATCCGGATGACCGTAAAAATCAGCGGCAGATCAATCTCAAACCTCTGGTAGAGGCTTTCTTTGCGTGGGCAAAAGAGATCCAGGCTTCCGGCCGCCTTTCCAAAGGGAAAACCCTGGATGGAATTAACTACTGCATCAATCAGGAAGAGGCATTAAAAGTATTTCTGAATGACGGCGAAGTTCCGATTGATAATAACGCAACAGAAGGTGCACTGCGCAGCTTCTGCCTGCACAAACATGCGTGGAAGCTGATCGATAGCATCGACGGTGCGAGGTCTAGCGCGATCATTTACAGTATCACGGAAACAGCAAAAGCGAATAACCTGAATCCCTTCCGCTATCTGGAATATATCCTGACTGTGATGAAAGACCATCAGGAGGATACGGATTACAGTTTTATGGAAGAACTGCTTCCATGGTCCGCGCAGCTACCGGAAATCTGCAGGAGCAAGACAAAAACAACAAATGTGTAAACCGGCCGCCGGAAACGGCGGTCATTAAATGAGCTGGTACTTATGGTTTACCG
>CALWSF010000140.1 GCA_944384125.1 uncultured Lachnospiraceae bacterium | reverse complement strand
GTACGGCTGACGCCGCACCGTCACCCTCGCGCTTCGCGCTCGGGCGCCGAAGCCAAGCGCACGCCCGAACAAACAAAGCGGACAAACGGAAATCAAAGGCGGCGACGGCGCGGGCGTTCGCCGCTGACCCGCTTGGCGAATCGCCCGCTTTACCCGTCGCGCCATGCCTTGATTTTCACCGTTATGTAAAACGCTATGTCACTTTCGGCAGCAGCTTTATCACTTCGGGGCTTACCTGCCCGATATATTCGCCCTCTATCCAGCACCCGAAGCTGTCGAAGAGCAAGATCTTTCTATCTTCCAGCCCGTAGGGGCAGACGATATCCTCGTCCATGATGTCCGTTACGAAGTATTGATACAATCCGCGCGAGTAAATGAGCTTCCCGCCGGACTTCTCGATATATTTCACGAGATATTTGACCGCTTGCGGCATCTCCGAGGCATGGTAAATGGGACGAAATTCATTCCGCCCAAATCGCTTGGCAAAGAAGGTATTCTGTTGTACCGTCTGCATCCGTCTTTTGCGGGTATCAAAGTCGCGCAGTATCTCCATCTCTCCGGACATGGTGCCTTTCGGAATATAAAAGATGCCGTGGAAGTGCAGACGATTGGTCGCTCCGCCGCGTTCCCATGCGCCGATATACAGCCAGCCCTTGCGACTGGAAAAGTGGTACAAGGTATTCAGCAGCTTTTTCGCAAATTCTTCTTCGGTCATCTTATCATCCGCGTACGTTAAAGTTACAAAATAGTTGAAACGTTGGTGGTTGATCTTTCTCCAAAGGCGCGTTCTGCGGCAGATCATGTTGCGGTGTTTGCGGGCGAAGTTATCTTCCACGAAGGTGCGGCAAGAGGTGCCGTCCTTAAAGTAGGGCAGCATCTCTTTGACGATATAGGACTTTCGTTCTCGCTTTTTCATGTCAACTGTCTGCATATATAACTCATCGAACAGCTCTTTGCGCGTCATCTGTCTTACGGCAGGCGGTGCGCTTTTTTCGTGTACGTCTGCGAAATTTTGTGCCATATCAAAGAGTTCTTCCACCGACATATTTGGCTCTACTCCCTCGGTAGGCACTTGCACTTCAATGACTTCCTCATGGTGCGGCCGCCGATTCTTCGCGCGCGGATTGGGCTCATACGGTACACCGATGAAATGACCTCCGTCCGAATAAACTTTTACTTGGCTATACGGCATCTTTTTCCTCCTTCTGTTTTGTGATATATTCGTTGATTCGCATCGCCAACGACGACGCAAATAAATTGTATTCCTCCTCGGGCATGCGGTCGATATCGAGCTCTCCAACGGCATAGACCCGGATGCCCAGCGGATTGTCTCTGACTTCAATTTCCTTCAATCATCCCACCTCCCGTTCGTTGAGTTTCTTTTGGAAGAACAAGAGCAGCCGCTTATTTTTCTGCCGTATGTACTCCGGACAATATTTGAGCTCTTCCGCCGTCGCCTCCTGCGTCAAGCCGTCCACATACAGCTTGCAGTAGATCATATACAGATCGAGCGGAGCCTCCCCGATCATTGCGGCATATTCATTGACAAGAGCTGTCACCTTATGCGGGAGGACTTCAAACGCCGCGTCAAACTTCGCCTTGTGCATATAGTACAGGCGTATCGTCTTTAATTGTTGTCTGATCTCGTTGAGCGTCATAATCTCCTCCCGTTGTGCGGCTATCATAAACCTTGAACTCGCAAGATTTTTACGACTTACAAAAATTTTTCCAAGGGAATTTTCAAACCCTCCCACCTAACAGAGAAAAAGTGTCATAAACTTAGCCACTTTTATGTGAAGTTTCATAGATCTTTCACATTCGGCTCTTTTCCCTTATCATACAGACAAAAGGTGCAGGTTTTCTTCACCTTATAAAAACATTTTTTAAATTTCCCTCTACTTCTACAAGGACAGAAAGTTTTGAAAGTTCACGGCTTCCGGCGAATTTTCTTTATCCTACATTGAATTGTGGACAAATTGTGGCACTAATTCCGTAATTTTTTTTGCGAGCAAAAAAATTTCCTCTACTACCACAAGGACAAAAAGTTCGTAATAGTGGCGGTTTTGCAAAAAATTTCCGAGAAAACAAAAAAGGACCGTGACCTCAGACAAAGGACAGACGATCTCTCGTCCGTCTTGTCTGACAGTCACGGTCACCCGGATATTTCGTCGATTTACTTCGTCGCTTTGGCTTTCGCCCGGCTACTTCCGCTGGCACTTTTCCCACTATCAGAAATACATTCTTCCGTGATATGATGCGTTTCCGCCTGTTTGTGCTTTCATTATACCACATTTGCGGGTCTCTTAAAAGAAGATCAGCCGGAAATCTTCCCCAATGAAACCCCAACAAAACCAAACTATTGCACACCTTTTCGTACCTTTCGGCTTGGGGATGGTGGGAGAGCGTCTTTGTCTGTCAAAGGCGCGCAGTAATTTTGAGGAAGATGTAAGAAGCCGACTTCCAAAAAATTCCTGCGCGTCCCTGTACGGGCAGACCTTTGACAGCCTTTGCCTTGCTCTCCCTGTTTTCGGGTGCGCCGAAAGGTACGAGGGTACCGAAATTGTATCCCTTTTGTTGCGGTTTTCCTACGGTCGGTTGGGAAACTGTCGGGAAACATCTGCGCCCCCGTGCCTGTTATTCCCTGCCGATAAGGTGTACAATGAAAGCAAAAATTTTTGGAGGTATTAATTTTGAAAACAGCAGTCATCTATGCCCGTTACTCTTGCGATGCACAGACGGAACAATCGATCGAAGGACAACTCCATGTCTGCAAAGAGTATGCGGAAAAGAACGATCTCCTTGTGGTAGACGAATATATCGACCGCGCCACCACGGGAACAAACGACAACCGCGCGGCGTTTCAACAGATGCTTGCGGACAGCAAACGACGACAATGGAGCGTAGTCATCGTTTACAAATTAGACAGATTTGCCCGAAATAT
>CALWSF010000139.1 GCA_944384125.1 uncultured Lachnospiraceae bacterium | reverse complement strand
ATGTTTGCTGCAGACATGGCTGTCAGCCTTATTGGCCCCGCATACATAATAGACATATCGTTTTTCTCCACAAGTTGCCGTCTTGCGCACAGAAGGCGCGCCACAGTCGCCGCAGAAGATCCTTCCACAGTACGGGTGTACCGCAGACTTTTCGGCACTGGCTCGCGTATCCTCCTGTAAAAGCTGCTGTACCAGATCAAACTGTGGGCGGCTGATAATCGCTTCATGGGTTCCTTCCACCCGAACCCAGTCGTTCTGATCTTTGTATACGAACTTTTTCGTCTTATGATTCGGTGTTGTCCTCTTTCCCTGAACCAAAGTGCCCGTATAAACCTCGTTTTGCAAAATCCTCCGGACTGCGACATGGCTCCATTTTGCCTGTGTACTGGTCTTAAACCGGGATTTGTATTTGCTTCCTTGAGACTTCTTATATTCCATAGGAGAAAGCACGCCAAGCTGGTTCAGCCGGGACGCTATGCTGCCAGGACTAAGTCCTTCGATAGCCCATTTGAAAATATCGCGGACAATACCGGCCGCATAATCATCAATTACAAGATGGTTTTTGTTTTCCGCGTCTTTTTGATATCCATATACGGCAAAGTTCGAAATAAATTCGCCCTGCCGGCGCTTCACCTCCAAATTACTGCGCACTTTAATGGATATATCCCGGCTGTAAGAATCGTTGATTAAGTTCTTAAACGGGATAACGATACTATCGGTACTGCTGGATGACTTGGTATCGAACCCATCATTCAGCGCAATAAAGCGAATCCCCAACTGTGGGAATATCTTTTCAATATACTTGCCGCATTCGATATAGTCCCTGCCAAACCGGGACAGGTCTTTGACCAGGACGCAGTTAACGTGTCCTGCTCGCACATCGTCCATCATTCGGAGAAAATCAGGCCGCTCAAAATTGGTTCCGGTCCAACCGTCATCCTTATATTCGTCATATAATTCCATCTCAGGATGCTGCTTCAAAAAAGACATCAGCAGTTCCCTCTGATTATGAATACTATTGCTTTCAGATTTCTTTGTATCTGAAAAAGAAATGTCGCCATCATCCTTCGATAAACGTAGGTAGATGGCGACACGATACAGTTGCATTGCATCTTGCATTTTTAGCGCCACTCCTGTCTGAAGTTTGTGGTCACGCCACAAAACGACCGGAGTATTCGCTGATTTCGTCCATGCTTAGTATATCATGGTTTCTTTCACTTTTCCAGCCGTTTTATAAAACATCCACCTGGAAATGTTTTCTGGCTACAGGGTCGAAATCATATTGCAGAAGCTATCATTCAGCGTTTCGTCTTTTCCCGCATATGCCACGCGGACCTTGACATCGCCTACACGAAAACAATATGGATCCTTAACCTGCTGCACATAAGACCGTATCCGCTCTTCCGGCGGCTGCGTCTGATCAACCCTTACGTCTCGGATATCAACAAGCGAATCCAAGGCTTTTGGGCTGTTCTCATAACCTTGCATTCAATCACCTCGAAACTATCATTGCCAAAATTTGGTCGATTTATTCTTTAAATAATGCTAAACCCGGCGCCTGCAGCGAACAGGTCCATAGATTCTCTTCTCTCTCCGCATTCTGATGCCGAGCCGTTCGATGCCGTGACGCGTCCAAAACGGAAGTACCATAATTACCCTGGCGGATCATCGCGTTATGCGGTAGCTGTCCGCATATCAGTGCTCTTGCTCTGTTTGCCAGGCAGATAGATAGCCGCTCCTCTGACCAGGGGATGTACCGGGTCTCGCTATGAACTTGTCAAGGTACCATGAAGGGGGATGCCTTCATACAGTAAGAACAACCCGGCTTTTATAAATCTAATGTCCCAAAAAAGAAAATTTGAAAAAAGCTGCCCCAGTTTTCCGGGGCAGCTTCCCATTAGATGATGAACTTTCCTATGTTCAGCGCAATATGTATGAGGATATACTGGCGGCAATCTTCGTCCGGTCTCCCATCAATCACGCTGTATCGGTTAATCAGCGGCAGATAAAGCAAAAGTATCTCCTCTACTGCCGCATGATCACCGCTGACTGCACGGATAAGCAACTCACGAAATTCTCCCGGGGTCATACATCTGCACCTTCTTCCCGCAGAAGCTGACGAAGCCTTTTCAATGCAAGAGAGCGCTGGTTGTAGACATGCTGTACCGAGCAGTTCATCTGCTTTGCAATCTCAGCCGGCGTCAGTTCGTTTACAAAGAGTAATGTAAGAATCCTTTGTCTCATCAACGGAAGTTGGCTGAACGCCTTGGCCAATCGCTCTTCTTCAAAAGTAAAAGCATCCGGCTTTTCTATCAGCGGCATATCTTCCCTGGCATATTCTTCTTCAGGAACATCTTCCAGAGGTACTATGGGCAGTTGACGGCTGAGCTTTTTCAAGTAATTATTTCGCGCATTGCGGACAACGACCTCCATAAATCGGGTAAAGCGACCGCGAAGCTCGTCCTTTTCATATTTGACCTTATGGTCCATTTTTCATGCCTCCTGGCCATGCCATCCCAGCCGCCTGGGAGGCATGCCAAGATGGCATGCGTTTTATTTTGTCCTTTAGGGTTGTCGAGGTGAATCAACGCACGTTTTAGATGAACATGGGACTCACCTCCCTCCCGCAGGCATAAAAAACGACCGCAGCGCACAATGGCGCAATGCGGTCTACAGAAGGAGGCCTGTTGATTTATATATGAAAATGCAGCTACTTGATAACAGGTAGCTGCATTGAATCTTTGCCATATTCTTTTTTGAGGCAGGCACCTCATACTCCTTGATGCTCCGATACTTTTTATCGGGGATAGTCTTCACCCGCGCCTCTTTCCATCATATAACTCCTTTCCGGCGACGGAATCTATCGGCAAAAGCCCGCACTAAAAAGAATGCGAGCTTCCAGCATACGGAATTTAAAATACTGTCAGTCTCGCACTTTTTCTATGATTTCCAACATATCCTGCAGCATCTCACAAGCCAGCAGCTTTACCGGCGTAGGCAAGTCCTGAATTCTTTTCTCAATATCCCTCAGATAGACAATTTCGGGACAAGCTAAGGAATCCATTACCAACTGATCTACT
>CALWSF010000138.1 GCA_944384125.1 uncultured Lachnospiraceae bacterium | reverse complement strand
GTTGGATTTCCCGACGACGGGAAAAACCGTTGACGGGTTTCACCGTTGTCGGGTTTCCCGGACAACGGTGGTGCATCGTCCTGGATAACATACATATTTCCAGAAAATTTCCCTCCGGCATCATGGCACTGTTCCCGTGCCAGATAGCCAACGTTCTCCAGTTCCCCCAGAATCCGGCGGAGCTTGTCCTTCCCGCACCCGGCCTTCTTGGCCAGTCCGGCCACACTGTAGCTCCAGTCCTCCGGTAAGGAGGCCATAAGCAGCAGCAGCCCCCTGGACTCCAGACTCAGGCGGGTGTCTTGTGCAACCTCTCTATACAGCGTTGCAAACGCCTTCCGGCGGCTAAAGCGGACACCGGTTTCACCGCCCATACAACTTCCTCCTTTTCGTCCGGGAGACAAAGCCGTTGGCCAAATTTACTGCCACATTATTGGTCAACCGTACCCATGGCTCTAGGTTATCTGGGGTAGATGGCTTTAAAATTTCAATCGGCATCTCGTACTCCTCACGCACCCGGAACCTCATAACCCGCAAAGCCAGCCGTCTGCTCTCTACATCCATACCAGGAAGCGACAGAGCCTCAGGATAGCCACCACCATTATCCGCCAGGAATAAAAGCTCCTCTCTTTTCTGCTTCGCTTCCCAACGGTCCCGTAAATAGTCCGGAATCATAGCCTCGCCCCCTTGTCAAACGGCTGCCGCCGTGTTATAATACAGATGTTCTCACGATTGTCCTTTCGGATGATCGTCCCCGTGGTCTCTCCAGGGCCACGGGGATTTTTTATGCCCTGATGACACATTACCCGGCCTCCTCCAGCTCTTAACAGTGTCCCATGCAGCAAGGACTAACCCGGCCACGGCGCAAATAAATCCGCTAACCAGCATAATATCCCGCATATCATATCCTCCTCACTTGACGCCCAGAATGACGGCCGTGTCGCCCTCACTCAATTTCAGCGTCTGTGCAACCCGTACCATTTCCTCAAGGCTCCAGGTTCCCTCTTTCATCTTCACAGAAAAAGAGGGTTGACTCATGCCTATCCTTTTTGCCATGTCAACTTGACGGTTAATCCCCTGGTCAATCATTCCGCGCCGAATAATGCGGCGTGTGGCCTCCTGTCGGTCCTTCACGGGGTCTCGTACCAACGGCCTAATCCTCGGCATACCTTTTACCCCCTTTTCTCTCCAAAGAATACATCCAGTTCCATACTGCTTTGGATGATTTCCCGTAGCTCACTAATTATTTCATCATGCTCCGGCCGCTCTTTATCATCGATCTGGTCATCCTCTGCGATTTCCATAAGCCTGTCAAGCTTATGATCCCTGTAAAATCGGATCATACGGTTATAGATCCGCATGGTCACTTCCCTAAGGCTCCGCTCTTCCAGCTCAGGGACGACCCTGGCCATTAGCTTATTTGTCTCACGGATGTGCTGAATACCCAAGGCCACATTGTCATAGATGGTAGACATCCGGTCGATCACATCGTTGGGTGGGATCCGCTGCCCCGTCTCATAGTCGGCCAAAGATCGAACCGAAACACATAACAGCTCAGCAGCACGTTCCTGGGTAATTCCGGCAGCCCGACGGGCTGCTTTATAAATATTCTGGTATCCATCCGGCATTGTATCTTCCTCCTTCCTGTGTAAAATTTAACTAGGCAGAGGTTTGCCCATCCCGGCCAAGCAGCCGGTCAGTGGTGCAGTCCAGTAGGTCTGCTAAGGCATGAATATTCTTCATGGATGGATCATTCAGTCCCAGCTCCCACTGGGCCACAGCGGATGGCGAGACACTGATCCCATCGGCTACTCTTCGCTGAGAAAGTCCTTTGCTTTCTCGGATCTCCCTGAGTTTCAGAGCGTATTTCATCCGGTGCCCTCCTCTCTTTTTTGTGTTGCTAAGCGGTGGTGAGCGTGTTAGAATAAACTGTGTGTTGTATACGATTGAAGCATAGTTAAGCTAGAAGAAAGTACCGTAAGAAATGTTCTATGCGGATTATTCCTTTTAAACGACCGTGGATTCAGTCATTTTCTGATTTCTAGCTGTTATCACTAAGCACAGGTTAATAGTAATCAGAATATCTCTGATTGTCAACCAATAATCAGAGATATTCTGATTATTGGTGATATAGCTAATTCTTTATTTAATATGAAGAAGGTGATACATTTGGATGAACAGAACAAAATGTTATTGGATGATCAACAAGAAATACTTGATAATACCCGAGATCGAATTTTTCTTGCTATGAAAGCTAAGGGACTTTCACAAAAAGAATTTGCAACTGCTATAGGAACTTCATCTCAAACCATTACTGATTGGAAAAAGGGGAAATCCAGATCATATATGCAAAAGCTTCCCCTAATTGCTTCCATACTTGATACTAATCTAAATTGGATTTGCAATGGAATTGGTGATTCAACCGCGCCTGAAAGCAAAGAAAATCAAGCGACTGATCGTCTGATTGAAATGGCATATCTTTCAAGGTTCGTTGGTTATGACGGAAAATATACTGGTGATTTACAGCAGCGGCTCACTGCGCTGGGAATAGATTTCAATGAGTTTACTAGACAAGAAAAAAAGCCCACCGTCCAAGACGATGGGCTTA
This sequence comes from uncultured Lachnospiraceae bacterium, assembly GCA_944384125.1. Taxonomy (GTDB): domain Bacteria; phylum Bacillota; class Clostridia; order Lachnospirales; family Lachnospiraceae; genus Otoolea. The sequence continues at coordinate 3,599 of CALWSF010000138.1, read as the reverse complement.
GTGAAGCGGAACAGGCACTTATGGATATGTTCCGGCAGTTAACGCCGGAGCAGCAGGACATGGTGATCCGAATGGTGCAGGCGGCCGCTGATAAACTGTAATGGCCTGGGCGGCCACAGCCAGCAAAGCAGCTGGGTCATTGCTTCCCCGAATAATAGCAAGTAATTGACTTTCTTTCTCTGTCATGTGCGCCGCCCCCCTTATTTCGTTTGTATTGCAATTATAGAACAATTGTTTTATAATTGCAATATGATAAAAAAATAAATGTGTCCAAGTTGGACACAACGAGAGAGAGAAGTGATAGTATGGGCGTGTTATTCCTTATTCTGACCATCGTGTTCTTTGTGCTATGGACAAAGGAAAAGAAAACTTCTAAATTAAAGGCGGAAGAAACGGCCACTGCCAATCAGCAAATTGGTGAGCTCACATCAAAGGTCAACCAGGTCTCGTCAGAATTGGATACCGCCAACCAGCGGATCGAAACCTTATCTAAGTATCAGGCTATCGTTGACATAGAGGCGCACTGCAAAACGCTTCAGGATGAGGCTGACCGGGAGATCTCCTCTCAAAAGATCTTAGCCCAGCAAGAAGCTGAGGCCATAAGAGCCGAAGCGAAGGCAGCTCGTGAAGCGGCCCGCCGCGCAAAGGAAAAAGCAGATACAGAGGCAAACCTTCGATTGAGCCGAGCAGACAGCGAAGCCAAACGGATTTTGGAAACGGCCGAAGAAAAGGCGAAGGCCATTGCCGGCAGCGCATATGAGGCAATGGAGAAAGCTGAAGAATATAAGTCTCTGGTTGCCTCTCTCAAAAATGTGGTCAAGGGATACGGAGATGAGTGGATTAAGCCTACTTTCACTCTTTTGGACGATCTGGCCGCCGACTTTGGATATACAGAAGCTGGTCAGCGTCTGAAAGCCGCACAGGAAAACTCCCTTCGTATGGTGAAGGAAGGTACCGCAGGCACCAGCAAGTACATCTCCAAAGATAAGCGAGAAGGTGCGGTATCTTTCATCATTTATGCGTTCAACGGTCAGGTAGACTCTATTTTGGCAAAGTCCAAAAAAGACAATTACGGCGTTTTGGAACAGAAGATCAAAGACGTCTACAATCTGGTAAACTCCAATGGCGCCACCTTCCGAGAGGCAAAAATTACGCCTCAATATCTGGAATCCCGGCTTGAAGAATTGAAGTGGGCAGTTGTCTGTCACGAACTAAAAGCTCAGCAGCAAGAAGAGCAGCGCCGTATTCGTGAGCAAATGCGTGAGGAAGAAAAAGCCCGCCGTGAATATGAACGTGCTCAAAAGGAAGCCGCAAAAGAGGAAGCCCTTATCCGAAAGGCTATGGAAAAGGCTCAGGCAGCCATGGAGAAAGCAAGCGCCGAGCAGCGCTCTAAGTATGAGGCCCAGCTTGCCGAACTCCAGCAGAAGCTGACAGAGGCCGAGGAAAAGAACCAGCGGGCGATCTCCATGGCCCATCAGACCAAACGAGGAAATGTATATGTCATTTCTAATATCGGTTCCTTTGGCGAAAATGTCTACAAGGTTGGAATGACCCGCCGCCTTGAGCCACTGGATCGTGTCCGGGAACTGGGCGATGCGTCGGTCCCCTTCCCCTTTGATGTACACGCCATTATCGAAAGCGATGACGCCCCGGCTCTTGAGACCAACCTGCACAAGGCTATGGCCTTAATGCAAGTTAATAAAGCCAATCCCAGGAAAGAATTTTTCCGGATCAGTCTGGCAGACATACATAAGCTGGTGGACAACATGGGCTATACCGCAAACTGGACTATGGAAGCGGCTGCCGCTGAGTACCGTGAGACCTTGGCGATTGAAGAGAGTATGAAAAATGATCCTGAGGCTAAGCGGCGTTGGGAAGAGTACAACGAAAGCTTAGAGAGAAAGAGCGTTGAAGCGGATACCGAACCCGCTTTGGCTTAACGTCTTGTGTCCAACTTGGACACAAATAAAGCCGCCCAAACTGGGCGGCTTCTCAAAAACCACATTATAGAACATTCGTTTTAAGGAGGTGTGCCATGAAAATTCCCAAGGCAAAAAAGCTTCCGTCCGGCCGCTGGAATATCCAGGTCATGGTTGACGGCAAGCGGGCTTCTATCACAGCAGAAACTGAAAAAGAATGTATTGCCCAGGCCGCCGCATACAAGGCCGGCATGATCGAAAAGGAACGGGCACACCGAGAAAAAACACTTACCCTTAACGACGCTCTCACCAAATACATCGAGGACCGCAGCGCCGTTCTCTCCCCTTCCACGATCCGGTCATACAAGGAAACTCAGAAAAACCGAATCCAGAACTTGCTGGCCAAGCGGGTAAAAGATATCCAGGAGTCAGACCTACAGATCCAGATCAACGAAGAAGCACAGGCCGGCCGCTCTGCGAAGACAATCAAAAATGACATTTCCTTGGCCATATCTGTCCTGCAGCAGTACAAGCCTATCAATGCAAAATGGCTTAAATACCCCCAGCGTGTCAAACGAGAGCACGCCTATCTGGACGCTGATCAGTGCATAGCACTTATCACTGCCTGCGAGGGCGACGTGGCCGAGGTGCCTATTCTTCTGGGCTTGTGGCTCGGGCTGCGCCGCTCAGAGATTCTGGGTCTCTGCTGGGACTGCATAGATCTTGAGGGACATAAGCTGCACATCCACCGTACGTTAGTGCGTGACGAAAACAGCAATTTTGTCTTAAAGCCATATACTAAAACAGAGAGCAGTCGAAGAACGTTGTCCCTACCCGGATATATTGAGGAGAAGATCTGCCAGCTCAAACCGGAAGATCAGCGTCAAGGGCAGCTTTTCGAGACAATGAACTCCTCTTTCATTTATGACCGGCTCAGATTGATTTGCAAAAAGAATAACATCCCCTTCCCTGGTGTCCATGGTCTGAGGCACACCAACGCCTCTGTCATGCTGTCTCTTGGAATCGTAGATAAGGTGGCCATGGCCCGGGGCGGCTGGTCTACTGAGTACACACTAAAGAGCGTCTACCAACATCTTTTCCAGGCGGATAAGCGGACCGCTGATGAGCTGATCGACGACTTCTTCACTTCCAAATTGCAGACGAATTTGCAGACGAAATAACCCTTCTACTTGTGGCACAGTCGGTTAAGTGAAAATTCAGCCCGGTTCGAGTCCGGTCACCGGCACCACGTCGGAGCAAGCTTTGTATCGCTTGCTCCGACTTTTTTACAAAAGTCAGAGCGCACTCACGCCGCTGCTCCTCCTTTCCAAATCGAACCCGCTGCGCTGGGCTTCGATTTGGTTTTGGATGCAAACCTGAAAGCCGCGGCATCTATAGTGTTGCGATGTTCCACGTCGCCGCGGACGTCATATCGTTCGCGGCGACTTTTTTAAAGTCACCTTTCACTCATTTTGTCTCGGCTCCTTTCCAAATCGAACCCGCTGTGCTGGGCTTCGATTTGGTTTTGGGTGCAAACCTGAGGCTACCGCATCTATAGCGCTGCAATATTTCAGCTCGCCGCAAGCTTTATATCGCTTGCGGCGGGTAGTGTCAAGGATTTTTCGCAAAAAGGTTTGCAGCCCCTGGCGTGAATGAAGTCAGCCAGCAATGGAGACGTCC
>CALWSF010000137.1 GCA_944384125.1 uncultured Lachnospiraceae bacterium | reverse complement strand
CTCAGAATACCAGTGATCCATGTAAGTCATAGCAGCAATGATAGCGTCCTCGCCCTTCTCTTCGCAGGTGTAAGTGATCATGAACTGACCGGAATTGCTGGCGGGCAAGCTGTAGTTACCAAAAATCTTGTCGCCGTTGGGGCCTTCCAGAGGCTCGGTGAAACCGACAGAATATTCCTCGTAGGGAGTGTTAGAAACAGGAGAGTTGTTCACCATGATGAAGGTTAAGCCGCGGCCGGTGGAGCACTTGGCGATCTCCTGAGCATAGTCCATGGTGAAGATATCCTGGTCAATCAAGCCCTCGGTGTACAGCTTGTTGACATAACGCAGCTCCTCGCGATACTTCTCACTGGTGTATGCGTAGGACAGAGCATCATTCTCATCTACGTAAACATCGGTGTGAGAATTACCGCGGTTCATCAGACCGAAGGAACCCATCAGAGTCTGAGTGATATCGTCAATGGAACCGGCGGTCAGGGGAATCTCGTCAGCCTGGCCGTTCTCGTTGTAGTCCAGAGCCTTGGCAGCCACCAGGTAATCATAGAACTCATCGGTGGTGGTGGGCATCTCCATGTTCAGCTTCTCCAGAACATCGGAGTTGTACCAGATCTTAGGGCCCATACGGATGGCATCGCCAGCCAGAATGTAGGGAGCTGCATAGATCTTGCCGTCCTGCTGAGTCACAGCCTGCTCTGCAGTGGGGTACTCGTCAAACCACTTCTGCAGGTTGGTCATGTACTGGGGATAATCGGACAGAGCCACGAACAGATCCTCAGCGGAATAGCGGGCCTGGTCCGTGCTGGTGACATTCATCTTCATGAGGATGTCAGGCAACTCACCAGAGTTGAGCATCAGGCTCAGCTGAGTCTGAACATCAGAAGCAGGAACGTTCTGGAAGGTGATGTGAATACCGCTCTCCTCAGCATAGTCCTTCAAAATCTGAATCTCATTGAAGTCGCCCTGAATGGGGGACTGGTTGACTGCTGCAGTCAGCTCAATGGGATTGTCAGGCCCGAAGGGCAGCTCGCCGGTATCACCGGCTTCCGCTTCGCTGTCAGTGCCTTCAGCAACACTGCTTCCACCGGTGGTGGAAGCTGCAGAGGACTTCTCTGCAGTGCTGCTGCCATCGCCGCCGCTGGAGCAGGCGGTCAACAAAAGCATGCACAATGCCAGCAATGCCGGGACAATTCGCTTTTTCATAGATATGCCTCCTTAATAGAGAATAATATGTCCGAGCGATGAAATCCATCCGTATTGGTCGCAATCTGCATGGAAATAACTGTTTTGCCTTGCCATGCCTTCTTTGTGAAACCAACGTGTTTTCGTCCTGACCGGATGGCTTTCACGCCAAGATCAACCTTTGATAGCACCGATCATCACGCCTTTGACAAAGAATTTCTGTACAAAAGGATAGATGATAAGCATGGGAATACTGGACACCACGATGACAGAATACTTGATCGTCTCTGCCCGCATGGCCTGCCGGGCTGCTTCGTCAGCACCCATCTGCATCAGCTGCTGAGAGTTGTTCAGCGTCAGCACCTTGCGCAGGTACAGCTGCAGGGGCTGCAGGGCCTCTTCATTGATGTACAGCAAAGCGTTGAAATAGCTGTTCCAATGTCCCACGGCGTAGTACAGACCGATAACAGCCACCACGGGGCCGGACAGGGGTAACACAATCCGCAGCAGAATGCCAAACATGGAACATCCGTCAATCTCAGCGGCCTCCTGCAGCTCAAAGGGAACCGAGCTGACAAAGTAGGTGCGCATGATAATCATATTGTATACAGAGATCGCGCCGGGCAGAATCAAAGCCAGCCAATTGTTCATCAGACCCAGGGTCTTTGTGACCAGCAAGTAGCTGGGGATCAAACCACCGGAGAAGAACATGGTAAAGGTGATCAGCTTCATCAGCACGCTGCCGCCCCAGAGATCTTTGCGGGACATGGGGTACGCTGCCAAAACAGTCATCACCAAGTTCAATGCCGTACCAGCCACCATGATGATGATGGAGTTCCGGAAGCCAAGGACGATGTTCTTGTTCTTGAACACCTCAGCGTAGTTTTCCAGCGTCACATCCACCGGCCACAGATACATCTTACCGGAGGTAACAGACATTGCGTCACTGAAGGACGCGCTGAACACATAGATCAGAGGATACAAAATAATAATCGCGATGATGGAGAGGAACACAACGTTGACCACTTCCACCGTTGCATCAAAGCGGGACATCCGCTTGCCGTGTTTTTTCATTTACCTCTCCCTCCTTTACCACAAACTTGTATCGCTAAGTTTGCGTGCGAAAGCGTTCACGATGAACAACAGAATACAGTTGATCACCGAATTAAACAAGCTAATTGTGGTGGATAGGCTGTATTGAGCGCTCTCAATACCAATTCGGTAAGCGTATGTGGAAATAACGTCGGACACATTCATGTTCAAGTCATTCTGCATCAAGAAGATCTTCTCAAAGCCGACATTCATAATATTGCCGGCGTTGAGGATCAGCAGGATAACCATGGTGGGCAGGATGCCAGGAATATTGATGTGCCAGATACGCTGCAGCCGGTTGGCGCCGTCAATCATGGCCGCCTCATGGAGGCCGGGATCAATGCCCGCCAGGGCCGCTATGTAGATGATGGCGTCCCAGCCCATGTTCTGCCACACTGCCGAGCCCACATAGAGCGGCCGGAAAAGGGAAGCGTTCTGCATCCAGTTCTGTCCCTCGCCGCCCATTGCCCGGATGACGATGTTCACAATGCCGTAATCGGAGTTAGTGAAAGACTTCAGCATACCGACCAGCACCAGCACGGACAGAAAATGAGGAATGTAGGTCACATTCTGCACAAACTTCTTGAACCCGGTGGAACGGACCTCATTGAGGCTGAGGGCCAGCAGAATGGGAAGCGGGAAGCAGAAGATCAAGCTCTGCAGGCTGATGATGATGGTGTTGGGCACCACACGTCCGAAATAGGGGGACTGGAAGTACTCCTGGAAGTAGGAGAACCAAGGATCTGCCCAAGGGCTTCCCATGATGCCCGCCCGAACCTTGTAGTCCTTAAACGCCAAGGTGATTCCGTACATGGGCGCATAACAGAACAGCGCGAAATACACCACAACGGGAATCAGCATCACATACAACGGCCAGTTGCGGTCAATGCGGCGGTGTCGAATGAAGGTGTACAGCTTGCTGCGCGGCTTCG
>CALWSF010000136.1 GCA_944384125.1 uncultured Lachnospiraceae bacterium | reverse complement strand
TATTAATAATAACTTTTCTAAAGATGATATTCTATTATCGCTAAGAACTGATAATGGTATAATTGGTTTTATATATTTTTCCATAGTATCCTTATATAGAATTATAAATAAAATATATCTTTATAAAAGTGCACTTTTACATACTATTTTCCCTAGGTATCTATATCTTACAACAAGTAAAAATGAAGTTAAATTGTACGAAATATGAAAAAGGAGTACCTAAACGTACTCCCATATAAATATGACTTTATTATTAAATAAAAATTTATCATTCTTTATTCTTCAGCTTATCGTAAATAAACTTAAACATACTAGTCATAAAGTCTTCCATATATCCTGGTTCTGACATCATCTTTTCAAACATGTCTGTGTTCTGTTGATATCTTCTAAAAGCTTTTCTTTGAAATTCATCATTATAAACTTTTCTAAAAGATTCAGGATCATTATTTTTAGCAAGACTTACCATCTCTTCATCATCTAGGAAATCTTGTGTAATTTGTTCCATTACTTTATCCATATTCGTAAAATTTGTTTTATACCTTTGATTTATCTTATCAACAAGAACACTTAGAGGTTCTTTTTCTTCTTCTTTTTTGCCAATTGTTCCTTTTGGTGGATCTAATTCGCCTTCTTCAGATGTCAGTTCAATAGAACCTTCAAATTTCTTTTCTAGTCTATAATATTCTAATTCTATTTTATCATCTAAGTCTATTATTGTTTCATGATCTTTTGGCAAAGTTTTATTTAAGTACTTACAGAATATATATTTGCTTTGAATATCTTTGTCCATCATTCTTGCTACTTGAACTACAAATCCATAACTTCTTATAAATGCTTGAAGTACTGATTTAAATTCTCTTTGATCCTCTTTTTTCATATCCATAAATTTTTTTCTTGCAGGATATAAATAGAAATTTAATTTAGACATATCTTCTTTACCACTATAATAGACTTTTGCAAATTCATGTGCTTCTGTTTCAGAAAATAATCTATATGCTTCTACTCTTTTGTATATAGCATAAACATTATTAGGGTCTACCCCTTCAGTTAAATTAGTTGCTTGATAATATGGTTGAAATGAATCTCTAATTTCGTCTGCAGTATTCACAAAATCAAGAACAAAAGTATCTGTTTTACCAGGACATGTTCTATTTAATCTTGAAAGAGTCTGTACTGCTTTTACACCATATAATGGCTTATCAACAAACATTGTATGTAACAATGGCTCATCAAATCCTGTTTGATATTTTTCAGCAACAATTAATACATTGTAAGACTCATTAAACCTCTTAGGTAATTGATTTTCCTTTATGTGCTCATTATTAGCCTTATAATCAACATTTAATTTCTCTTCGCTTACAATTTCTCCATTATCATTTAATTCACCTGAAAAAGCTACTAAAACATCTATATCTGTTATATTATGACTTTCAATATACTTTTTAAATTCTTTTAAATATCTTACTGCATGTAATCTAGATGATGTAACAACCATTGCCTTGGCTTTTCCACCTATTTTATATCTTGTAGTATTTAAAAAATGTTCAATCATAATTGCTGCTTTTTGGCTCAAATTGTGAGGATGTAATGACTCATATCTAGCTATCGCCTTCATTCCTTTTGAAGTTTTAACTTCAGGATCATCTGCTGCACTTTTTACAATTCTATAATACATGTCGTATGTCATATAATTTTTTAATACATCTAAGATAAATCCTTCTTCAATAGCTTGTTGCATTGAGTAAACATGATACGGTCTGTAACTTCCATCTAATTGCTTAGTTCCAAATATTTGTAATGTTTTATCTTTTGGTGTAGCAGTAAATGCAAAAAATGACATATTGGCATGATCTCCATGAGATGCTAACTCATTCATAAGAAGATCATCATTTTCTATTCTATTATTTTCCTCTGCTAATTCACTTCTTGCATATTCTTCTAATATCTCTTCAGTATTGCCTAATCCCTCTTTTAATTTAGAAGCACTCGTTCCTGTTTGCGATGAATGTGCTTCATCAACTATAACTGCAAATCTTTTTTTTACACTATTAATTTCCGTATATATTCTAGGAAATTTTTGTAATGTAGTAATTATTATTTTTTTACCATCATTAATCGCTTCTAATAAATCTTTTGAAGTTTTACCTTTATCAATTTTTACAACTGTACCTGGAACATGATCAAATTGATAGATTGTATTTTGTAATTGACTATCTAATACTTTCCTATCAGTAACAACAATTACCGAATCAAATATTTTGTTATCATTATTATCATGTAATGATGATAATCTATACGAAAGCCATGCAATAGAATTAGATTTCCCTGAGCCAGCACTATGTTGAATTAAATAATTTTTACCACTACCATTTTCTTTTACATCTTCAACTAATTTAGTAACCACGTCCAATTGATGATATCTTGGGAAAATCATTTTCCCTGTTTTCCATGATTTAGATGGTTCATAATCTAAATGCATATATTTTTGTAATATTTCAAGAAGTGAATCTTTACATAATACTTTTTCCCACAAATAAGATGTTCCAAATCCATCTTTATTATTTGGATTCCCTGCTCCACCTACATTTCCAGCACCATTAGATCCTTGGTTAAATGGTAAGAAATAAGTACTTCCTTTTGCAAGTTTAGTAGTCATTACACACTCAAATAAATCCACTCCAAAATATACTAAACTTCTTTGATTAAATCTAAATATAGGTTCCTCAGGACCTCTATCAAATTTAAATTGTTGTATTGAATTATTTATATCTTGTCCTGTATATTGATTTTTTAATTCCATTATTACAATAGGGAACCCATTTATAAATAATGTAATATCAACACTATTTTCATTATCCATAGAATAATGTAATTGTCTTACACATTCTAATATGTTCCCATTATATAATTCTTCTAAGTCAGGATTCATTGTTGTTTCAGGTTTAAAAAATACTAATCTAAATTCCATACCATCTAATTTAATTTTATCTCTTAACGTAGCAAGTAATCCATGTTCTTTTATTTGCTCTTCAACTTTTTTTAAAAAATATTCTTTAGTATATTCACCATGAATTGATAACAATCTCATCCATTTTTTACTTTGAGTAGATGCAATAAAATCAATTAATACTTTAGGATTATAACCTTTTAATCTATCATATCCTAAACCATTACTAATATGATATCCACCTTTTGTAACTAAATATTTCTCTATTGACTCTTCAAAGTTCTTTTCTTGTGTTTCCATACTACACCTCTCTTTTACCAGTTACACATTCATATATGAGTGATTTTTTGTATTCTTCTAATTTTTCTATTATTTGTTTGCGATATTCTATAATTTTATTTAATTTATCAATAACTATTTCGTAATCATTCAAAAAGTTTTTTTGATTATTTAAATCAATAAGTGGTATTTTTAGATTTTTTACTATTGTTGTATTTAAGCCATCCATAATTGATCCCTTGCTTTCATAAAGTAATTGATTATATACAATATTAGAATAATCTTTATCATATATAATTTCAAAAAATTTTGGTAATATTACTTTATTATTTAATACTATTTTTATTATATGAGAATCAATAATACCATTTTTAATTCCATTAGGTATTATTTTACATTTTCCAATCGTTCCCATCATGCTTAACAAGATATCATTAGGATATACATAATAGCTTTTCATTTTATCATAAGTTTCTTTAGAAATATAATTTTTTGTTTTTGAAAAATCGTTTGATATTAAATTTGCTTGTGAATAAATACAATAATCAGAATAATCTATTGTATTACCAGTTAATGAACTTCCAAATGGGCCGGTTTTAATATTTAAATTATCTAATATATATTTTATTTTTATATTTTCAACTTCATATTTAGATAACAGTTTTTCTACTTTATTTTTTTTATACTCCTCAAGCAATTGAATTTCTTTATTGTTATCTTTTATTATTTCATCTATTTTTGAACATTGTTTATCAAGATAATTTGCAATCTTTTTTTGCTGGTTTTTTGATATCAAAGGTATCATAATATTATTCCATATTTTCATATTCCAACTTGGTATAGTATCTCCATTTACTTTCATATTATCAACACTACACAATAATGCATATCTAATATAATTTTTATCATGGTCATTTTTTATTTTTATTTTTTGTACTACATTACTGTAAATAGAATTGCTTTTAGGTATAAATACATATGGAGTTGCATTTCTTGTAAGAAGCAAATCATTAACTGTAGTTTTCTTTCTATCCGGAAAATCCTTAAAATTACATAATATTGGATTTTGTTGACATGTATATAATAACTCTTCCCCTAAATTCCAATACGATTTATCAATTACTTCACCAGACATTGTCTCATTATACAAATATTTTAATTTTACAGTTTTCCAACCGCAAGGAATTTTACCAATCCAATCAATACCACTATCTACTAATACTCTACTCATCTTCCTGCAACTCCTTTAAAACTCCGTCTAGTTTTCTGTCAAGTTCTAATATTTCTTTCATAATTTCTTGAGTTTTACGTGGCTCTTTATATTTATAAAAATATTTAGTAAATGAGATTTCGTATCCTATTTTTGTTTTTGACTCATCAATATACGCATATTTTGCAAAAGGAATTACTTCTCTATTCATGTAATCTTCTATAGTTTCCTGTAAAGGTATATTTTCCGTATCATTCAATTCTTTGTTCGGAATATATTCACCTTTTTTATTTTTCTTAGGTGTACCATCTTCATTTAATTCTGGTTGTAATACTGTTACTTTTCTATATCCAAAATATTCATTATCAAAAATTTTAGAGTATTCATTTTCAACAAAATCGCCATAAATTTTAGTTATATTATCGATGTGTTCTTTAGATAATTCGTTTCTTTTACTACCTAAATTTTTTCTCATTTTATTATAAAATGCTGATGCATTAATTAATTGAACTTTTCCGGTTCTATGTCCAGGCTTTTTGTTTGATAAAATCCAAATATATGTGGCAATTCCTGTGTTATAAAACATATCATTAGGTAATTGAATAATACAATCTAGTAAATCATTTTCAATAACATACCTTCTAATTTCAGATTCTCCTGAACCTGCATCTCCTTTAAATAATGCCGATCCATTATGAATTATTGCAACTTTTGATCCTTCTGGTTTCATCTTAGAAACAGCATTTTGTAAAAACAATAATTGACTATCTGATATCGCTGGAGTACCAGCAGGGAATCTTCCGTCACTACCTCTTTCCGCTTCTTTTAATACAGCATTTTTTTCATTTTTCCATTCAATTCCAAATGGCGGATTCATAATTATATAATCAAATGTTTCTCCAGGAAATAAATCTCCAGATAATGTATTACCATGTCTAATATTATTAGAGTCTTCTCCTTTTATTAACATATCTGCTTTACATATAGCATAAGTTTGGGCATTTAACTCTTGCCCATAACATAACATTCTAGATGATGAATTTAACTTTTTAGCATATTCCATAGCAGCTGTAAGCATTCCTCCAGTACCGCATGCTCCATCGTATACTGTTTTGATCTTAGATGAATCTGCTAATTCTTCTTCATCTTCAAAAATTAAATTAACCATTAATTCAATAACTTCTCTTGGGGTATAATGCTGTCCTGCTTCTTCATTCGAAAGTTCATTAAATCTTCTTATAATTTCCTCAAAAATATATCCCATTTCAATATTAGAAACATAATTAGGATGTAGGTTAGCCTTTTCAGAATTAAATGTATCAATAACTTGATATAAAATACCATTAGATGCCATTTTTTCAATTTGTTTATTTAGATCAAAGTTTTTAATAATATCTTTTACCTCATCTGAATAACCGTTTATATAATTGTAAAAGTTTTCTTCTATATTGTCTGGATCATCTAATAATCTTTTAAAATCATATTTAGATGTATTATAAAATTTTTGACCAGCGGTTTCTTTCAAAATAAAATCTCTTTTGGCAAATGTTTCTGGATATTTTTTTGCCATTTCTAATACTTTATCTTTTTTATCAGATAAAACAGAATCAAATCTTTTTAGTACAGTTAACGGAAGTATAACATCTCCATATTCATGTGGCTTATAAACACCTACCAATTTATCTGCTATACTCCATATTAAAGAAGCTTTTTCACTTACTATTTTTGTTACACTACTCATATTTTTTACCTCTTTCTCTATTTAAAAATATTTTCCCAATCTTTATTATTTTTGTTTTGTTTCATCGCTCTAACAATTGAATTGTATATTTCATCGTTAGAAAAAAAGTATTCTTCAATATCAACTGGTAATGTTTTTCTTTTTTTTGATGCTAATAAATATAATTTACTTATTTCTTTTTCATCAGTTAAAGATAAACTTTCAATCATTTTTTTTAAAAGGTCACCACTTGGTGGCTCATTCTTGTTATTTTCAATTAAACTTATTGTCATTTTTTTTCTATGTACATATTGAGCAACTTGATCCTGCGTAATATCCTTTGACTTTCGAATATTTTGAAAACAACTTCCAAAACTTTCATCTTTCAAATAAACCACCTCTTTATTTTAATAAGTAAATAAATTTATTTACTTATTAAAAGTATACATTATTTTTTGAAAGTTTTCAAGGGTTTGGGACACTTCCCACAAAAGAATTTCGTACGGGAGTACAAATTCAGTGCTGGCTAGACAGTAGAAATAATCCCATAAAAAAAGCACTACCATATTTCAGATAGTGTTTATTCATTTAATAATATCTTTTTAATCTTAATGGATTATTATTTACTATTTTTAGATTATATTTTATTCTTAATATTTCTTCTATTTTAGGTATT
>CALWSF010000135.1 GCA_944384125.1 uncultured Lachnospiraceae bacterium | reverse complement strand
CAGCGCACCAGCCGGGAGTTTAACCAGACGCTTGTGATGATTACCCACAACAGCGAGATCGCCCAGCTTGCCGACCGTATTGTGCGTATTGAGGACGGGAAAATCAAGGCGTAAGGAGGCGAATAACATTGACTTTACCTTTTGAAAATGATACCAGCACCATTATAAAGAAGCTGGTAAAGGCAAGTTTAAAAAGTGAGAAACGCCGAAACCTAATGGTAGTGATTGCTGTCGCGCTGGCGGCGTTCCTTATCTGTTTTGTAAGTGTTGTATCTGTTTCTTTGGCACAAATACAACGCAATCAGGTTGTTGATACTTATGAAGCTGTTTGGTCGGGGATTGATGAAAACGATATTGAAAATCTGAAAAAGCAGCCGGAATTTTCTCGTGTGGGCGGTTACTATATGCTCGGTCAGGAGACATCAGAACAGGGATATACGGCGTCTTATGTGTATATGGACGAAGAAATGACTTATATTGCCCGCGATCAAGTGAATTTAGTGGAAGGCCGGCTACCTGAAAAAGAAAATGAAGTTGCCGTGAGTAAATATTTTCTTTCTGCTTATGGAAATAACTCGAAGATTGGCGAAGCAGTCATGTTGGATACAGAGAGTTTTCATGGGGAATATATTGTAACAGGCATCACGGATAATGTAGGAGAAAAAGAAACAAACTCTTGTGCTATCGTTCTTTCAAAAGATGCACTGACCGGATGGAAGGGTTTTGACCCTGAAAACTATCGTGCGTATGTGCATTTTCAAAATGACACACAACTGGACGAGGCAACCATGACGGCTTACTGCCGCGAGATTATAGAAAAATACGATTTGCCGCCAGTGGTAATGAATGATAGATATTTTACCTATTATGAAAGATCTATCGACTTTACAGCCGTTGGTGGTATCGCGTTACTTGTTCTAATTGGTGGATATGTAGTAATTCAGAGTATTTTCCGTATCTCAATCAACGACAAAATTCAGAGCTATGGACAACTTCGGACGATTGGGGCAACATCAAAACAAATCAAACAGATTGTAAGGCGCGAGGGATATAGGCTCGGCAGTATTGGTATCTTAATTGGTGTTGTGGTGGGAGTAGGCATTGGATTGGTTTTATTCCCAAAGGGCTTTAATACCCTATATTATGGAACATCTGCTATTTTGTCGGTTGTAGTTAGCTGGTTTATGGTGTCTATCTCCATCCGAAAACCGATTAAAATGGCTTCCCGTATCTCCCCATTAGAGGCAGTAAGATTTTCCGTGGAGCAGACCACAGTCTACAAGCGTAAGAAAACCATCAAACTCACCCCATTTTCAATGGGAATTGCAAATTTCAAGCGTGATTGCAAAAAAACTATCGCTATTGTGGCCTCGTTGAGTTTGGGTGGTATTTGTCTTTTGATTATTACTTCTGTGCTTTTAACAAAATCGCCGGAACAGTACGCACGACAGTTTTATCCCGACGGGGACTATGCGATTCATTTAGATTCACAAAAATCAGAAATTGCGATTATGACCGAGGGAAATCCGTTGAATACCACATTGAAAGAAGAACTGTTGTCCATCGACGGAGTGTTGGATGTTATAGAAAAGCGGGAGGCCTTTATAGGAAAAGTTGCGGTTGCAGACGGTTATTCTACGGGAGGAGCAAGTGATATTTTAAGTGAAGAAAATTATCAAGAGGCAGAACAGGCTTTAGTTAAAGGGGATATGCCAAAGGATAAAAATGAAATCTTAATTTCTCAACTTATTTATGATTATATTGGGAAAAACGCAGATATAGAAATTGGTTCAACATTGGATTTTACCGCTGAACAAAAGACTGTTCCTGTCACTCTAGCAGGCATTTTTGATGCCAAGAAAGTTACAAACGGCTATGGTACATTGGCAATGGATTCTACCCAAATTTACTTATCCAGAGAGCTTGCACAGCAACTATTTCCCAACATTGAAAATTTTGATTATTCATGGACGATTGTGAGTGATCCGGGCAAGGAACAAAGTGTAGAAACGGGTTTGAGAAATGTGATTACAAACCATAATGACATCTCTTTATCGACATTTTCTGAAATGGTGGAATATAATGAAATGCAAAATGAAATGATGTTCGGTGGTATGCAGGCACTTTCATGGTTGGTATTCCTATTCGGTGTTATCAACCTAATTAACACAACGCTTTCAAATCAGATCAGCCGAAAGCGTGAAAACAGTATTTTGCGTTCTATTGGCCTGACACAAAAACAACTATGTAAAATGAATATCTATGAGGGAATGTGTTATGCGCTTTTTTCGACAGTGGCAACTTTGAGTGTTGGGCTTCCGATTGCGATTGTGATTTGTAGGGAAATAAGCAAAATAGCGTTTGCTGGAAAAATTGTTCCGTATCAATTCCCGATTTTGGAAATGGGGCTGTTCATTTTGGTATTGTTCGGAATGGAACTGATTTTGTCTGTCTGGACAGTCCGCAGGCAGAAAAAGCAATCCTTGATTGAACAAATGCGGGAGATGGAATAACCTCATGGATTTGGCGGAACAGTATGGTCCGCTCCACTTTATCATTGTATTTTTGAAATGTCCGAGCATTGTAAGAATTTCCCCTGATTTTCAATGAATTTTTTGAACGCTGTGACATTTCGCGGACGCTTAATACCGTTATCAATAAGCAAGAAGCCATGAAAGGAGTTTTAAATATGAGTATTTTACAGACGATTTGCTTGAACAAAATTGAATTGCTACAAAATTGAAGCAATTTAAGTTGGTTTCCTGTCGAAAAGAGCAGGCACTGGGACAATTCTGTGACATTTTAGCTTTAAGATTAGTAAAAAATTATTTTGCCCATTTCAACTGCACTGCGGTAGGAAAAAAGTCATTGCATCGACAACAACTGCATCTATCAAAGGAGAATGATATGGGAAACATTATAGGAATTGTCTGCTGTCCTATGATAGCAAAAAACATATTAAAACAAATGTCAATGCCACAAGATACATTTATCGTATCATCAGAAACAACTCTACTACACCGAACGATAACTCCTTATGAACACATGGCGACATGGGCCAAAGAACTTTCTTCTAAACTTGCTCCCGACGATCTTCGGGGTCTAATTGAAACGGTAGGTTTAGAAGATAAAATAGATTTGCCTGTCAGCCAAATGTCACTTGTAGAACAGAAAAAGCTGCTTTTTCTGAAAGCTATGCTATCATGTTCCCACAATTTGATTTTGCATAATTTCTTTGATAATCTGACCGTTTCGGAAGCAAATACTATACAGCCGTTATTGGTTGAGGTATCTACATACGCAACCATTTTCCTAATTGGTACGCAAGATACTGGTTTGACCCTTTGCGATTGGATAATCCGACTTTGAGCAGTAATAAATATGACTACCTGCCGGACGACGGCAAAAGAAAAAAAGCCG
>CALWSF010000134.1 GCA_944384125.1 uncultured Lachnospiraceae bacterium | reverse complement strand
TAAAATTCACAGCGCATGTCGTGGCGCTTTCTCAATTTGAGGTTTGAGAGTCGTGTTATTTTAGATGGTAGTCAAACCAGAACCTGCTCATAAACGCTTGTACTTATGTTTGAGAGTCGTGTTATTTTAGATGGTAGTCAAACTGCGCTTGTACCCGACGAATTTCGCAAGGAGTTTGAGAGTCGTGTTATTTTAGATGGTAGTCAAACCGCCGTAAGCGGGCATGCATGCAATCGATAGTTTGAGAGTCGTGTTATTTTAGATGGTAGTCAAACTTTGAACAGATTTCAAAGAACGGGCATTGTGTTTGAGAGTCGTGTTATTTTAGATGGTAGTCAAACATATTCTGTAGTCGGAATCCAAGCAGATTGGTTTGAGAGTCGTGTTATTTTAGATGGTAGTCAAACCGTCAAGGACAGCTGTGAGCGATGCGTTCGGTTTGAGAGTCGTGTTATTTTAGATGGTAGTCAAACATTGTAGCAGCTGTAGCCTGCGAGAGATCAGTTTGAGAGTCGTGTTATTTTAGATGGTAGTCAAACCCTTATCGGTAAGCGTTCGCTTGTCGATTGGTTTGAGAGTCGTGTTATTTTAGATGGTAGTCAAACAACATTTTTACTTATCAAGGGGATAAAACCGTTTGAGAGTCGTGTTATTTTAGATGGTAGTCAAACCACCAGAGCCGGTAGCAGTTGAATTACCTAGTTTGAGAGTCGTGTTATTTTAGATGGTAGTCAAACTAATTCCGTATCTCTTGGTAATGGTGTCTCTGTTTGAGAGTCGTGTTATTTTAGATGGTAGTCAAACCAACGCTAAGAGAATACAATTCTTCGACAAGTTTGAGAGTCGTGTTATTTTAGATGGTAGTCAAACGGGTTGGCGATGTTGTCGGATCGCTTGTCGGTTTGAGAGTCGTGTTATTTTAGATGGTAGTCAAACAAGCAAAACCAGCAGGGACGGTACTAGGCTGTTTGAGAGTCGTGTTATTTTAGATGGTAGTCAAACGCACGTTGGGGCGTATCACTACAGCTATGCGTTTGAGAGTCGTGTTATTTTAGATGGTAGTCAAACTCCATTCATCTGACAAATAAGGCTGGCTCTGTTTGAGAGTCGTGTTATTTTAGATGGTAGTCAAACCGAGGTGTAGCCTGAAGCCGTTGCACCGGAGTTTGAGAGTCGTGTTATTTTAGATGGTAGTCAAACGCTCTTATACACGTAATAAACACGGTCAGTGTTTGAGAGTCGTGTTATTTTAGATGGTAGTCAAACCACCATCTGCGACCAGATTAAGAAGCTGAGGTTTGAGAGTCGTGTTATTTTAGATGGTAGTCAAACTTTACGAGAAAACCGATCAAGAAGCTTACAGTTTGAGAGTCGTGTTATTTTAGATGGTAGTCAAACACAAGTTAGCAACACCAGTGGGAATTCCCAGTTTGAGAGTCGTGTTATTTTAGATGGTAGTCAAACAGACTTTAAAGAACGTGCGTTGTCATAATTGTTTGAGAGTCGTGTTATTTTAGATGGTAGTCAAACCGATGCGACAACATCGCCAACCCAGCCTATGTTTGAGAGTCGTGTTATTTTAGATGGTAGTCAAACAATGACCATAACAACAATAAGTAGCATGTTGTTTGAGAGTCGTGTTATTTTAGATGGTAGTCAAACTAGATTGACTGCCCATGAGTAACACCTCATGTTTGAGAGTCGTGTTATTTTAGATGGTAGTCAAACACATTGTTTTCCGCTATGCGACGGAGTACAGTTTGAGAGTCGTGTTATTTTAGATGGTAGTCAAACAAGAGTTCAACGGCGAGAACACGCAATCCGGTTTGAGAGTCGTGTTATTTTAGATGGTAGTCAAACGCTGTAAACGAGAATCAGGCGATGTAACGCGTTTGAGAGTCGTGTTATTTTAGATGGTAGTCAAACCTTCAGAGGCCCGAGTACCTCGGCGGTAATGTTTGAGAGTCGTGTTATTTTAGATGGTAGTCAAACGGAGGTCTTCAGCTGGACACCAACGAGGCTGTTTGAGAGTCGTGTTATTTTAGATGGTAGTCAAACTGAGGAGCTTAAAAAGCTCGGCTATGAGTTGTTTGAGAGTCGTGTTATTTTAGATGGTAGTCAAACATCAAGCGATTTGCCCATTCTCGAGAATATGTTTGAGAGTCGTGTTATTTTAGATGGTAGTCAAACACTATTGTCCGGCTGTCCGCCATGTACTTAGTTTGAGAGTCGTGTTATTTTAGATGGTAGTCAAACGCATCAAAATACGGCATTGACAAGCGAACGGTTTGAGAGTCGTGTTATTTTAGATGGTAGTCAAACTGTGGCGCTGATACAGGCGCTTCCGCAGATGTTTGAGAGTCGTGTTATTTTAGATGGTAGTCAAACCGACTTTTATAATTTTGGCACTGATCGTACAGTTTGAGAGTCGTGTTATTTTAGATGGTAGTCAAACCTTGACACGCCAAACGTAAGCATCATCTACAGTTTGAGAGTCGTGTTATTTTAGATGGTAGTCAAACCAGTTTCAAAAAGTGAAGTCAAGTGGTCCTGTTTGAGAGTCGTGTTATTTTAGATGGTAGTCAAACGGACCGATCGGCCTTCCGATATTGAGGCCGGTTTGAGAGTCGTGTTATTTTAGATGGTAGTCAAACCATTTTGTCTGGCCGCTTTGATGATAATGGGTTTGAGAGTCGTGTTATTTTAGATGGTAGTCAAACTATTTCGGTATAGCGGCAGATGAACCGGAAGTTTGAGAGTCGTGTTATTTTAGATGGTAGTCAAACTATCGCGGAGGAGTCTTCGGTTCAGGTCTTGTTTGAGAGTCGTGTTATTTTAGATGGTAGTCAAACGCTTATACCTGTAGTCAGCCCAAGCCTCTTGTTTGAGAGTCGTGTTATTTTAGATGGTAGTCAAACCCATGCAACAAAATCAAGCGTTCGTTGATGGTTTGAGAGTCGTGTTATTTTAGATGGTAGTCAAACAGCATCAGCGATAATATCGGTAAGAGAACCGGTTTGAGAGTCGTGTTATTTTAGATGGTAGTCAAACCTTAATCGCCAGTGGCAACGCGAATCTAACGTTTGAGAGTCGTGTTATTTTAGATGGTAGTCAAACAAGACCAACAACAAAATCTACGACGGAGGTGTTTGAGAGTCGTGTTATTTTAGATGGTAGTCAAACAGATAACATAGAATAAACATCATTAAAGGTGTTTGAGAGTCGTGTTATTTTAGATGGTAGTCAAACCTTTATTATCTTTACTGTAGTTCGTGTCCTGTTTGAGAGTCGTGTTATTTTAGATGGTAGTCAAACAAGGTCACCAGTTGTAATTGAAGTAACAACGTTTGAGAGTCGTGTTATTTTAGATGGTAGTCAAACGAATAAAAATACAAAGCTGAAAAACCGGAAAGTTTGAGAGTCGTGTTATTTTAGATGGTAGTCAAACCTTCCTTCTGCTGTGCTTACAATCCTTATTGTTTGAGAGTCGTGTTATTTTAGATGGTAGTCAAACCAGGCATAAGAGATATGCAATAATCCTTGGGTTTGAGAGTCGTGTTATTTTAGATGGTAGTCAAACGGAGATCCTGAGCTTATATCATCCGCCCTTGTTTGAGAGTCGTGTTATTTTAGATGGTAGTCAAACGATATTCGATCGTATATTGAATACTTAACTGTTTGAGAGTCGTGTTATTTTAGATGGTAGTCAAACTGGCAGCTTACTCAGTGGGTTCTTCGTCCCGTTTGAGAGTCGTGTTATTTTAGATGGTAGTCAAACCCTTATCGGTCAATGTACGTTTGTCGATGGGTTTGAGAGTCGTGTTATTTTAGATGGTAGTCAAACCATGGGTCTGGTTGTTCTATTATTAACATAGTTTGAGAGTCGTGTTATTTTAGATGGTAGTCAAACCGATCTGGCCGTCAGAGGCAAGTACTGCACGTTTGAGAGTCGTGTTATTTTAGATGGTAGTCAAACTGCTTCAGGCTCAGAGCAGCATCGCCAACTCGTTTGAGAGTCGTGTTATTTTAGATGGTAGTCAAACTCTGAGCTTGTCATAGTCTTATTCCTCCTCGTTTGAGAGTCGTGTTATTTTAGATGGTAGTCAAACTCAGCTGCGACACGCTATTCCGCAGACGTCGTTTGAGAGTCGTGTTATTTTAGATGGTAGTCAAACTTCATTTCGGAATACGGCTCGACATCAGTAGTTTGAGAGTCGTGTTATTTTAGATGGTAGTCAAACGACGTCTTAATGTCGAATGTATCACAGGGAGTTTGAGAGTCGTGTTATTTTAGATGGTAGTCAAACATAAAGCGAAGTAAACCCTGATACGTAAATGTTTGAGAGTCGTGTTATTTTAGATGGTAGTCAAACTTGCTGCGACCCTGTCGTACAATGCTTCAAGTTTGAGAGTCGTGTTATTTTAGATGGTAGTCAAACTACAATTCTTATCGCTATCTTTTCTGTTGTGTTTGAGAGTCGTGTTATTTTAGATGGTAGTCAAACCAATCAGGATGATAATACTCAGTCTATAATAGTTTGAGAGTCGTGTTATTTTAGATGGTAGTCAAACCCGCACAGAGCACATTGCGGCACAAGTCCTGTTTGAGAGTCGTGTTATTTTAGATGGTAGTCAAACTGTGGCCGTACGTCTTAGTGACCTGGTCAACGTTTGAGAGTCGTGTTATTTTAGATGGTAGTCAAACGGCCTGAATCCTGTCTTGTCCGCCATGGGGTTTGAGAGTCGTGTTATTTTAGATGGTAGTCAAACATACTTGCTGCGCAAAACGGCATAGTCGATGTTTGAGAGTCGTGTTATTTTAGATGGTAGTCAAACTATCGGTTGGGTTGGCACAGTTGTTACATCGTTTGAGAGTCGTGTTATTTTAGATGGTAGTCAAACTATTGAAGGAACACCTCTTTCCCAGTCAGAGTTTGAGAGTCGTGTTATTTTAGATGGTAGTCAAACTTACGACGATCACTTGACTGATCTTTTCGAAAGTTTGAGAGTCGTGTTATTTTAGATGGTAGTCAAACTGGCGGTGGTCAGGCGTCTGCCGATACATCCGTTTGAGAGTCGTGTTATTTTAGATGGTAGCTGCCGCTGAAAATGTCACAAAGTGAATCTATGAAAAAAGAGCG
>CALWSF010000133.1 GCA_944384125.1 uncultured Lachnospiraceae bacterium | reverse complement strand
ACTTGAAAATGTGGATGAAATCATTGAGCAGCTCCGCCCACATATGCACGATATCAGTTATCGCACCTATTACCGCCGGCGAAAAGAGGCTGTCTATACCTTGAGCACAATTCTTTGGGGATATACCACCCGGGACAACCTAAGTCTTTTGGCCGAGTTTTCCCCTCTGAAAGACTATGACAGGATTCCGGAAGAAAATTAATGGCAAGTTAGTCGTGTCCCGCTGTTTCTATAGTAAAAATATACTTTGGAATACTCATAGCCAGTTTTCTATGATATCTTCAAGCGATAATCGAAAACGACCCCTTATCCGTAAAACTCTCGCGCTTTCTATAATTAAGTTAAAAATCTGGGATGGAGTTAGTTTCCATCCCAGATTCTTTCTACACTATTTGCAGTTTAGCTCGAAAGGCAGAGACTTTTAGATCATAGATAGCAGAGTCTTAGGAATATCTTGAACCGTCACCCAAATGGGGATAATATTCTTTCTTTCCCAATAATATCTTTTAGTTTCAAGTTCATAGTTTAGGAGACGCAGGACCTGCTGACGAATTTCTGTAGCACCAACGTCTTTAGCACCAAGATTATTTCGGCATACGTTTTGCCAAATATCTTTGACAAGATCATCGACCGTCAAGACAAGAAAATGTCTAGGTCTGTTATTGTCTTCACCCATCTGGCGCAGTATACGCCGGAAATTATAGTCATCGGCAGAAAATCCGACAAACACGCAAGTATCTCGATTCAAATAGTAAGACTGTATGCTGTTCATCCAATTATACGTTTCCAGCTGTTCTACGCTATAATAACTATCTTCTGAAAGAATGATCCGCTCCGATTCTTTAAGCATTCTGTAATCTGGCTCTTTCTCATATTCTCGCCTCGGCACACAACCATGGACATGGAATATATCGATCGAATCTGGTATTCTTTCTTTCATAAAGTTGCTCCACTTACCAGGATGGGATAAGATTTGTATGGGCTTAACCTGATAAATATAAATAAGACACTCTTCAACTAACGTATCATAGTTATATGTAATAGCTCTTCGAAAACCGTCGTGTGCTTGCAATAAATAGGCAACCGCACGAAGTGAGTCCTTCTCAGCTTGTTCACGCTTTTCTTGATTAGTACTACATCTGAGTGTACCTTCTAACTCACATGCCCGCATACCTTTATGAATTATGGAGGAAATGAGCTCTTTTAGCATTTCATCGCCCATTTTCTTTCCTAAAGAGCGCTTCAAAATCTCGGAAATATATTGACCTGTCTCCAATACATTTCCGCCCTCGAACATAGTAAGGTTGCCCTTTATCAACTCAGATTCCAATCTGTTTTGCTGATTTTGCTGTGAAGGTTCTGTTTCCTCTTTTGATGTATAACGTGAAAACTGCATCGCATAGCCAAATAACTGAGAAATCAGGCCGCACCAACCCGGTAGTCCAGAGGGTATGCTTATCCCGGCTCCCAGCGCCAAGGTTGCTTGCTCTTTTTTGACTTTTTCCTTAATTTCCTCCAGGTAAACTATTTGCTTGGCCTTTATCTGTTCAATTAGCAATTCATCGATTGTTGGTACATCGATAAAAAAATGGCACGAACCAACTCCCTTGTTTTTTACCTCGTCAAAAGCGCAATAATGGCATTCACCTTTAACATCCGGAATATAATTACACTTCAGTTCTTTCGGCATCTCTTGCATCGCCGTCTTTCTTTCCAATTGTGATTAAACTTGTAAGCATCTGTACAACTTGGTCTGCATAATCCGCATCAGGTCCAGGATGGTTAAAGCCGTCCAATAGGCGTATTTTTTGGAATGCCTTTTGATACTTTTTCATGTAGCCATGCCTTTTAGCATCCTGTTCATGCTGTTCCTTACAAAGGCACAGATACTCTTCCAACGGCTGTGCAATCCATTGGCCATGGTTTTGGTATAAGTTCATCAATTCTTCAATTCGTTCGTACAATAACTCAGAATTTATACGCCGTTCCGGCATGCCGTGCATGACCAGTCTCCAAATTGCGTCCTGCAATTCCTGTTTAGCTTCTGCAGATAAAACCATTCTATTATCCACCAGTTGTAATGCTTTCTGGTAGCATAGCCTCAGGACAATTGGTATCCGATACACATGTGCTTCACCCAAAGGGAAAGCTTCATCCAGATCCCAGGATTCAAAGATAAACGCGAGAAGATAATCGGAAAGCGAAGCATCCAATCTAACACAAGCCGTCACATCCGCAAATGTTTCACTGAAGCTCTCAAACATGAAATTCAAAACTTCAGATACCGTATGACCTTGTAAGACCATAAAACTATCATTGTTCATAGTCGGCAAATTGGGATCTGACAGGAACCAAGTTAAAGTCATTTTTATTTGATTCCACAAATAATTATCTGTGAATTCCCCATCCTCTTGAAATTCAGTTAGCTTTTTTTCTGCTTTCCTGCGCTCAATAGCACAAAAAATGAGATGTTTAGTGTCATCATTTCGCTGTATGACTTCATCGCAATTATCGTAGTAATCTTTGACTGCCTCCAAAACAGAATTATACAACTCCACAATAATGTCGCTAGTATAGTAGCTACCGGAAGTCACGTCGTAACTAAGGAACATCCCTGTCAGAGCCCTTTTTAACCACATGTGCAACTCATTTCCCATGTAATTTCGCTCATCCCAACCGGCCCGGTCCTTTTTGAATTGGTTCTGTAACTGAGTAGATATGTAGCTGGTAATTTTATTAAGGAGAGAAATAAAGGCAGATTTCCAGCACTCCTCCAATTCAACTTTCAATTCCTCGATTTCCAAACCAAATTGAGTTTTCAATTGTTCGCAAAGATTAACATAATACTCGTCTCTGCCGAATAGGGTTTGAGAAAACGCTCGGCCATAATAGCGGGATATAAAGGTTATCATTGCCTGAGCGCGTTCCTTCCTTTTCCGCTCGCCACAATAATGCATACACTCGTGTGTCATTCGGAAAATGGCTCCACCACAGTCATACAGAGCCATCTCCGACATATGCGTAATCAGCGGTTTTCGCTCAAACATTTTCTTCTCTTCGCCGTGCTCACTCAACTGCACATCAAGATAGGGAAAGATACTGTCTGTATTAGTGCTGTCACATCCGCCGCTCCTTACAAGAAAGGCATACTCAGAACGGCTGTTGACCGCTTCCTGCATATCAATAACAAATTGGTTCTGCCATCGATTGTACGCTAAAAGCAGTTTTGTAGCGGACCCTACAGAGGCGTGATTATATCGTTCACTCTCCATGGAAAAACTGTCTGATCGAGACAAATCGGCAAGGAAACTTCCAACATGCGTCACAAAAATGTTTAAAGCATTCTGCATTTCCGTCCAAATTTCCTCAATAACCATCAGGAGTTTTTCTCTCTCCTCTTTTCTCTTCACTGAAGGGAGTTCCTGCTTTAAGATCTGCAAGTCTTCAACTTCTTGTTTTAGACAGTATGTAAATACATCGAGCCAACGATCCATAATTTCTCGTAGCTCATCATTATGCGCTTGGCTGCAGATACTTTCCACCAACGTGACTCGTTCCCACGTTGCGTTAAACAGCCGCATATGCTTATTTTCTTCATATAAAAGTTCCCGATACGCCAATAAGATATGACGTAGATCGGCGATTTTTGAATTCTCTTCTGTCGGCGGAATGCTATCTTCAACTGGAGGAAGTGACATAATTTTCCTCTGTAATTTGCTCTCTGTACCAAGTACTAGATTTTGGAAATCGCAATTTGTATTCCCCCGAATTCCCAAGGAGAAATCACAGAAGAGATCTTCTGGAGTCTTTCCTTTCTTGGAAACCAGTACACAGTCCGAGGAACCGGAAACCTGCCACACATCTGCCACATCTCCAACACACTGCGCCAGTTGCCCCATTGAAATGCCAGGCTTCAAATGGATATGGATCGAAATTTGAGAGCCACTGGGTGTAGGTTTTTCTCGATGCTCAGGATCATTTGAGAGAATATGATAAACCGGCATTACATAATCAGTAGAAAGGACGATTTCATCTTTACTGCGCGCTCGGTGCAGATATTCGAACAGTTCAGGTGCAAATGTCCAGTTCTTCTCTGCTATCAGCAGACAGTAATCTGAATAACCTAAACTTGGTAATAGACATACATGAGCATCTGCCCCGCCCGCATCAATAAAGTTCAGTTGGTTTTGGGGATGGTTCTCCCCATGAGAATACTGGCCATTGTAAATTACATCAGCCAATCGACTCAGCTGTTCGCCGCAAATATCGTTTTCTGATCCTCTTTTGAACTGATCCGTAAGATTGAGCAACGCGATCGTAACACAGGGGTTAGCGTCCAATAACCTTGAAAAATCTCCCATCCAGCTTTGATAATCAAAGTTCAATCTCTCCAGATTAGAAATCATCTCATCAGTGGGAAACAAAAGTTTGATCGGGTAGATACTCAAAGGGTTTCCTGTTCTGCTGGGGTTGCCGCCTTGCCCTTCAGAAGACTTTCGTGGCGAGAAGTCTAGCCAGCGGTTAACGTGGTCAAAGATCACCCTGTCAAAGTAACCCATCACAAAATTACTTCCGTTTTTTATATGAGAAACGCCAAGTACATCTTTCTCTAGTTTGATAAGTAGTCCGCAAGGACGTGGTTCTCTCTTTCTCATAGGGCCCCCCCTAACTGACAATTATAGAATATCTTGCCAGGCATTGCATCGATAAAAGAGACCCCACGAAACGGGTTTCGCAGGGCCTCAATTTTATCGTTCTTTTTCAAGTTCGACACTTCGTTTAGTTGCACCGAAGGGTACGTGTGGGCCACAAAGATCAACCCCCGGACCGCCGAAAGAAGGACGCTTCAAGTCGATGTTAAAGCGTGTGTCTTTTTGCGTGCCATAAAACGAAGTCTGAGTCACTTTGCGTTTTTCTCTTCTTGTGGGTAGATTCACTCTGCTTTTCAAAATTCTCACCTCAATACATGTTCTCTCTTTCTCTTAAAAACGATCTAAGCGAGATCGCCTTATTCATCCAGTTCATATAGTATGATTTTTATTAGATATTTTATTCTCTCCATAGACGCCCATCTTATCTGTTGGAGGAACGGTTCATGCTCTCGTAATAAGCTATGAAGCAGGGTCGTCCCAAGTGACGATGTTCACCTATGAAAGAGAGCGCAAAAACAACAAAAGGCACGCAGCCGGCAGACCTTCGTGCACCTTTTATTGCCTTTTTCAAAAATTGTAACAATTCTATCATAAATTTTCGCCTATGTCTAGTTCTAAATTGCAACCAAAAGATAAAAAATTGTAAATTTTCCAAACATATTGGAAGGTGAACTTGTTATGAGAGAACCAGTTAAGGGGTCTCATAGGGAAGTTGTTAGAGCGGCGGTTTTGGACAGCGAGCTACCTGGTGAAGTCATCTAGGGAATAAAACTGTAGCAGGAATAGAAGCGCTTCTGATCCTCGCGGTAACTTCGCTCCACTTTACCGTTGTGGCAAGCCGTGTAGGGGCGGATGAGCTTGTGGCGAATACCAAGCTGTGCGGCAGTGGTCTCAAAGAGAGTAGGGAACTCCCGCTTGCTGTTGAAGAAACGATTGGTAAATTCAACTGTCTGGACGCATTTCACGCGGATTCCTCGGCGGGCATACCACTTGAACAACTTTTTCAGAAAATCCGCGGAGGAAAAGGTGGACCGCTCCGGGTAAGCAGCCAGGAAGCGCAGACGTGTGAACTCGTCGATGGCGGTATACTGGTATAGGCGGAGTTCCGGGTCCGCGATATACCTGCGGAGCACCACTTTCACATCAATCTGGACCCGCTGGCCGGGATAGGTCATCTGCTGGTAGGGCTTTGGCTTGTAGGCCGTTTTCTTCTCTTTGGGTGGGA
>CALWSF010000132.1 GCA_944384125.1 uncultured Lachnospiraceae bacterium | reverse complement strand
GATCAAGCTGCAGGACCGGGATGGCCTGTGGCTCTGTCAATGGCTGAACGACATGGTGCAGGCGGCAGCTTCCACAACCGGTACTGTTTCTTCGGATGCTGCGTCAGCAGCTTCTACCTATCAGGTCACCGCCAAAAGCGGCCTGAATGTCCGCTCCGGCCCTGGTACCGGGTATTCCAAGCTGGGAGCGCTGGCATACGGCGCAGCCGTCAGCGTGGAATCCATCCAGGACGGGTGGGCCGTGATCCGGTACAGCGGCAAGACCGCTTACGTCTGCGCGGATTACATCCAGCCTATAGACGGCAGCTCGGCCGGCAATGGTACACAGACCTCCAGTGTTTCCGACTTAAAAATCCGGGCGGCGATCCTGAGGGAGAACTGGAATGGTGATGGCGGGGACAAGGCGCTTGACTGTGGCCAGTTTGAGCTGGACAGTATAGACGCCTCCGGACCGCCTGCCACTGTGACCATCAAGGCCACGGCGCTGCCCTTTTCCTCCAAGATTCGCCAGACCAAACGATCCCAAGCGTGGGAATCCTACACGCTCTCCGGCATCGCCCGGGAGATGGCGGCCCGGAACGGCATGGCCTGCCTCTACGAATCCTCCAGCGACCCTTACTATGATCGGGTGGAGCAGGTGCAGTCCAGCGACATTGCGTTTTTGTCAGTCCTGTGTCATAACGCGGGTATCAGCCTGAAAGCTACCGCCAATATCCTAGTGCTGTTCGATCAGGCCGCCTATGAGAAAAAGCCGGCTGTCAAAACCATCCGCCGGGGAGACGGCAGCTATACCAAGTACAAGCTGGCCGTCGGCAAAGCGGATACCCAGTATACCTCCTGCCGGGTCAGCTACTCCGGTTCCGGCAAGTGCATTGAGGCCATTGCCTATGTGGAGGATTACAAGGAGGACTCGGAGAAGAATCAGCAGCTGGAGATCACGGCCAGAGTGGGGACCGTTGCGGAGGCCAAGGCTCTGGCGGAGAAGCAGCTCCGGCTCCACAACAAATATGCCCGGACAGCCACCTTCACCCTCCACGGCGACCCGGATATGCTGGCCGGCGTTACGGTCCTGCTGGCGGACTGGGGAAGCTGGGATGGAAAGTATATGGTGAAGCAGGCGAAGCATACGGTCGGCTCCTCCGGTTACACCACAGCCGTCACGCTGCGCCGGGTGTTGGAGGGATATGAATGATCGAACACATTGTTCGTGTGGGAACGGTTACCGCCGTAGATCCAGAAGCCGGAAAAGCCCGTGTTCTATTTCAGGACAAGGGCTTTTCCTCGGGCTGGCTGGCGATTCTGCGGCACGGCCAAGATGATACATGGCTGCCGAAGGTCAACGATACCGCCGTTGTGCTGTATCTTCCTGTTTGGCAGGGCGACGGTTTTATTGTGGGGGTGTTTTGATGCAGATTGGATGCTTAGGCGACATCGCCTTCCAGGTTTCCTCGGATATGGTGCGGACAATCAGCAACGTGACCTGGTCCGGCAGCGCCAACTATAACACCCATGCCCGGCATTTGACCCATTCTCTTACAGAATTCACAGGCGTGGGACCAGATGAGATTTCCTTTGACATCGTGCTGTCTGCATTTCTTGGGGTAAATCCCATGGCGGATCTGAACAAAATCTGGGAGTATGAACGCAGCGGACAGGCCCTTACTTTGATCATCGGCAGCAAGATTTATGGAAAATACCGCTGGGTGATTCACAGCCACACAGTCAAGTTGGAACACTTCGACGGGAATGGAGATGTGCTCAGCGCAACGGTCTCCCTAAGCCTCTTAGAATACGTCAGGAGGTGACATCATGACCTATTCCGTAACAGCCGGAGCGCCGCTCTCCCTCAATGAGACGGACACGGTGGCATCTGTTCTGCAAAATGTGGCGATTATTTTAGCTACCCGGCGCGGCAGTTGCCCCCTGTACCGAAATTTTGGGCTTTCTATGGAGTGCCTGGACCGGCCTATGCCGGTGGCAAAGACACTGGCCCAAGCGGAAATCAAAGAGGCCATAGAAACCTATGAGCCCAGAGCCACCGTTGTCGGGGTGACGTTTGAAGAACCGGCCGATATGCCGGGCCGGTTGATTCCTACTGTGGAGGTGAGTATCGATGCGCAGTGATTATGAATTTGTCCAGACAGACACAACCGCTTTGGAGAACGCCCTGATTGCCGCCTATGAAAAACTGACCGGCGTTACGGTGTATCCAGCCGGTCCGGAGCGGTTATTTATTGCTTGGGTAGCCGATATCATCGTGCAAACCAGAGTGGCGATCAACTATGCGGCAAATCAGAATATCCCCAGCCGGGCTGTGGGGAAGAACCTGGACGCTTTAGGTGAATTGTTTTATACCCAGCAGCGCCCACAGGCGAGGGCCTCCTCCTGTACGGTACGGTTTTCTATTTCAGAGCCGCAGCAAAGCGCAATTTTAATTCCGGCAGGAACTCGGATTTCAGACGCTGCGAATTCCCTGATTTGGGAGACTGTGGAAGACGCTTACATATCCACAGGAAAGAGCAGTGTAGACGTGGTGGCCCGCTGCCAGACGCCGGGTACGGTAGGAAACGGCTACGTGATCGGACAGCTGAATACTGTGGTCGACGTGTTTCCATATTACATTTCCTGTACCAATGTGACGGCCACAGACGGCGGTACCAATGCCGCCACCGACGAGGAGTTTTTTGAACTTCTGAAGGCTTCAGAGAGTGCCTATTCCACAGCCGGTCCCATGGGGGCCTATGAGTATTGGGCAAAATCTGTGTCGACGGAGATTGCCGATGTAAAGGCCATTTGCCCCATCGAAGATGGCGAGGTTCAGGCCGGTCATGTGCATATCTTTGCTCTGATGAATGACGGCACCATCGCGACAGACACCATCAAGAACTTGATTCTGGCCGCCTGTAATGATGATAAGGTCCGCCCGCTGACGGATCTCGTGTCGGTGCAAGACCCCAAAAAGGTGCAATACGACATATCCTTGACCTACTACATTTCCAGCGACACCACCACCGCAGCTTCGGAACTTCAAGCTCAGGTGGAATCAGCGGTGAATGCCTATCTTGCTTGGCAGTGCGCCAAGCTCGGCCGGGATATCAATCCGTCAAAACTGGTGTCCTTAATTATGGCCACCGGAATCAAACGGGTAGAGGTGACGTATCCGGTTTTTACGAAGCTGAAAGATGGCAGTGACCATAGCGTCCCAGAGGTGGCCACATTGCGGAACAGTACCATCACCAACGGAGGCTATGAAGATGAGTAGGAAATACGGCTTAGAAGCCCCTAATTTTTTGCGAACACTGCCTACCGTGCTGCAAAATGACCCGAATATGCAGGCCTTGGCCGCTGCCGTTTCCGCAGAGCTGGAGAAGCTGGCCGGGGAACCCCGGCTGGCGCAGATCTATACCCGCATAGACGAAATGGATGAAACCATGCTGGACATTTTGGCGGCGGATTTCAAGGTCGACTGGTGGCGACCTGAAGCGGATCTGGAAGAGAAACGAAATGCCTTAAAATCCAGTTGGTATATCCATAAACACTTGGGCACCAAATCTGCTATCGAGACTGCCGTTGCCGATTATATGGGCAGCGGCAAAGTGGAGGAATGGTTTGAGTACGGCGGCCGACCCCACCATTTCCGGGTAGCGTCGGAGAATAACACCGCAATCATCACCAATTATGACGCTTTTATGGCTGTTTTGAAAGTGGTCCAGCGCTGCAGCTCGGTGTTGGATCACATTACCGCTATTCTGACCGGTATGCAGCACCCCTATATCGGTACGGCAATGCGGATGGGAAAGGTCGGCGCCGTTGAGATGAACCCGACGGATGTTGGCATCTATACTATGTTGGCCGATGAAGGCGAAAATGCACTCACGGATGAGTCCGGCAATATTTTACTTGATGGAGGTTCATTATGACGCTCAATTTGACGAATGCGGGACTGAACGTCCTGCTCCGGGCTCTGGCCGGTGATAAGATCATCTTCACAAAAGTTCAGATTGGCAATGGTGCGCCTCAGACCGCTGCCACAGCTGAGACGCTCTCCAATCCGTTACTGGACCTGCCGGTCCAGGCGATTGAAGTCGGCGCAACGAACGCCACTTTACAAACTAAATTCAACAACAGTTCCGTGGAAGCAGGCTTCCGGCACACCGAAACCGGTATTTGGGTGCAGAATCAAGACGACGACACTCAGGAAGTACTGTATGCCTACGGCACTCAGCCGGATGCCACAGCAGACTATATTGCATCCAGCGGGGATCATATCCTGGAGACGCAGCTGGATTTCCTTGTGTTCATCGGCGAGGCGACCGACATTTCTGCCATCATCAGTGAATCCCTAGTCTATGCCAGTGCGGCAGAATTGAAAGCCCATGTCGACGACAAAAATAACCCGCATAACGTAACCAAAGAGCAGGTTGGATTGGGTCGTGTCCCAAATGTTGCAACCAATGATCAGACCCCGACATACACGGCCGCAGCTTCGCTATCCCAATTAACCTCCGGCGAAAAACTGTCTACCGCCTTGGGAAAAATTGCGAAAGCAGTTAGTAATTTGATTGCGCATGTGGGGAATAAGGGAAACCCGCATGAGGTAACGGCCGAACAAGCCGGCGCAGCGTCAAAGACCCATAGCCACAGCGCCACGGATATCAAAAGCGGCACTTTGGGCATTGCGCGTGGCGGTACCGGCAAAACATCCTGGTTGGCCAACCGGTTGCTTTACGCCACAACTGCGGCGGCCATCGGCCAAATGCCGTTTCCGACTGTAGATGGTATGGCCTTGCGTCAGGACAAGTCCGGCGCGCCGTACTGGGGCGTAACCAGCACAACAGGTACCTATACCGGCCAGGGACGTACCGGTAGCAGCGCCAAAAACTCTATTACATTCCCTGACGGGTGTCCTAAGATGGTGATCATCAAGGAGCGCAGCGCGGGCCGCTGGGGCATTTTGTTAATTCACGCATCTGCGTCGACTGGGTGGTCCGTAGTGGATGGCGTCACTTCCAATTTGGTTGTCAGTGTATCTGAAAATACGGTCTCCTGGTACTACAATTCACAGGATTCCCACCCGGCCAATCAATTGGATGTCAACAACCAGATCTATACGTATGCTGGAATCTATTAACTGGGGGATTGGGTAAGTATGGCGATCAAAAAAATCACAGAAGTAGAGATGGCAACTGATTTTCATCCAGATACTACGTTTTACATAGAACAGGATGGAAAATTCATGAGAATGAAAGCAGAGCAGGTACAAGTGCCTGTGTACGTATATGACAAAGATGGCCGTAAATATACGATAACCATTGTAAACGGGGAAGTGACACTAACACGGGTCTGGGAAAAATTTCCAGGAAAAGAAATTTTGGCGGAGATCCCATCCAAAAACGTTTGGTTGGATGGAGGCTCCGGCTACGCCCGCTACACGCTGCGCAACGACGCGACGGGCGAAACGGTTCCTATGTATGATATCAATGTAAACCCTTTCATTTTTAATCGGCTTTCCGACAAGCCACTGACCAAAGCTGGAGAAATGTTGGCGGCGAACACCACAGGGGCTTACACTTTCATTGCAACAACAAATCTGGTTGGTGACAGCGCCATTCACACAGATCACTTTGCTATGCTTAATGGTGCAGTCTACCTGCGTAACTCTTTCAGTTATGAATATTATGGTGCGGAGACATTGGTTGCGAGGATTGTTAATTTACCCTATATGAACACATCTGGAGAGTATGTTACATTTTCGGAAGAGAAAATGCCTCTTGAGCCGTGGCGTGCTTCACAAGTTACGGCAGGTGCACGAGGTTGGAATGCACCGGATATCCTGGCTTTTGTTTTTGGTGCAGATGGATCCGTTACGATCATCTATTGTGATCAAGTCCTTGCAACATTCCAGGCTCCAGCAGACTGGCAATCCTGGGCTTTTGCAGATTGGATGAAGTTGTATAACTCGAAACTCATCGCATCGGGTGAAATGGAAAGCGGACGTGAGGACGGGACAGGCCTTAGGTCTGTTTTATTTTTAAACGATGCCGTTTCGGTTGGCGAAATCGTCGATTATCACAATTACCTCATCAACGGTGTGCAGCCGGAGAATATCCTTTCTTCAAGCGGCTTGTTTTTGCAACCAGGAGACACTGTCGCACTATACGCGAAGGCGCAGCCGGATGGGGTACCGGGTGAAATTGCGGTCTCCGTTGGCGATACGTCGATAGCCGCATACCGTGACGGAAAAGTTACGGGACTGGCCACGGGTAATACAAAGCTGACGCTTCAGATTGGGGACGTCCGTGCAGAAATTCCAGTGCATGTTGGACAACAAACAGGGGAAGCGGTGACATCCGAGCGGGTGATTTCAGAAATTGAAATCATAAACCCCGTGACAGAGCTGCAGGTTGGCGACGAGTGGGCACTATATGCCGTTGCTTTGACCAACGATGCCGTACCCTATGATGTGGCCGATGACAACATTGTTTCTATGACATCGTCGGATCCGTCGGTTATTTCTGTAGAGTTTGGCGTGTTGCGGGCGCGGGCCAAAGGCACGGCGACGATCACCGTAACAGACCATACAGGGAACGTGACAAAGACTATGGAGGTCGGTGTCGTTGAGGCAGATAACCTGTCTGTACCGGAGCGGGATGTTTATCATGTAAATGACAGGACGCACGATATTTATAACGACGGTACCCACCCACAGGAGACGACTGCAGGAATACAGGCTGCTCTGGATTATGCAGCGGAGCAGGGCTATCACAAGGTCGTGTTCAACAGCGGAACATATTTGTGCAATGCAGATTATGGAACGCTGGCCGTCCCATCCGGTATGATTGTGGATTTCCAGGGAGCGGAGCTTCATCTGGAATATGGTACCAAGACTGCACAAGGGTACAGTTTTATTAAGATGGACAACTGTGAAAAATCTGTGCTGATGAATTTGACGGTATATGCCGAGCAGCATGTCCAAACAGGCGGCGCAAAATCTAATGCGACCTTGTCTATCCAGGGCAACAGTTCCAGATGTAAGATCATAAACTGTCATTTTTGGTATTCTCCTGGTTTCAATGTGACTTGCAGTTATACTCGAACCGCTGTGGCTCCCTTTAAACTGAGCAATGTGGAAGCTGGCGGGATAGATTCAGATGGGAATCCGGAGGAGGAGACTGAGCCGGGTAGGTTCCGTGCGAAAGATTATATCGATATTACTGGTATTGGAGATACCTTTGGCCTGGGGAATATGCAGGGGTATCAAGGATATCGGTACATGCGAGCCCGGATATATGATATCTATTTTTATGACACAGATAAGGAATTAATTTTAAAGTTAACAAACTGCGTACAGTATCAGCAGTACAACAAGCCGGCCGGCGCTGCGTACTGCAAAATCGTGTTTTACCAGACCGATGCGCCAACGTCTGGAGATCCGGACTACGCTGGTGTTGCGCATATTTACACTGCAGCAAATCCGGAATTTACAGTTTTCCAAAACTGCAGTTTTAAGTATGCTGTGATGACAGGCATATCACCGCAGGGCGGTATTGCAACGAGGTTGGATCATTGCACATTTGAAGACAACGGCAGTGCAGATCCATATAGCCACATCGACTGGGAAGATGGACGTGTGCACATCCAAGGGCACATTGTACGAGACTGTATTTTTCGGCAAGTGACTACGGGATATCGTTGCAATTTACTGGCTTCGTCAGGGCGCGATGTGGTTTTGCATGGAAATACCGTTATAGGCGGTACAGTGTCCGTTGGTAGCGAGTGCCAGCAGTGGCGTATGTATCATAACGATTTCTGCGACACAACTGTTTTCTTAGCAAGCAAGGGAGACATGGTGTTTGCCGGGAATTTAATTGCAGCAACACCTACCGTTGAGGCGCCGACAGGTGGTGCGATCCACCTGCTGGACAACACTATTGCGATATAGGGGGTGGTAGCTGTGGAAGACCTCTGTATATGCTGCGGCACTATCGTACCGGAAGGGCGCATGGTATGCCCGCAGTGTGAGGCGGCTGTTGAAGAGCAGAGCCGGAAAGGATGTGAGGATAGATGACAGCTGCGCTGTACCCGGCGCTCCTGATTGCAGGAGGCGGTAATTGAAAAGTACGATTCCGAAACACCAATACAACAGGAGGTCAACTATGAACATCATCAAGTATTACAGCGTCAACAATGACTGCTACAAGAACAACGTGAACCAGGCGGACAGCCGCTACACCACATTCCAGCAGCGTGGGCCGAAGGGCCTGATGCTCCACAGCGTGGGGTGCAGCCAGTCCAGTGCCAAGGTGTTTGCCGACAGCTGGAACCGCTCCGGCAAGGAGGTGGCTGTCCACGCCGTGCTACAGGCAGACGGAACGGTCTATCATTGTCTGCCCTGGAATTTCCGGGGCTGGCACGCTGGCGGCGAGGCCAACAACACCCATGTGGGTGTGGAGATGACAGAGCCGGACTGCATCAAGTACGCCAGCGGCGCTTCGTTCACTTGCTCTGACAAGGCCAAGGCGCAGGTTCAGGTAAAGGGCACCTATGAGACGGCGGTGGAGCTGTTTGCCTACCTCTGCAAGCAGTATAACCTCGACCCCGCTGCGGACGGCGTGATTATCAGCCACCGGGAGGGGAACAAGAGGGGCGTTGCCTCTAACCACGGCGACCCTGAGCATTTGTGGAATCAGCTTGGCATGGGCTACACGATGGACGGGTTCCGGCGAGATGTCAAAGCGGCAATGGCCGAATCCGGCGAGGGCACCGCGCCTTCTAATCCCAGTGCGGACAACGAGCAGATGTACCGTGTGCGCAAGGCGTGGGATGATCCCAAGTCACAGACCGGTGCGTTCCGT
Organism: uncultured Lachnospiraceae bacterium; assembly: GCA_944384125.1. Lineage (GTDB taxonomy): Bacteria > Bacillota > Clostridia > Lachnospirales > Lachnospiraceae > Otoolea. Next base: position 2,978 of record CALWSF010000132.1, on the reverse strand, counting down.
GTGCTGGAGAATGCCAAGAGGGCCTGCACCGAAGGCTATACCGTCTATGACAAGGACGGGAACGCAGTCTATACCAATGCGGCGGCAGGGTCCTACAAGGTCAAGATTACGGCCAGCGTCCTGAACATCCGCAAAGGCCCTGGCACCAATTACGCTGTGAGCGGACAGATCAAGGACAAGGGCGTATACACCATCGTGGAGGAAAGCACCGGCACCGGAGCAACCCTGTGGGGCAAACTCAAGAGCGGTGCGGGCTGGATTTCCCTGGACTACGCCACCAAGGTTTAAGAGGTGTACCGTGGACGGAAATCTAATCATTACTATCTGTGTGGCCATGGGTATACCCACGGCCATCACTGCTTTCTGTTCCTGGCTGCTCCAGCGGAAGATTACCAAGCGGGACAAGGTCCGTGAGGCAGCAGATGCGGAGAGAGAGCACAGGGCGGAGGTGCGGGAGAAAAACCGGGAGCAGTTGGATGTCATGCTCTTGCAGTCTACAACTGCGGCAATCGCCCTGGGCGAAGCAACCGCCAAGGCGGTGCAGCGGATTCCCGATGCCCACTGCAATGGGGATATGCACAAGGCTCTTGACTATGCCGCCAAAGTGAAGCACGATCAGAAGGATTTTTTAACATCCCTTGGGATTCATTCCCTGCACGATGAATAAGGAGGAAAATTTTATGGATTTTGGAATTGCGACCGTCGTAGGCATCACTGTCATGTGCTACATTGTGGGCCTGATCGTCAAGGCGACCGGCCTGGACAACAAGTGGATTCCCGTGATTTGCGGGGTGTCCGGCATCGCTCTGGGCATTGCTGCCCTTTACATCGGGATGGCGGATTTCCCGGCCAGCGACCCCATTACCGCTGCGGCAGTTGGCGCAGCCTCTGGACTGGCCGCCACCGGTGTGGATCAGGCGGTTAAGCAGCTTAAGCAGTAATGCTCACTATCAGGCCAATTCATCTGAAAGCCGCAAACGCATATGTCGCCGCCCGAACACACGCTCCGGTGGCGCAAGGTCATAGCATAGTAACAGCCCCTCCGAGGCCCTAAACAGGCTCCGGAGGGGCATTTTCTTGTGGGAAATTGACAATCTGCACAGTACGCCATCTGTATGGCGCTATGTTGGCCTTTTAGAAACACATATTTGACAAATCCCTTCCTTTGCGATTATAATATCAACAGAGTAGAAGGAGGTGATTATGGTGAAAGCTCTGGCAACGGATCTGTGTAATAACATCTTACAACGCGGGAGAAGAGATAAGATTGATATTTCTCCAATGAAACTTCAAAAATTAATGTATTATGTTTGCAGAGACTACGCTCAAAAAACCGGGGAAGCCCCGATTAGTGAAGATTTTGAGGTATGGCAGTATGGCCCTGTACTTCCTTCTGTATATGGAGAATTCAAGTCATTTGGAGCAAAACCAATCTGTTGCTATGCAAAAGATGCGGGTGGACATTCTTATAAAGTTAGCGAAAACGACAATCCAACCTTATCAAGTGTTATTGATGTAGTTTGGGCAAAGTATAAACAGCTGTCCGGAGTGGAATTGTCGAGAAAAACGCATCAAGCCGGCTCTGGGTGGTATCGAGCTTACATGGCGGGGCGTGAAAAAATCTCTTTGGAGGATATTTTAAATGACAGAACCGACTGAGATAGAAAGAGCGGCCAAAGAGGTTCCCGAAATTAAGGGGGAAGAAGATATACCTTTCCCGTCAAACGGCACGCGGACAGGAACAGCGGGCGCAGTGGATCGGAAACTGGATAGAACCGACAACTTGAGCCAAGAAATTACACGGTTTCGTTATCGAACTGGAGGAAAGGTTCTTTATATTTCTATGATAGCGATGGGAATAGCGGTAATTACTGACTTAATTGCATCTGCGTTTGGCATAGAAAATGGATTGGTAAATAATGCGTTTGAAGCGTTTAAGCTAATTACAATGACCGTTCTTGGATACATTTTTGGTTCGAATAATGGAAAGTCATAAGATTTATTACCCCTCCCCGGCCCAGGTTGGGGCCGGGGAGGGGTTTTTCTTTTCATACGATATGCGGCCTTTGTGTTACGGTTGGCTGCTATTTTGTTGCGCCTAAACGCATTTTGTTACGGCAAAATGCCGTTTTGTTACGCGTTACAGATATTTTAACTCCCCTCCTAACACTCCATGGTGTCTGGGAGCACATATTTTTTACTATTTTCACAACAGGAGTTCACACAAGAAATAAATTTTTAGGAGGAGTTCCGCATGAATCAGAACATTATTTCTGAGTATTCAAAAATCACCGATGGGTATTGTCCTAAAGACTACCCTGGGGCCGAGGAGCAGGCACAGCGCATTCAAAGATGCTCTTTGCTGAAAGAGGTTCAACTTAATTATAGCAATTCTACTGCATCGATCGAGAAGAGCAGTAAATAATTCTTGCTTTTTTACGCTTCTTGTGGTATAGTATAAGCGTGAATTGCGGTACGTCTCTTCGGAGCGTATTTAGGGGAACCGGATGCGTCTGGTTCCCTTTTTGCATTTTTTGATAAGACCAGGAAATAAAACAGCCCTCCCTCCCCAGCGCTATGACGGCGCGGGAGGGAGTTTTTTTGCGTTATAGATAGCGAACCGCCCCGACATACGGCCCGCTACCGTAACGTTTCTTTGCCGCCGATTCGGCGGCGGGATTATTATAGCATGTTGGCAGGGCTGCGTGAACAGGGAAATTTTAGAAAGTAGCGATTGGTGTTGCCATTTGCATTGCCATTTTTCACGTTTTATATGCCATTTTTGCGTTGTGCAATCTTGTAGCGTGTCAAATTCGATGCTTTGAAAAGTTGAAAGACGCCGCATTTGGTGCAAAAAGCCAAAATAAAACAGCCTGGAATTCTATCCCAGGCTGTTTTCGTATGGTCGGAGTGGCGGGATTCGAACCCGCGGCCTCTTGGACCCGAACCAAGCGCGATACCAAGCTTCGCCACACCCC
>CALWSF010000131.1 GCA_944384125.1 uncultured Lachnospiraceae bacterium | reverse complement strand
ATAGAGGGAAATTGAATATGCGGGTATGACGGAATTGGCAGACGTGCAGGATTTAGGTGCTGTCACCTCAGTGAAGAAATTTGCCATCAACCAGGTAAAAGCAGGCTCGTCCTGTTTTTATACGCGGATCAAGCAATGCGCTCCGCCTCGGTTCCCTCGCCGTGTAAAAACAGAGGGCAATAAAATAGCGACAGGAAGCCCTGCCGCTCATATTTGCGGGCGTGGTGGAATTGGTAGACTCGACGGATTTAGGTTCCGTTACCTCAGTGGTGTGCGGGTTCGAGTCCCGCCGCCCGCACCAAGTTGGAAGCTACATTTTAGCCTTATAAACGAGGCTGAAATGTAGCTTTTCTTTTTGCAGATACATCCATTATGCTGCCCGAGGTGCCAGGAGGCTTGCCTCAAACTGCGTTGGAGACAGACAGCCCAGTGCCAAATGCGGCGGCGGTGTACTGGACACCCCGTCACTATGAAAGATGAGCCACTTGGCGATTCTTTGCTCTGTTCCTGTCATCTTGACAGGGAAGCGGAAAGGACTATAATAAATGTTATGATAAGTTGTTAGAAAAAGACTCAGGAAAGAGGCTGAGAGCCCCTCTTAGAGCCGGAGGGAAGGAATCCACGGAATGAAAACAGGGATTTTGGGACAGGTCAAGCGGTATGTGCTCCTGTGTGTGGGGCTGGCCATTATGGCCTTTGGTGTGGCCTTTTCCATCAAGGCGGGGCTGGGTACCTCACCCATTTCCAGTCTGCCCTATGTGCTCAGCCTGCTGACGCCCCTTACTGTGGGTACCGCTACCATTGCCATGCACGTGGTCCTTATTTGTCTGCAAATTCTGCTTCTGCGCCGCCGCTATGATCCCATCCAGCTCATGCAGCTGCCGGTGGCCCTGATCTTTGGAGCCTTGACTGATTTCAGTGTCTGGGCGATCCAGGGGGTGTCTGTCGATTCCTATCTCATGCAGTGGGTACTGTGTGTGATAGGAATTCTTCTGGTTGGGGTAGGTGTCAGCTTTGAGGTCACCGCCAACGTGGTCACTCTAGCGGGTGAAGGGATGGTACTGGCCCTGTGCAAGGTATTTCCGCTGAAATTTGCCAACGCCAAGGTGGGCTTTGACGTAACACTGGTGGTCATTGCCAGTACCCTATCCCTCCTTTTCCTGGGACAGCTGGAAGGGGTGCGGGAGGGCACTGTGGCGGCGGCCATCTGTGTGGGTCTGGTGGCCAAGCAAATCAACCGTCCCATGGAGGCCTTTGCCAAGCGGTATTTATAACCGAACATCAAGCGGCCCGGACACGGAGACAGCTTCCGTGTCCGGGCTTTCTTTTCATAAGTTCGGGAGATGTGGTACAATAAAGTACACATTCTATCATTTGTGCCAGAGAGAAGGGAAAGAAACCATGATCGAGATTTCCTGTTGCAAATTGGAGATTTTTATTCCCGAGAGTCACTTGCTTGCCCTTCAGCAAGCATTACAGCAGGCCGATGCAGGACATATCTGCAGTTATGACAGCTGTCTGTCTTACAGTCCGGTCACCAGTTGCTGGCGGCCCTTGGCGGGAAGCCAGCCCTATCTGGGGCAGGTGGGAGCGCTGAGCACGGAACAGGAACTGGAAGTAGAGGTTACCTGCCGAAGAGAGAAGCTGGAGGAGACACTGGCGGCGGTCAAGGCCGTGCACCCCTATGAGGAGCCGGTGATCAATGTGATCCCCCTGTATCAAGTCGGAATATAAAAAATGCCGCCCGAAGGCGGCACAGAAAGAAAGATAAAAATAGAAAAATATCTTTATTAAACGGAAAGAATATCCGCTGAAACAAGGGCAAATATAGTTGTTTCAGCGGATAATGCAGCGTCACAACGAAGCGGTTTGATCCTGGCGGCGAAACGCTTCCAGGCAGTCCACAATGGCGTGAATTTGAATCTGTGTGGTCTGGTCGGCAGCTTCCGGGACAAACAGAGGTAGGGTGTCGGGGATCGCATGGCGAAAAATAATCACAGCCAGACAGAGATTGGTAAATAAACTGGTCCGTTCTGGACTTGGCTGCACCCCAAAACAGGACAGAAGATCATCAAACAGGCGGGCCTGCTTGGTCCGAAAGATCCGGTAGCTCTCGGGAGATAAGCGGCGGAAAATCAACTGCTGCTCCTCCACCGTCAGGGTGGCGATACCGCTCCGCTCTCCATAGCAGCAGGTGGTGAGAAATTGGGCCACACCTTCCCGCCAGTCCAAGGCTGGGTCCTCCATCAGATGCTGGGCATAGGCGAGGAGCTTGGGCTGCTGGAAATACAGTGTTTCTACAATCAGGTCCTCTTTGGAAGGGAAAAAGGTGTAGAAAAAGGTGCGGGAAATGCCAACGGCCTTGTAGACCTGTTCCACAGTGGTATGCTGGACACCTTGCCGGGACATCAGCTCCAATGCGGTGGTGATGAGCGCGCTACGAACTCCTTCCCGGTCCGCGTCGGAATAAGCAACCTTTGGTATGTTCTCGCCCCTAATAAAGTTATCTTTTAAATTTTGTCTTTATTTTACCTCATGGTCTAGAAAAAAGCAAGGGGCGGCGTGATCAAACGCCGCCCCAGAGGCAAGTAGGATTGTAATGAAGAGAGAAGAGGGGGAAATTACTCCATTTCCTCCCGGAGGATGTTGTGGTCCCGCAGTACCTTTTCTACCACCGTGCCACGAATCAGCTTGAGGGCCGGTTTTTTCAGCAAATTCAGCGGGCCGGGCAGTTCCATGTCCAAGGGGGACTTGCCGTCCATCAGACACACCGAGCTGTCCAGCAGGCAGCGGATGTCGTATACGCTGCCCCATACCTCAGGCACGCCCCGGTCCACACCCAGCAGGCCGTAGACGGCCTCCATGGCGGTGCGCACGGAGTACTCGGTGGTAAACACCGTATCCCGGGGCGTATCGGCAAACTGGCCCAGGAAGGCAAAGTTTACACAGCCGTCAGGAATCACGTCGGGACGGTCTCCCTTAGTCCGAGGCATAAAGAAGGCGGTGATATAGGGCATCATGGTGGGCACGCACACCGCGCTCTCCTCGGCCAGCTGGGGGATCAGCTCCGTCGGCACACCCAAGTG
>CALWSF010000130.1 GCA_944384125.1 uncultured Lachnospiraceae bacterium | reverse complement strand
AATCTCAGGAGTGATCCTGAAAGATGAGATTAAAGGAGGAGAAGAGAACAATGAAACAAAGATTCCTATCCATCCTGATGGCGCTTTGTCTGGTGCTGTCCTTGTTGCCCACAGCGGCTTTTGCCGAGGGAGACAATCCATCTGAACCAGAAGAGCAGCAACAGGAAACTGGCGGAAGCGGTGGAGCGGCAACCCCCATTGCTGAATCGGACGTTATAATTCCAGGGGGGACAGCTGGTACTTACACTGTATCAGAAAAAGATGGCGTGACGACGGTCACGCTAACCGGCAATATCACCCTGACTCAAACCTGGACGATCAGCGAAAATGATTCGGTAATTTTGGACTTAGCAGGATATACTTTGACAGCAGTCGAAAAAGTAGTTGCCATCAAAAATGAGGGGGAGCTGACTATCCAAGATAGTGGGAATGGTGGCAAAGTCTCTGGCCTGCGTGGAGTGGACAACTATGGAAACCTAACTCTGGAGGGCGGGACGATTACAACAACAGATTATATCACAGGCGCAGGCGCCTGTGTGTTAATGCAGGCTAATCACGCATCCTTCGTTGTAGAAAACGGTAAAGTGTGCCCAGAGGAAAGTTCAAATGTAAATGTGTACAGTGTTTCTAGTACAAACGCTGGAACGGGTATGAACCTTACACTTTCGGGCGGAGAAATCGGGAAAATATTGCTTAATGGCCTCAATTACACCCTAACGATTGGCAAAGAAGCTGGGAATGACAGCGATGTTACGGTTGGAGCAATTACTGCCAATACCAATCCTTTATCTGGGCCTAGATCCTACACGCTAAACCTTTACAGTGGTACTATTGAATCGCTCCCCAACAAAAATGATAGCAAAATCACTTACGCAGCAGTCGGCGCATTGATTAAATTGGTTTCGGAAGAAACTTGCCCCGGTGGATACAAATTTTACAAAGATGAAGATAAAGATGGTTATCGCCTGGAATTTGATTCCAGCGCCAATCCAGTCTCGATTATCAGCAATGGGACCCCCACCAACTATTCTTCGATGGTGCTGGCACTTGCTGATCTTCGAGCTGGCGATACCCTCCGACTGAACCAGCCGTATCAGATTGCATCCAGTTCCGATTGTATTGTTGTCAAGGTTCCCGATGTGACGCTGGATCTGAACGGCAATGATATAACGGAAGCAGAAGGTATTGCGAATAGCCCGGTGCAGGTCAACGCAAATAGTGGGACTTTCAGAATAAAAAATAGCGGGAGCCCAGCACGAATTCAACCAGGTTCGCCGCAGACGTATACAATTCCTGCTGTCAGTGCTTCCTCCAGCGGGTCCAAGATTGTTACGGTAGAAGTCGAAAATAATGTTACCCTGGTCAACAATGTCCGGCTGGGTGGCGGTGCGAGAACGGTAGCGGACAACCTGTCTTTAGATCGCACCAACCTCTGTACGGTACAGGTGAATGGAAAAAATCCTGATAATTACATTTATAGTTTCACCGATCTGGATACCATCGCAAGCCTGGGCAGTGCGGATGATCTTGTCACCGTCACCTTACTGGGAAACGCCACGACTGGAATAGAGTACACGAATGCAGATGTCCCTATGGCAATAAATTTGGATGGCCATACGGTCTCTGCCGGAGCAGCGCGTAACAGCGTCATCTCCATTCCGGATGGCAACGACGAAGTGAACCTTACAGTTGAAAACGGGACCGTTAATGGTAGTCCCCTCGCTTCGGCCGCTTCTGTTCTGTCCGAGAAATGCACGTTGGTTCTGGATAGATTGACCATGACGAGCGGTGGGAACTTCGGTATAGCGGCCAATGGCAGTGCCCAGAATGACGAGAATAGCAGCGCAGGATTGAAACTCACTGTGCGTAATTGCTCCTTGAAAAATTCCACTAATTCTCAGGAGACTGTCGGCATTTTCTTCCCTGCAAAGGATGGGACCCTGACTATTGAGGATAGCCAGATTACTGGCTATAACGTTGGAGTACAGGCATTCACTGGAACAATCACGATTGCCGGTGATAAAACCGAAATTACTGGCTCCGGAGTGAATGTGCCGAATGGAGTGGAAGGAAACCTTAAAACAAGCGGCCCCCTGTTCGATGGCGCGGCAGTCTCTATCATTCAGCGCGTGAATGAGAAAGGCACTAACCCTTACGGAGATTTTAAGGCGGTGACCATCGAGGGTGGTACCTTTACCACCACCAATACCAGCGGTAGCTCGGCCCACGGTGCCCTTCATGTGAGCAAATACAACAACAACACATCAACAGGCGATTACATAGGCGGATTCGATAATACTCCTAGCGGCGATGGAACAAAGATCGTCCAGGTTTCCGGCGGCACGTTCCAGGGCGCAAGTGGAGAAAAGGAACCGATTGCAGAGGACTACATCGTCTCCGGTGCAAAGCAAGATGATAACGGACAGATCGTAGCGAATACAACGTCCAGCACAGTTGCTACGGTTGGTAACGTGGCCTTTGATGATCTCCAGACCGCCATTGATGCCGCCCAACCGGGCGGTACGGTGATGTTGGAGTCCAAAGTAATTGTATCGAATCAACTGACAATTTCCGAGGATGTGACAATCGATCTGAATCATCACAGCATTACTGGAACAGATACGGAAGGTTCTTCAAGCCATGATCCAGTAATCCGCATCAATGGAGGGATGTTGACACTAACTGGAACTGGCACTGTAACAACAAAAGGCTTTGCAGATCCACTGCGGTCCGTTATTATCGCAGGTGGGAGTTCTGCCAGCGGAAATGTTGGGCTGGAGATTGGTCAGAATGTGACCATATCGGCTCCCGAGACATACGGCGTAACTGTGTTTGGGACAAGCAACATAGAGTCTTTGGATGTAACGATCTATGGCACAATTACCGCAACAGGTTCTCGGGCCGCTCTTTCCGGTAATGGAACTGACGAAAATGATGTCACAACGATTACCATAAAAGAGGGTGCGGAACTTACTGCTTCGGACTACTATGCGATTTACCATCCTCAGAGTGGTACACTGAACATTGAAGGCGGAACCATTACCGGTGTGGGCGGTGTACAGATGTGCGCTGGCAACCTGAAAATTACTGGAAACCCTGTGGTGAGAGCTACTGGTACTGGCGATCTCCACACAGTTGACGGGGATGACGGCGCAATTCTGGACGGAGCCGCAATTTCCCTAGTAAATAGAGGTGGGTATAAAAGCGACAGCATCAAGATTTCTATAGATGGAGGCACTTTCTACGCAGCTGATAGGAAAGATGCAATCCAGGCCTATCAGTGGTCAGCCGACGGTGATGACGGTGTAAGTGGAGAAACTGAATGGAGCGATGCCAATACACACATTGACGTTTCCAATGGCGCTTTCTCTACCCCTGTTCCAACAGAATACTGTGCAAATAATTATGTCCCCGTGACCACCGTGAATGACAACGGCATGTATACGGTGACAGAGAAGGCAGAAGGCGGTGGGATTACCGTAACTGGCCTGACAATCTCCAACTCCTCCCTGACTCTTAACGTCGGCGACGTAGCTCAGCTGACCGCGAACACTACACCAGTAGAATACAGTGATGTTCATTGGGGCAGTGATAGAACGTCGGTTGCCACGGTGGACGCCAGCGGCAGAGTGACCGCCATGGGCGTGGGCACAGCCACTATTACGGTGACAGCCGGAAACCTTACCCGCTCCTGCTCGGTGACGGTTTTCGCTCCCACACTCCCCTCCGGCGGCTCTAATTCCAGCGATCCCAGCTACTCTCCTGTCATGGACATCACCGGAAACGGCGACGTGTCCGTGAACCCGCGCACCCCCAGCTACGGCGACAAGGTCACCATCACCCCCGATCCCGACCGGGGCTATGAGGTAGGCGAGGTCATCGTCACTGACCGCAGCGGCGACGCCGTGCGGGTCACCGCCAACCGGGACGGCACCTACACCTTCACCCAGCCCCGCGGCCGGGTGACCATTGAGGTCACTTTCGTTCGCGCCGGCGAGAGCGTGTTCTTTGACGACGTGCCCGCCAGCTTCTGGGCCTACGACGAGATCGCCTGGGCCTATGACAACGGCTACGTCAACGGCACCAG
>CALWSF010000129.1 GCA_944384125.1 uncultured Lachnospiraceae bacterium | reverse complement strand
GCTTCAATGAAGCTGTAATCTTTTTTTGTTCCACTATTTTTTTATTGTTTCTATACTGCATGAGAAAGTGGAACGAAGCTTTATACATTTCTTAACCATATAGCATCAAAGTGGATTTGATGGATGCTTTTTTGCTTAAAAGTAGTATTACATGAAATAACCGTTTCCATCATGCAAACAAAATTCTAATTCAGTAAAGAAAGGAAATGGGATGGGATAAGAAGGAATGTACTATTGTTTTTGGAGCAGTCATAAGCTATAGCAAAACATAGAGGAGGTTTTTATATGAAAAAAGCAGAGATATACAGGTGGGAAAAGTATGTAATCCATATAGAAAATATATGGGGAGAAAAAATTTTAGAAAAAATAGTGGAAGAATATTTGAAACATAAACATGAGAAATCCATATAAAGGGAGTGGCTTATTTGTCGGGAGAGGCGTATAGAGCGGCGCTTTATATGAGATTGTCCAAAGAAGACGACAGAAACGAAGAAGATAGCTCCAGTATACAAACACAAAGAAAGATGCTTCAGTCGTTTGCAAAAGAAAATGGATTCTTAATATACGATGAATATGTGGATGATGGATGGAGCGGGACAAATTTTAACCGCCCTGCGTTTCAAAGGATGATTCGGGATATAGAGTTGGGAAATATCAATATGGTTATTACCAAGGATCTTTCCAGGCTTGGAAGAGATTACATCACAGCCGGACAATATACGGAAATGTATTTTCCAGAACATGATGTCCGATATATAGCTGTTAACGATGGATACGATTCGATGCATCCATATAATGACATAGCTCCTTTTAAGCATATCATCAACGAAATGTATGCTCGTGACACCAGTAAAAAAATTCGTTCCGCTATAATGACAAAAATGAAGGAAGGCAGTTACATTGGCAATTTTGCTCCATATGGATATAAAAAAGATCCGGAAAACAAAAACCATTTGATTATAGATTATGAAGTATCTCCCATAATACAGAAAATATTTCAAATGGCAGAAGAGGGAGAGAGACCTTCTAATATTGCACGTTTTTTAAACGAACAGCAGATACTAACACCTGCTGTATATAGATGTAAAAATAGGCCGTATTTGGATGTGAACACCTACACGAAACGAAAAGAATGGACTTCTTCTATGATTTGTAAAATACTGAAAAATATCGTGTATTTAGGCCATACAGCCCAGGGGAAAACTCGAAAGCTTTCTTTTAAGAGCAAAATAACCATTACAAATCCTGAAGAAGATTGGTATGTGGTTCGGAATACCCATGAGCCGTTAATATCGCAAACTACGTTTGATATTGTGAAAAAGAGAAGTATTTCAAGGAAGAGATCTTCTAACAAAGGTTTTATTAATATATTTTCCGGGATTGCTAAATGTATGGATTGCGGAAGAAATATGTCTGCAACAGGGACAAGAAAAAAAGGCGTTTCCGCTAATTTAGTATGCGGGGGATATAAGCTATATGGTTGCCGGGAATGCTCAAACCATTTTATCGAATACGATGTTTTATACAATACAGTTTTATCCCAGCTGCAAAAACAAATCAAGCTCAGCATGGATGATAAAACCAAAATCATTGAAAAAATCAAAAATTATTTAAAATCGACTGAAAAACAAAAAGGAGTTACCAATCTTATTCATTCACTGCAGAAACGGTCAAAGGAGCTTGATACAATCATACAAAATTTGTATGAGGATACTGTGACCGGTAAGATCGATTCCAATAGATTTTATAAAATGCTTTCCTATTACGAAGAAGAGCAGAAAGAAATTGATAATACGATAGTTATACATACCCAAAGAATAGAGTCGACACAACAGGAAGAAGCATCAAATTTTCTATTTAAAGAGATGCAGAATATTTCTGAAATGAAAGAATTGACTTCAGATATTCTACACAGTTTTATAGATCATATAGAAATCGGACAAGGGCATTACGAAATAAACGAACAGGGAGAAAGAGAAAAGCACCAAACTATTATAATTTTTTATCGTTTTCAGAATCCAGTTTAAAAATAGCATATATTTCCCCATGCACATGGTAAGCGCTTGTTTCCCGCAGGCCCGGGCCTTGCAAAAGGGTTTATCCAGATTGAAAGCTATGCGGGGGAGATATCCCAGGTCTTCCAGAAGCGTGAAAAGAGGGAAAAAGATAGCCATTGGGGGAAGCATTACGGATACTACCCAGGATAACACACGCCAAATTCCTTCAAAAAGAAGGCTGATGAGCCAGGAAGGCGCGTGGATGGATTGGAAAAATTGGATCATCCACGCCTCCAGAGCAGAAAAGCCCTGAGAGAGAAGCTCGGAAGGGACATTTGCTCCTGAGATAGTCAGCCAGAAAACAAGAGCCAGGAGTATGAGCATAAAGGGAATAGCTGTAAAACGGCCTGTTAAAATGGAATCCAATTTTCTATACCTGGGAGAAATGCAGGAACATCCGGAAAGGATAGCTTCACAGCAAATATCCTCAGAAGTTCGTACCAAGCAGGAAGTGAGCTGATCTTGTAGTTCTTC
>CALWSF010000128.1 GCA_944384125.1 uncultured Lachnospiraceae bacterium | reverse complement strand
ATTATTCAATGTCTTTTTAACATGAGAGTTCAAATTGCACCGCCAAAATGCTGAAAATATCTTTTTCATGTGGCTTAGACAAAATACGGCATCCGTTTTTGCGGGTGCCGTATTTTGTCATAGACGGGGACTTGAACCCTGAGCGGCCGGGAGCCCCGGCAGAAAACAGCATCTATTTCATCTATGTTTTTGGTTGAGTGGCTCTGCATATAATTGGTGGATGGGAATTTTTACTTTAAATTAGTAATTATATTTCGCATATTAGAACAAGAATGATTCAGATAAATTATAATGAATATATACTCTTAAAAGGAAGAAGTATAAAAAAACTGGAATGGGGGATGAAAAATGAGTATTATACAATCCCATACTGTTACGCTATATGGGGGAAATGATGAATTTAAAATTATACTCCGTCCTTTATCAGATGACTACTTACCCTATCTTTATAGATGGAACGCAGATCCGGAAGTTTTATATTGGGCTGAGGGAGATGACGTTGCAGCATATACACCTGAAGCGGTACATCAAATTTATGGCAGTATTTCGCAAAACAGCTTCTGCTTTGCTGTTGAAGTAAATGGAAAAACAATTGGTGAATGTTGGCTGCAGAAGATGAATTTGCCCCAAGTCAAAGCTATGTATGATGAAAACCTCGATGTCAGAAGAATTGATATGTGTATAGGAGAAAAAGAATATTGGGGAAAAGGAATAGGAACTTTGTTTGTTGGCATGCTGGTTGATTTTGCTTTTAGTAAAGAAAAAGTCGATGTTTTACATTGCTTGTGTGAAGATTATAATATCCGTTCCAGACGTGTGTGGGAAAAGAATAATTTTACGCTTGTTTTGGAAGAAAAATTGCCTCAGCCGCAAAAAGGTAAGATACAATATCATTGGAGGCTGACGAAAGAGGAGTATGAAAAACAAAAGAAAGGAAATATCTGCAATTGAGGTATTATCGTTCTGCCGAACCCGAAATATCCCCTTGCCTCCCTCCAAAACAATCAAAGCCGAAATCTCTGTAAAGCAGGGATTTCGGCTTTTTTTATTTTCCCATATGTTTCATTTTCAAAAAAATTTTCAGCGGGGCTTTATCCGTTGAGGAGAATAACGGGAACGCCTACCTTCCTGGCATAGTCAATGGTGTTTTTTGTCCCACTCTTTTCCCCATTAAAGACGGCTATTACTCTGGCGGCGTGGTCTACCATCCATTCATTTCGGATTTGGAAGCAAGAACGGCTGTATGACGGGCTTATATATTTGACTAAATCCGCTGCCGCCAAAATTTCCCGATACTGCTCCTGCCACTCTTTTCCCCATCCCTGCTCGAATCCTTGGTATGGGCAGGCACAGATCAGCCGGATGGCTTTACCGGCATTACGAAGCCGGAGCACTGTTTCGGCCGCCCAGATATCCACACCCCTTGCCATACCTGTAACAAACACATCCAGTCCATCGGCTATTGCCCGATGAATTTGCTTTTCTAAATCTTTCTTTATAATTTTTTCGTTACGGATTAGCTTTTCCGGGCGGTGTCCAGTAAAACAAACCCTATGCATTCTCTTTTCGATTTCGGTCATACATAGCCCTCCTTATATCTATTTTACTAGGATTACATCATAGCACATACCTAATAACGTTTCAATTTGTATGTATTTTATTACTCATATTGGAAGTAATATAGATATGAAAAGGGTGGTGATGCTATGGATATACACGCTCGTCTCCAGCAGTTATTGCGGGAACGGGGCTGGACAGAGTATAAACTTTCAAAAGAGTGCGGTTTGGCACAGTCCACTATCGGGAATATTTTCAGAAGAAACACACTCCCTTCCATTGCGACCCTTGAAACGATATGCAAAGGTTTCGGAATTACCCTCTCTCAGTTCTTTGCAGATGGGGAAATGGTGGAGTTAACCCCGGAGCTTAGAGAGGTGTTTGAGAGCTGGATGGTGCTCACTCCTGCCCAGAAATCCGCCGTCTTACAAATGCTCAAAGCCATGAGCCATGATACAGAATAAATAGGAAGCCTTTGGGCTTCTTATTTTTTATCCATGGGGGAGCTTTCCCGGAAACGCCTTGATTTATCCCGATCTTGCGGTATAATTATATAGTGTATGCAATTCTTCAAGAAATTTTGTGCGCGGAATTCTTACGTGTATAAACAGAAAAAATACGAAATATATGGACACCACATCGCTCAAATCCGGAAACGCGGCGTATGAAACGCTGTGAGAGGGATTCGCCGATCCGGTGTTTATCCGAAACAGAAAGGGAGAATACAGAATATGTTTTGCAGCAATTGCGGCAACCAAATACCTGATCAATCCAAGTTTTGCAATTTTTGCGGCGCACAGCAGGGGAACGTCCAGCCTCCGGTGCAGAGCAGCCCACCGGCCCCCCAGAGAGAGGCGGAGGGAAGGCAGGGGAGCCCGGCAGCCCAAGCAGCGGGACCCGATTTTGCAGCATTGGAAAAGGCGGTTAAAAAATATATCAGACCCCATACCATTGTGTATGTCCTTATTTTCCTGTGTATATTCGCC
>CALWSF010000127.1 GCA_944384125.1 uncultured Lachnospiraceae bacterium | reverse complement strand
AAAGTATTGCCTACTTTTCTTTCTTTACAACATTAGATTTTAAATCTAAATTTATAAATTATTGTTCAACTTTAATGTTAGGAGTTTATTTTATACATGAAAGCAACTATGTAAGAGATAATTTATATCAATGGTTAGGAATTGTTAATGGTCCTAAAGAATCTCTTTCATTTATTCCATATGTTTTCCTAATTGCTATAGCAATTTTTATAGTATGTGCTATAATAGAAGCAGTAAGGCAAAAGGTATTTTCATTTATTTATAAAAGAAAATTTGCAACTAAGATAAGAGAAAAATATTATAATTATTTAAATCAAATACATTTAACAAATAAATAAGAGGTGTTAATATGAAAAAAGTGTTATTATATGGAATTGGGTCTTATCAAAATAGGGGAGTTGAAGCGATTATAAAATCCACTATTGATCAAATGGATGAAAGTTATGAAATAAAAGCTGCTACTTTATATAATTCTTATAATAGTAAAAAATACTCTAATAAGATTAAAGAATATGTTCCTCATATTTCTTCTAATAGTAAGATTTCAGATACTTATACTAATGATAGAAATAAGCTAAAGAGAATTCAAAAAGAACTTTTAGAAGAAATTAATAATAATGATATTTGTATTTCTCTTGGTGGAGATAATTACTGTTATAATGTTAGTGATTGGTTATATACAATCGATGAAGAAGTTAAAAAACAGGGAAAAAAATTAATATTATGGGGAGCTTCTTTATTTGAAGAGATTAATGATTTTAATTTATTAAATGATATGAATATTTTTGATATACTTTATATTAGAGAAAGTATTTCTTATGATGCAATTAAAAATTATGTTGATGAAAGAAAGTTAATTTTATGCCCAGATTCAGCTTTTTCTTTGAAATGTAAAAAAGTTAAATTAGATAAATGGTATACTAATAGAAAAATCATTGGCCTTAATCTTTCACCATTTACTATTAATAGAGAAAATTTAGAATCATATCAATCAATTATAGAATTAATTAAATATATTTTAAATAATACTGATTATAGTATTAATCTTATTCCTCATGTAAGTCAAAAAGAATCTGATGATATGGTTATATTAAAAAAGATAAAGGCAGAGTTTAAAGAAGAGATTAGGATACATTTAGTTGATGGTGAATATGATTGTGAAGAAATTAAATACATCATTTCAAAGTGTGATATTATGATTGCTTCTAGAACTCACGCTTCAATTGCAAGTTATTCTTTATCTATTCCAACTTTAGTGATTGGTTATAGTGTTAAGTCAAAAGGAATTGCTAAAGATATTTTTGGTACTTATGATAAATATGTTATCTCTTATAAAGATTTAACAAAAGAGAATATATTAAATAATTTTAAATGGCTTTTAAAAAATAAAGAAGACATTAAACAACATATGAAAAAAGTTATTCCTCCTATGGTTAAAAAAGCTGCAAATGTTTTAAATGATATTAATTTAAAACTAGAGGAGAATGAAAGATTGATAATATGCGATAAAAACAAATGTATAGGATGTGGAGCATGTGTTAAAACTTGTCCTGTTGATGCTATTAGTTTTGTTAAGGATGAATTAGGATTTAATTATCCAAAGATAGATTTGAAAAAATGTATTAATTGTAATAAGTGTAAAACTATATGTCCTATAAATAATCCTAATAAAATATCAAAAATAAAAAAAGAAGTGTTTGCATGTAAATCTAAAGATGAAAATATTCAAGTAAATAGTTCTTCAGGAGGTTTCTTTTCTATTCTAGCGAGTAAGTTTATTCAAGAAGAACATGGTATTATTTATGGTGCTACTATAAAGAATAATACTACCAAACATATTAGAGTTGATAAAGTAGCAGATTTAAAAAAGATTAGAGGTTCTAAGTATACACAAAGTTCTTTAATAGATGTTCTTCCTCTTCTTTTAGATGATATAAAAAGTAATAAGAAAATTATTTTTAGTGGTACCCCTTGTCAAATAGCAGGAGTAAGAAATCTTGTTAAGGATTATAAAAATATTTATTTTGTTTCTGTTATATGTCATGGAGTTATGAATGATACAGTTGCAAGTAATATATTAGTAAAAGAAGGTTATCCTAAAAACACAAAAATTTCTTATCATCGCAAAGATTATTCTTGGGATGCACCTACTATTAAATTAGAATATAATAATCGAAATGAAGTGTTGTTATATAAAGATAGTGGCTTAATGAATTTATATCTTAATAATAATATTTTAAGAGAGTCTTGTTACGATTGTCATTTTAAAGGTAAAAATAATGTAGCAGATATTGTTATGGGAGATTATTGGGGTGTTCATAGATATCATCCAAATATGTATGATAGAAAAGGAGTGTCTGCCTTAATTATTCAAACTAATAAAGGAAAGAAATTATTAGAAAAACTTAATTTATTTGATAGCCTTGTATATGAACAAAGTGAGTATGAATATGTCTTAGATGGTAATATCTTGTTAGATAATAGTGTTAACAAATCTATTAAAAGATATAAGGTTGTTGAGGATATGGAAAACAACACTATAAAATATCTTGCTATCTCTAATAATTTAGAGAATGAAGTTAAGAATTTAACTAATAGGTGTTTAGAACTCGAAAATGCTGTTTCTGATTATAGTAAGTCTAATGAAAACTTAAGGAGTATTATTGAAGACTATCAAAAGGAAATAGAAAATATAAAAAGTAGTAAGAGATGGCAAACAGTTGATAAAATGGCAAATGGAATTAATGTTATTTTAAGAAAGAAAAGGTGATTGGTAATGAAAAGAATATTATTTATATTTATAACTAGTTTTATTTTCTTTTGTCCTTATGTAGTAGATGCTGCTTCTATTTCTTTCTTAGGAACAACGACTGTAGGCGAGGTTGGAGATAATATCACTGTAAAAGTTACAGTTAATGAACCTACAGGTTTAGGCTCATGGGA
>CALWSF010000126.1 GCA_944384125.1 uncultured Lachnospiraceae bacterium | reverse complement strand
TTGTAACGACACCATTAAAGACCTTTATGGGTTTTTCTGTCCACTAAAATGTTCAACTTAAATTTTACAATCTGCCATTTTAAAACAAAAAAAGCACCCATTTTTAGGGTGTTTTTTTATAATTTTTGATTTATTAGCTTTTGTGAGGCTTGATACATCAAATGCTGTGCCTCGTCTACTCTTTGAAGCAAATCATCAAAATTTGAATCGGGAAGCGACTTAATTTGATGTTTCAAATCTTGGAGATAATCGGCGTTTAATTCGATCATATCGCCTAACCGTTCAATCTGATTATTAAGTGCTTCAGCATTCGTGAGGTCTTTTAATTCAGCCATAAAATAAACCTCCTCAGATAATTAAATAGGGTAAAAATACATGAAATGTGAAAAGAGTGTAAGTCTGATTGCTACTTACACCTATATTATAGCGTTTTATGGCATGACAAAACAGGGAAACGGCTCCTCGCCTTTTCCCCGCAAATCAGAGATTTGCTCCCTTTTTCTCGCAAGCGTGGGACGCTTGACCCCTGTATCACTCGCCGTTAGGCAGGCGAAAGAAAAAGTGTTTCTTTCGCTAAAAGCAAAAGTGTCACTTAGTTTATGTTTGTCAATTCCTTATCCTCGCTACGCTCCGGTACCATTGACAAACGGCATCAAATAGCGGGCTACGCCACCATGTCAATCAGCTTTTCAATATCACTTGTTTCTGTATATGTGACTGCAGTATCTAAATTAATATTCTTAAATGCGGGGTTATTTTGCGAAGCGTTTTTCTTGTACAAGTTAACAATCATTTTTTCTAGGTGTTCAGCGTCAACAACTAAATCAATCATGATTTCTGTGTTGTGATAGTAAAGAATTTTTTCTTTTAATTCTGCAGTTGGATTTAACGCAAATTCTAAGCAATCAACAATAAAGCCCAATTCAGCACTGCAAGCGCATTGCTCACCCGCTTTCCTGTTAGTCCAGTATTCCCAAATCTGAGCCCCACCATCATAGTCAGATTTTGCAAGCCGAAGTTCAAGTCCTTTTAGTTTTAAGTACGTCAAAATAGCGGGTACTAATTTGATCGTTTCAACCGTAACACAGAAATTATCACCCATTTTCACTTGATATTTTCTAAAAGTTTTAATATCGTCCATTGTTATCGCAGTCTCATGCACTGATTTACTGAATTTGCCGTTTTCTTCTGCAGAATTTACAAAAAAGTCTTTATAAGTATCATCCTTGAAAATCAAAGGTGAATCATTAGTAATAAACTGTTCAAATCCTTCACTATTCATGATTTTTTTAAAGTTTTTCGCAACTTCTAAATTCTTAAAAATGCGCACATTTTTATAAAAATAAATATCATTGTTTACCGCTTCACTGTAAGCGTTGCGCACTTGTTGCAAGTCATGAACCTTATTCTTATCAAATGTTGAAGTGCCGTCCTTTTCAACGTAAACATTTTCTTTGACAGTCTTGATCCAATCATTAAAAACGTCAATAATTTGCTCTTTTGAAGTTCGATATGCAGAAAAATTAACCAAAACATCGAAAATAGCTTCTTGTTTCTTCGACATTTCAACAGGCTGGTGCTTGGCAATCAAATGATTGAGCACCTTTTTTGCCGGAAAAAGTGTGTTTGCCAAAAAATCGCTATTATAATAGATGATTTCAGCCAAATTCAAAGAACTTTCATTCAAGATTTGAGCATAATAGCGATAACCAGATTCTGAATCCTTATTTTTAACTAAATTATTAAAGCCAATTTGAAGCGCCTGTGTGAAGAAATTTGGCACACGCGACATATCTCCATTCGCTTTTCTAAATAAGAAAATGCCGTCTAATCCAACATTTTTTAATGCGTTAAAAATTTGACGTGCAGTTTGATACAAGCCCGAACCCTGCATTCTTACGCGCTTAGTGAGCCGTTTACGTAATTGATCCGCGTTTTTGTATTCGCATTTTTTAGAAATCGAAGGTTTGATAAATGACGAGTACAACTCTGCAAAACACTGTAACGCAAAATCGTCAGTTTCACCTTTTTTATTGATTTTCAAAAATTTATTATAGTCTGATGATTTAATCGCGTATTTTCCAGCTTCTGCGGTGGCAGCACGCGCGATTTTATGTTCTTGTTGTTTTTGTTTTTTCTTATCGTCAAGAAAATCATCATAACTATTTTCACCTTGAGCTTTTGCATATGCATTTTCGATCAAAAATGCTTTTTCAGACGCATAAATACCCGCTTTTTTGCATAAACTGCTGTATTTATTCCAAATTTTTGATCTAACCGATTTAATTTCTAGTTCACAGCTTGTAAAAATAAGAATATGTAAGTGTGCATGCCAAAGTGATTTTGGATTGTGTTTTTCCAATTTTGCATTATTCACTGTTACTTCTAACGACGGAATAGTACCTAAATAGTCATTATTTTGCCAATCCAACGTTTTTCTAAAAAAGTCTTTCAGTTGACGATAAAATAAAAGTAATTCTTGAATGGAATCCGATAAATGCTTTTTATCAGCATTTTCAAAGCTAATAGTGAGCATTGAAGTGTGTACTTGATCGTTTTCTAACTCAAATTCTTTTTGAGCTAGATAGTTCAAAATATCATAAGTGTACATCATTTCCATCGTGTCTCTTGACGCTTCATTACTTTGTTTTAAAGGCGAATGAGACAAACCAACGCTGAATAATTGCGCCTTAACGCGATTTTTAGCAGAATTTGAAAGCACGTTAAAACTAGACTTCGGCTTTAAAATGTTAAAATTATATTTTTCAAAAAACTTCAATTGCGCTTTTTGCTTCTTCGACAAACCAATATAATTTTTAGCTTCACTCAACGAAATTAATGTGTTAAAAATCTGTTCACTGTGTAACAGCCCAACAAATTGGCTTGCTGTATTTTGATTTGTAACGAATGCCATATGTAAAAAAACTCCTTTCCAAGTTGCAAACTGGAAAGAAGTTACTAATTCAAGTATCTATGTATTATTTTCTAAGGTTTAAATCTTCAATTTTATGTATTGCATGATATAATAGTCCTAGGAAATAAATTTCCAGTTTGTTTTTAACTTTTACGTGAAGCCGCCAAACTACCCGTAAAAGTTTTTTAGTTTATACACATTATACCAATTTGAAGGTCAAATTGTTAAGTTAATTTGAAGTATAATTGGAGATAAAAAAAGGTTACTACCTATTTTAATTAATGGATAGTAACCTTTTTTCAGTTTAAAAACATGAAATAACAACATTCAACAAACCCTATTATATCAACGTTTCTAAACCTATTTCCAAGTTAAATCAATGTATCAAGGCACTCTATCGAACCGACCAGTAAATCATTTACAAAATCAAAAGTTAACGGTGTTAAAGATGATATAATA
>CALWSF010000125.1 GCA_944384125.1 uncultured Lachnospiraceae bacterium | reverse complement strand
GTACAGATCCTTTTGCCCGACTTTTGCGTCAAAGCTGTGACGCAGAGCCTCCGGACCACTGTGTACGGCGTAGTGTTTCAAAGTTGCATCCACTTTGCGATAGACAGGGTCGTCCCCTTGCAGACCTTTGACAAAGGCCACGCCCATTTCTCCGGTCAAATAGGGATCTTCGCCGTAGGTTTCATGACCACGTCCCCAGCGGGGGTCCCGAAAGATATTGATGTTGGGGGACCAGGCGGTGAGCCCCTGATAGATCTGTGTCCCGCCAAATTCCTTGTATTCGTTGTACTTGGCCCGCATTTCATCGGAAATCGCCACAGCCACCTGGTGCATCAGCGAGGTGTCAAAGCTGGCAGCCATGGCAATGGCCTGGGGGAATACCGTAGCGGCTCCGGCTCTGGCCACGCCGTGGAGCGCCTCGTTCCACCAGTTGTATTCAGGAACTCCCAGCCGTTCAATGGCAGGAGCGTCGAATTTCATTTGAGCGCATTTTTCCGCCAGTGTCATTTGAGAGACCAGCTCTCTGGCGCGTTCTTTGGGTGTTTTCATGGTGTGATTCCTTCCTTTTATGTAAGTGATCTGGGAGAGGGACCGGCAAAGCAGTACCGGTCTTGAAAGCGGAAATCCGGCATGGGAGTGCAGAAATACCCCTATCTTGCACGAGATCTCCGCAATACGGGATGGCTATTTGGCTATATTGTGGAGCAAGGCTTGTCCTTTGTCAAGGCGGCAAGAAAGATTGTTGATGTTTTTTTCAATGCCGAAGAATCTGCAAGGAATCTTTCGTTTTTTGAGTGGTTGTATACCCTTTTATTGTGGGTTATTTAATTGGCATTATAGTCCTTGCGGTATATTTTGATTGCAAATAAACACATACAGTATTGGTGTTAGATAATCGCAAAAATATATAGAGTTCGACCGAAAAAAGAGATGGAAAACGAGAAAATATATGATATAATAATGTGCAGCCGGAATGAGCGCATTCAAATGCTGTTCTGGCGAGAATATGCAGGGCGCGCTACGAGACCTCATTTTAGAAAGCCTGTGCTTTGGTAAAGGACCGTCTCAGCGAGAATGCCCTCAAAAACAAAGGAGGAAGAGATCTACATGAAGAAGAGAATTCTGGCAACACTGCTGTGCCTGTGCATGGTGTTGTGCATGATTCCCCTGTCCGCCAGTGCGGAAGAGGTGGAAGCTCCCAAGAACTATGTGGCTTTGGGTGACAGCATCCCCTCAGGTTATGGTTTGCAGGAAGGCGAGAAGGCGTTCCCCGAATTACTGGCAGAGAGCAATGCCTACGCGCTGGAGAATCTGGCAGAAGAGGGCATTACTTCCGCCACTCTGCTGACAAAGCTGGCAGATCCGGAAGTTGTGGCTAAAGTAGCTGCTGCCGATGTGATTACCCTCACCGTGGGCGGCAACGACCTGCTGGATGGCCTGTACAATTTCCTGCTGGGCAAGTACAATGCTGACAAAGAGGAAGAAGAGCAGCTGGAAAAGGCTGAACTGCAGGAAAAGCTTCTCAATGGTGATTCCGCTCTGCTGGCCTTTGCCATTGGCGTTCTTCCCGAGTTTGCCGAGTCCGATGAAGTCACTGCTTCTTTGACCCAGTTCACCCAGAACTTGGTGAAAATTGTGGGCACCATTAAGACCGCAAATCCCGATGTGGTTGTGTATGTGACCAGCCAGTACAATCCTTATAGCTACTTGGCAGCGGATCAGGCGGATAATCCCCTGTTGGGCGCATCCCTGAAGGCAGTTGCCGAGGCTTTTGAAAGCGGCGTGGCTGCGCTCAACAGTGTGATTACTTACAGCTCTCTGGAGCTGAAATACACTGTGGTGGATGTGTACACTGCTTTCCAGGCAGCTGAGGAGTCCCCTTGCAATGCCTCTGTCACTGAGGTGACCAAGATCAACCTGGACTTCCATCCCAACGCCTATGGCCACAGCCTGATTGCGAAAGTGCTGGACGAGACGATCAATCCGCTGCCCTTCACCGATGTGGAAAAG
Organism: uncultured Lachnospiraceae bacterium; assembly: GCA_944384125.1. Lineage (GTDB taxonomy): Bacteria > Bacillota > Clostridia > Lachnospirales > Lachnospiraceae > Otoolea. The sequence continues at coordinate 605 of CALWSF010000125.1, read as the reverse complement.
ACAGCTTGGTACTATGAGGCTGTGCGGTACGCCTACTTCCACGGTTTGATGGCAGGTGTTGGCGACAATCTGTTTGAGCCCAATGGAGAAGTGAAGCGCGTCATGATGGTGCAGGTGCTCTACAATCTGGAGGGCCAGCCCGCAGTGGAGAAGGTCACGGATAAGTTCTCCGACCTCAAAGAGGGCGATTGGTACGCTAACGCAGTCACCTGGGCAGTGGAAAATGGTGTGGTTGCCGGAAATCCTGACGGTACCTTCGGGGTTAAGGACAACCTGACTCGTGAGCAGTTTGCTCAGATGCTTTACAGCTATGCCGGGTATAAGAAGTACGATCAGGAGAGTTCCGCAGTCTTGAGCAAGTATCCCGATGGCGATCAGGTCAGCAGCTGGGCAGAGACTGCTTTCTCCTGGGCCCACGCAAACGGCCTCATCAACGGCAATGATGAGGGCGGCGTATTGTATTTGGATCCCAAGGACAGCACCACCCGTGGCCAGATGGCCAGTATCCTGATGAAGTTTTGTGAGAACGTGGTAGTCAAGTAATCTGTGAAGGTTCTTAACGAAAGAAAAGGCTGTTGCATGATGCAACAGCCTTTTCTGATTTT
>CALWSF010000124.1 GCA_944384125.1 uncultured Lachnospiraceae bacterium | reverse complement strand
GCGCCCGGGCCATCTCACAACTTCATATCCGGGTGTAGCGCAGCTGGTAGCGCGCCTGCTTTGGGAGCAGGATGCCGGGAGTTCGAGTCTCCCCACTCGGACCAAGGGTAAGACCTTATGGGACTTACCCTTTTTTGATTTTAGCAGATAGTATTACTCGATAATCATGAGTAATACTACATGGAATCGCTTCTAAAACATGCTATTATTAGAAATCGAAGCTTCTAATATGTTTTAGTGGGGGGGGGGTAGTTCACATAGATAATATAGCTGTAAATCTTACGCTTAATGCAGAAGAAATCATTGCTATTGCAGGTATTGTCGTAACGGTGCTTATTGCGATAATTGGTGGAATATATGCGATCGCAACAAATACGAAAAAATATGAACTCACAGAGAGTTATAGAAAAGAACTTTTGTAATGGTATTCTCTCGTTGTAAATCTAATGATAAAAATTATCCATTATTCTGAGAGCGGAAAACTTTTTTCCTCTGAATTTTTATCTCAAAAAACAGATATGTTATCACAATTGTCTGCTTTAACAGAGATAGGAAGATTCTATTTTCCTAATGTCATAAAGGGAGATAACTTTGGAAAACAAAAACCATCTGCATATCAAGGGTATCGACATATAAATTTGGAATTTTTGTTACACTTCTATCATGTTGTCTCTAATGGTGATGATAATATCGCCATTTTATGGAGATTAGAACGCAATTTTACTGCTGTAATTTTCGATATGATTGAACCGAGGAAGAGAAATCGTGACTATTCAAAATACTTAGCGTTAACAATTCCTGAGGGTAAAGCGATTGAAGATTTTATATATGAGAACCCTAATCACATCAATATATTTACTAATTGATAAGAAAAACTCAAAGAATTAATAAACAAAGATATAAACATAAATATTAGTTTAATGTGTAAACTATCTTGCTGGTTGCATATAAATCATTGGCGCGTAGTATGTTTGGATTTATCATTTCTATAGAGAATATTCCGTAATAAGTAACTGAAATAAATTAAGATGGGAGGAAAACATAATATAAAATCACAAATAATTTTCAATTCTATCATTGATACAATGGAGCTATTTTATATTTACCTTGAAAATAAACTATTTTCTCGTAAAACATGGGACGATACTCGACTGACCGTATCTAAATTGCAATCTCAGTTACTCGGCTTGGAGTTTGTGTTAAATCTTGATAGTATGTCTATCAGTGCAACCTTTTCCAACAATATGGATATTCGTTTGGACAGCGGTGCTTCCGCTGGCTCAGATACAGAAACTATTTTCTCTCCTGAACTTGAAGTATTGCTGGATGGCGTTTGGTATGAGGTGCCCTTTGAACCGTATGCATCTGCCGGTATAGGACTTGAACTTGCTTCGGGGGATTCTGTCAGCGGATAAGTTAGTTACTCTTATTATGAGAAACTGCCAGATGGGCAATATCGTACCTTATATGGGGCCTATCTACCATCATCCAATATGCGATATGTGGCTTATGCTTATTTGGATGTCCAGAATGATAGGTATATTGCATCCAGCATTCCATAATCAAAGCTTTTGTATTTTAGCGTAGACGGGCGCATCGTTATAGATGTTCCCGCCTTGCGTGTTATGCCTGTTTGTTGTGTCGGCCTCTTGCCGGGCTTTCCATTCGGCAAATTCTCTCTGCCCTTCCTCACTCTCGAAAAAGGCTTGTATCTCCGGGAGCAGAACACGGGCCAGGGCCTCGGCCTCGTGGTATGGTATGCCGGTGCCATAGTTGTCAGAGTCATATTCTGCTACATGCTGCTTTCTGTCCATAAGGGTAATACTTACCCTTATGGACAGCTGCCAGAATGCTGTGAATATCCCAACGTTCGGATTTGAATTCGGTCGGGGGACCACGTCGGAGCAAGCTTTGTATCGCTTGCTCCGACTTTTTTCAAAAGTCAGAGCGTGCTCACGCCGCTGCTCCTCCGCTCCAAACCGAACCCGCTGCGCTGGGCTTTGGTTTGGTATTCTTTGACGAAAGCCATAAGTTCTGTATCGCCACTCGTACCAAAGACCCAAAGATAGAAATCCGAACTTAATTTTCCAAGTTGGAGATGGGTTCGGATTTCTTCTTTTGCACATAAAAGCCGGAGCAGCAATGCTGCCCCGGCCAACAGACCGTCCACAAGTGTGCCCGATAGGCCTGTGGAAGAAGTCAATAGTAATATATGCAGTTCGGTAAAGATTATTACAGCACAGTTTGCCAATCGTCCCGGAAGCCGTAGTATCTCATGCCTACAAAGGGATACTTATTTGCAAGCGATACGATTTCTGCTTTCATTGCTGCGAATTCTTCTGGTTTGAGCAGACGGCGTATGATGAAGATAAAGCCATATTTGTAGTCCTCGTGATTCTAAGATGGCAATTTGCTCATCAATCGTTTTGAATTCTTTATCCGACATGATAATTACCCCTAAAAAACAGAACGCCCCCAAGTGTGCGTGTAGCACCACGAAAGTGCCAACAGAGGCCTGGGGGAGATGTTACCTATATTATATTCATCTCAGACCCGGCTGTCAAGATCTTTCCGATAATTCACGGAGAAGGAGTTGGTAAATTATTTATGAATGAGTTGTTTCACATCTTCCGTTCGAGGGATAAGCCCCAGGACAGGACAGCGGGTAGCGGCTACAGCTTTTTATGCCCCATAAAATGTGGGTGGACAGATGCGTTAAATATTCGACTTTCAAAGGCTACGCGGCCACATTTCAACTGTGGTCAGAAGTGGTAAAAGTCAGTTGTGCTCTCGGTGCGAATGAACGCCGAAATCCGCAAAATCCCTAACGGGCGCAACCCCAGTTTTTTCTCCATAGATACGACAGAATCTTGAATTTTCCAGCATTATCCCCCAAATTTTTCGATTAGCGCAGAATGCGGCGCGGGGATTTGTTTTTTCGATCAGATTTTCATTTCGCCAGTTCCTCATAGGCGCGGCGGTTTTTTGCAATTAAACGCCGGGATACCGTCAAAATATCCTCATCTGTTGCCATTTGTTCCTGTTCTGCCTGGCTGAATTCCAGCACCACATAACGCGGGACATTGTTTTTCAAGATAATGACAGCGCCGTTTTCATCCACCAGACGTGCCACTCGGGAAAAATTCTGATTGGCCTCTGTAATGGAAACAAGATTCTTTGTGTTCACGGTCATCTGTAACACCTCCTAATTTCTATTATACGCAAGAATAGGAGAAATTCAACCTATTTTTTAAAAGCAAGATGCTGCAATGGAATTCGAGGCACGAAAAGAAATCCGGGATTAACTGGAAGGCTCTCCCCCGGCAGGTTGTCCCCTGTTGTGCCAAGCGCATATTCTCCGCAGGCTGCCTCAACAGCCGAGTCCTGGACATATTTGGTAATTTTCACTTAAGAAATTAGTTGCAGACAACAGGTACAGAAGTAGAATGGTGTTTTACTCTGTGCCTGTTTTTTATCAGTAGTGAAAACCACATCTGGCCTTTTGACTTGCCACGAGTAATGAGGGAAATTATCTTAGAAACGCTCAATACTCTGAAGAGGCGCAACCCCGAATGCTGTATCCGGCACTGAGGATACAGAGTCCCTCTGACGGTAAAAATTTTGTTTGCATTGTTTGAGAAGATAGAGTATAATATTCTCGTAACAAATGGGTGAGGTCCAAACGTTGAAATTCCTGCGGACAGGGGCTCTTTTCCGTCCGCCGAGCTCCTTTCAAGCATGGGTTTGGCTGTTTGGCGGGCTGCAGAGGCGCTTACTCATACATGATGTACAGAAGAATATCTGAGAGGGGCACGGTTGGTTTGGGAGAATGCGCCTGGGGGCCATCTCACAATTTCATATCCTGGTGTAGCGCAGTTGGTAGCGCGCCTGTTTTTGGGCAGAATGCCGGGAGTTCGAGTCTCCGCGCTCGGACTCAAAACTTCTAAAAATACTTAATCTCATATGTTTTCCTATCTCTGCTCTACTACAGCACAAGGGCGATGCTAGGCGTTTTTTTGCACTATCCAAATTATGCATACAGCATATAGCAACTTTATTTTGCCGTGCTTGAAGACGGTGTGTAAATATAATTTTGTTTAAATTAAATAATGGAGGATATAAAATGATAGATTACGACTTGGATAAATTGTACTCTGATATGCAAGCTGAAATGTTGCAGACTCTTTGTACCGGCGCGGCTCCATTTGCACATCCAGGAACAAAAGGCGACAATACTGAGGCTAATTGGATTAACTGGTTTAAAAGATATCTGCCTTCGCGATACGCGGTAGATAAGGCTATCATTATGGATTCAAATGGAAAAGGTAGCAAACAAATTGATGTGGTAATTTATGATACACAATATTCTTATTTAGTATTTCATCAACAAGACAGTAAAATTGTTCCTGCCGAAAGCGTATATGCAGTATTTGAGGTCAAGCAAAATCTTAATAAAAAACACATGGAGGATGCTCAAGAAAAAGCAGAAAGTGTTCGTTCCTTAGCTCGCACATCGACACCAATTCAACATGCAGGTGGTCAATTTGGGCCAAAACCTTTGCATGAAATTTTGGCGGGTGTGTTGACCACAAAAAGTGACTGGGTTGCACCAATTGCGCCTAATGTTGTTAAGTATATTAATGCAAGGCATGCTGATGAAAAGCATACTAATGAAACGGGGCATCACAGGCGGTTAGACTTTGTGTGCTGTGTTTCTGAGAATACATTTGTTGTGAACAATAATGTTTTTGTTGGCCAATATGAAAAAAATAAGGAGTATACGATTCGATTTTGCGAGAAAAATGATTCTCTTGTCTTTTTGCTTCTTAATTTGCTAAAGAGGTTGCAGGATATTGGTACTGCTCCAGCAATTGATTATAAAAAATATGCAAGCAAAATTGGTAGCAAGTGTTATGAGGATGCATAAATGATAGCCAGGCTAAACAAGAAGATTTTGGGGCTGCTCGAGAAATATTGAATCCAGTACAGCAACAATTTCGTAAATCAGTAGCATTTAAACCAATTCGCGAGTTCATCTAAAGGAGCACAAAAGCTACAAGAGTATACATGTCGACATGTTTTTGCCGGACTTCTATGCTAAGCACACCTTGATTTGTCCTGTTGCTGGAGATAATAAGCGTGATGTTGACATTATTGTCGTAACAGCATATTCTTTTGACAAGAGCTCGATTGACGTTCTAAATGAGCCTGGTGATGTTTTTGCGGAAAAGTAATTTATGCTTCAACAAGGTCCGATATTACTATGCTGCGGATGATATAAGGGTAGTTGGCGTTGATTTTGCTCCAGTAATTGTGCATGAAAATGATGATCAGCTTTTTTACATAGGAGGCTCAGAAACCGGCGATTGGGCCGTGAGCGATCCTAAGGGTCACAAGGTATGATCCGCTAAAGTAAATAATGATACCTGACACAAAATTCCTGGCGCGGAGCTTTTAAAAGAGACTTTTACCAATGATTTGTCTATTTTTAATTCGCAAATGTTTGTTAATGCAATGCACTGCCAACATTCGTTGTGACTCATGTAACGTGGTTGGGCCAGGCTGCATTTATTTCCGTTTGAGTTATTAACCACAGTGGGGAGAAAATAGAATATACGAACAATGGAACACCCTTGGAGATAAGCTGTCCCTTACCTTTTGGGGCCTTAACAGCTGCCAAACCTCCTTACATAGTAAAACGGCAAATTGTCAATTTGGGCTTGGAGGCTCAAAATGCACATTATCTACGAGAAAATTTTAAGACTCTAATGCGGGTGCCGATAGAAAAAAGAATCAATACTGTATCTTGACGCACACTTTGTTTGATAATTTGTTATTAAATGTGACATTTATTCTGTGGTGAGTCGAGAATTTAATATCAATATTGGAGGCTTAATTTATCACATCATTCATCTGGATATTTCGTACCGCTTTGCTGCCGTGTGTTTCATTACCCCGGCTCTTCGGGCGATGGCCCTGAAATCGGTCTTATCCGGGTGAAGTTTCAGATAGGCCCAGATCTTCTTCTGGGTCTTAGTGCGTTTGTGCGGCGAGTAGATTCCCTGCAGGTGTTCCCGGGCAGCCTGCATCATGGTGTTGGATGGCCCTTCCCCTAATTGTTTGATTCGGATGAGCGGCCCGCTCTCTTTTAGGCGGGTGTTCCATTATGCCTTGCAGGCCTATGTACTGAAGTGCTACACTTAAAATTATTTTCTTGCTTTGTACTTATGTATGATCCAGACATAATTTGGGGTGTGGTATCGTTTAAACGAAAATTCCAGACGAAAGACACAGAAGCGGAACCATGTTCCAGCCTGTGTCTTTCGTCTTTCTTAAGCTATAAAAATATCTCTTGATCGGTCTACCAAGCCTGCTGTTCATCCGCATCATAAAATTCTACGGCATTTCTTTGTCCCCGGCTAGTAACGAGGGAAATTCTTTTGGGCAAGCACGATGCACTAAAAAATGATGCTATTGGAATGATTGCTCGTTCTTTTGGCTTCTGTATTCTTGGTTCTACACTGGCTATAATTGCACT
>CALWSF010000123.1 GCA_944384125.1 uncultured Lachnospiraceae bacterium | reverse complement strand
CCACGGCGCAGATCTGTATAGCCGCAGGCGATATACACCTTGTCAGCACCGGTGAAGTCGCTCAGCATGATTGCAGAGCCCGGAGGACTGTTTCTACAGTGGCAGCATCCGCACCGCTGTGAATATCTGCTTCCATACCATGGATCCGAATCGTCACGGCCACACGGTCAGTACATACCGCCTGTACCGGCGTCACCTCTGTAAATTGAACTTCTTGCTGTGCCTGGACCATGGCATACACTTTTCTCTGCCATCTGTAGTAGGATGAGATATTGATGCCATGCTCCTGGCACCACTGCCGTACACTCATGCCGCTGTCTCGACAGTCGGATACAATCTGTACCCACTGTGCCAGTTTATTCTGCCCGTTGTACGTTCGTAGTCCTCTGTTCATAATAATACCTCCGCTTCGCTGGCAGTGTACGACACTACCATGCACTGTCTGACACTACACGGAGGTATTGTTTCATATTACACATATTGGAACAAGGTGTGATTAGATTTTACGCTTACATTAAAAAGCACATTTGCTGAAATTAAAATTGGTGGCAAGTTATTCCAGTGAGTAGAAACAACTTGCCACCGATTCTCCTAGAGTATCTGAAAAATTCCTCGTACTATTAAATTCGACTAAAAGTAACATGCGTTGCGTTAATCGGTATTGCAATACATCAAGTATTGTTACAGTTTCACACCTTGTATCGCTATTTTTAGCGGATTTTCAGGTACGTTGGATTTATCAGATAAACCTAATTAGCAGCCTCTAAAGCGCTCGCTGCACTGTCTGGACCAGTAAGGGCCACAACGGGTTTCCATCATTTGAGATGAAGGTTTAACGATGTTCATTCTTTTGCCTCCCTTCTACATATTTTATGAGATAATCATCTATAGGAAAATCAATGAAATCACACTGATTATCTCCTCGACATATCCGTTTCCCGCCACATAAAAACAAGTTTTTACATTTAATGCAATCTGAATCAGGAGGATATACTTTCTTGATTTCAGGGAAAACCGTTGATTTATCAACTCCGTTAATAAGATCACGAATATGACCCCTGCGTTGCCCGTACATCCAGGCATTGCAGATTCCTAATGATCCATCTGAAAAGACTTTTATACTGTAGGGCGAATATCCTTGGCAACACATGTATTGAGTAGGCAAAAGTAAAAAGGATTCATCGGAATATGGGGAAGGTGCGCTTCGAAAATGTTGCTCCAAATTCCATTTGTTGTATTTATCATAAGACAGAGTGTTTTTAAAGGTATTGTAATCATAATTAATTACGATGGCATCATCAATTATAAATTTGAAAGGTAACTCTTTCTGAATGAATTCTTCGAATTCATCATGTTGATTCACGTTTTCCATGTGTACATTGTATCGAATGGCTAAGGTGTGTTTGTCTGTTTCAAAAAAATGGCGAGCATTTTTCAAATTAGAAATAATGGTTTCGAATGTTCCAAGGCCATTCCAATAAGGCCTCATTTTATCATGATCGCTTGGAAGTGACAATGTTACATGTACAACAACGGATTCATCCTCAAAAATGCGTTGTACATTTTTGGTAAATAGTGTCCCATTAGTCTCTAAGCAATACTGAACAGATTTGTTTATATTGTCTTTGAACTGGCGAACCAAATGGGCGATTTGCTTCGAAGCCAAAAGAGGCTCACCGCCAATTAAATCAATATTGATTTTTTGAATTGATGGGTGTTGATCAATAACCAAACGTATGTACTCTAAAATCTGATCGATTGTATCGAAGCTAATGACAGACTGTGATGAAAAATTGTTTTCGTAACAATATTGGCAGTGTAAGTTACAGTTCTCTGTCATAGAAATAATGATGTCAAGCCATTCGGGTTCGCTTTCTTTATTGAGAAATCTTTCCATCGCTTGTTTAGTTTCAATAAAGAATTCTTCGTTAACTAGGTAGTCAATTTCTTCTTTGGTACATTGTTCAATCTGAAGAAGGCCATTGTGAAAATAGTGTGGAGAAAGTTCGACAATTGAAGAGTTGATTGTATTAAATAAGATCACCGAGTGATCTGTATGGATTGTGTGAACAAAATGGGAAAGTGTCATTTTTTATTAATTCCTCCTAACATTAAATTATATTCTGCAAATCAGCGAAATCAGCGCATGTGTGCTTAGATAAAAACGTGTAAAAATCGTTAAATTAGAGATAATTCCAGACAAATACTCTCTATTTCCCAACAACTTCGTCCGTGAGCACGCCGTTTTGCATGACAAAGACTTTATCGACGGCGTGGCGTAAGGCGTGAGAGGGATTGTGAGAGACCAGGATGACCGTGGTATCTTGCAGCTGTAAAAGAAGATCTTCTACACGCTTGGCAGTTACGGCGTCCAGGTGAGAAGTACACTCGTCCAACAGTAAGATGGGCGCATTCCGTGCCAATGCCCGCACCAGGCCGACGCGCTGCTTTTCGCCGCCGGAAAATTCATTGCCGCCCTCGCCAAACCGGGTATGAATACCGTTGGGAAGAGAGCGTATTTTTTGGCAAAGGCCCACCTGGTCCAACAATGTTTCGATCCGTTCCTCGGCAATGGGGCGGAAGAGCCGGATGTTTTCGGCAATCGTCCAATCAAACAAGTAGGGTTCCTGGGGGCTGAGCAGGATCAACTGATGCAGAGCGGCCGTGCTGAGCTGGTTCAACGGATGGCCATCCAGTGTAATGGAGCCGTTTTGCAGAGGCAGCTGGCCGGTAAGGAGCGACAGCAGAGTGGATTTTCCAGAACCGCTGGGGCCGACAATGAGGTATTTTTTCCCTTTCTCAAAGGTGCAGTTGATGTTATGAAAGATCTCTTTTTGATTGTAATGAAAGGAAAGATTTTGCACCGTCAGAGCAGAATCAAACCGGTCTTTTGCCATTCCCGGCTGGTTTTGGAAAGGGATATCCAGGATTGCTTGCAGATGATCGGCAATTTCGAACGAAGTTTGCAATTCCGCAATATCCGTGGAGATATTGGTGAGAGGTGTGGCGATATGCCCCATCAACTGAGCCGCTGCGATGATCGCACCGACGCCCAATACACCTTTCAAAGATAGCACTGCACCGATTAGGAAAATCCCCAAATACATAACGGTGCCAGCGGAAAAGGAAAGCTCATTTACGATGGAATTCATCAGTTTGGAACGAAAGCGAGCATGTTCGGTTTGCTGGGCGGCTTCTGCATGCAGGTTTGACAATTCGTGACGCACATCATAGAGATTGGCGGTCTGGAAAGACTGCAGGGTCTCCTTACAGGTTTGGGTGTATGCTTGCTGCTGGCGGGAATAGAGTGCTCCCAGATGAGAAATGATCTTTTTGAAGGATGTGGAGATAGCGACCTGCACCAGGGCCATAAAGACAACAAAGGCGCCGATGATCCAGCTGATAAAAAACATCGCCGCCAGCGCGATGACAAGCTGTACGACCTGCCCATATAATCGCAATAGTTCAAAAAAATAAGAATTGCGGATGATCTCACAGTCGTTGGTCAAATGGGACAAATAGGTGCCGGTATTTGTTTTGTGAAAAACGGTAGGAGGAGAAAATAAGATTCGTTCCATAAGGTCTTGCTTTAAGTGGGCTACGGCATGTTCTAGAATTTTGTTGCGCAGATATGTATGGAGCAGGCTGAACAGGAACCATACGATCACGTAAACAAAAAATGCCGCGATATACATGCCGATCTGATCCAGCGAACCATTGATGGCATACTCGATAGCGATGGCTGTGGTGTAGGCAAGCAAAACTTCCAGAGCGGAGTTGATCGGATTGACGAGCAAATACAGCACTAACAAGTTCTTTTTGTAACCCAGATAAGTAAAAAGTTTGTTGGAGCGAAAGGATAAATACTTACACATAACTAAAATGCTCCTGGCTCTGATTAAAAAGAATTATGGTTAACTACTGACATATAATCACTATAAAAATCGATTCAATTATTAAGCACAATGAAAAGACCAAACCATTTTTTGTTTTCAAAAAATTTCAACTTTAAATCAAAGAAAATTAAACTTTACTATTTTTTAAAAACCAAATAGATTAATACCTACACTTGCACCCGTGCCGTCGGCAACAGCGGTACGGGTGTTTCTATATGAATATTATAATAGTTCCATAAAATCGTAAGCGTCAAATCTCCCCCGGATTGAGAGAAGATCATAAATCAGAAATATGGCTACAATGCTCCTGGCCGGTAATAATCACGCCGCCGCTAGGCGTACAATGGACGATCGACAGATTACCGGTTGCATCCCAACCTCCTACAATACCCACATGGCTGTCATCCGGGTAAAATACCAGGTCGCCGGCCTGGGCCTTGTCCCAGGGGATCGCCGTACAATATGTGTGCTGCGACTGTGCGCCGCCGCCATGGCCCATCACATACGCACCGTTGCTGACATTAGTCTTCCCTCGCTGAGCTGCTCAATTGTATTCATCATTTCATAGGTGTACATGGATTTTTGATGCAGTACAAATAAAACCAGCATCTCTGTGGTAGCCTTTTTCAAGGAGTCGTTGATGCTGGCAACGGTACCGCTCTTATTTGTACGTTCCTTCTTTTGAGCCATAATACGAACCTCTATGGTGTTGTTATTTTCTTGTAATTATAATATCTAAAAAATATCGCTTTGTAAACATATATTTTATTGACAAATATATATTTATAAGTTATAATCCAGAATATCCAAGAAATAAAGAAAACGGGATAATTATATGGCATAGTCTATGGTGATTTGGGAGGTGATTCCAATGGGCCAAGAATTTCAGCCTAATGAAGACGCAGGAATAATACAATTCAATTGATAAAGGAGCTTTGAATATAAAAAAGGTATTATCACTAGTTCTCGCCGTTGTATTATGCTTTACTGTTTATACCCCTGCATTAGCCGTTGATAACTACGATATTAGTAGAGTTTCTATGAATAACGGAGAAGTATTAGAAACTAAGTATATGCATACAAACAACCAAAGCGAATATATAATTAGTGTAAAGGACTCTTTGAATCGTATAGTAGAGAGTTCACAGTATAATCCTAACAGCGATCAAATTTTACAGCTAAAATATGATGTATCAACTGGCCAAATTATTGAATCGGCCACATTTACTGCTTCTGATCATTATACAATCATTTCAGAAGAAGAAGTGATGCCCTCTGCAAATACCGAGGCAGTTGAAGAAACAGAAAATGGAAATTCCGTTTCTTCTCCACAAGCTAGCGACTATGGATTAACAAACTCTAATATCTTTAGTGGATATAAGATCATTGGACAAATATCAGATTTTGGCGCAACTGCAAAATTACATCGTCATATAGATTCACAGGTTAGTAATGGAAAAGCTTATAAGTTTGATTTTTTAGAAAATATGACTGTCGCTACTGTAGCAGCTATTATAAGGGAAGCTGTTAAAGGCAATGTTAGTTTTGCTGCACTCGGGGCGGCTGCGATAGGCGGTATGGCAAGCGGGTTTGTAACATCAATCGGAAAAGGTATCTTAGAAGGTAAACTTGAAATAAACAGATTCCATTACACTTATAAAGTCACAGTTAATACTAGTAGAACTGCTACAGGAGCATATTGTGCCTATAAAGACTATTATGTTAGTTCCTCTGTATACAACAATACACAAATTAGAACCCTATATCAAGAAAAGGGTAATGTGAGTAGCCACTCATCAACTGGTCATTCTATTGAAAAAGTACAAATGGCTATTCAGACATATCTGAATGGTGAACGTCCTTGGAATACCGTATGCTCCCTTGGAGATAGCTAAGTTGTATGACTATTGAAGTATTTTTTTGGTAATAGCATTATACATACCGTCTATAATAGCTACGGCTGTCAGTATGTCTAAACCTAATACACAGACTAACAAAATGTTCGAGTATTACTCCAAACTATTGCCTAATACGCGGGAAAATGATTTTAAAATCCGAAAACTTATTCATGCGCAAAAAAACTCTTCTACGTTTACTTTGTTATACAAATATTATGTGGATTTGTATCTCTATGGTTGCCAAGTGTGTTATCTGTATCTATATTAGCAATAGGATTAAATTTAGTAGTTTTATTTTTAAAAGTAGTCATTAATTACATTCATATTCAGCACATATGTTTTAGTTCTCCATTATAATAGGCTATGCTCTCGTCAAACGTCGAAGCTAATTGCATATTAAACATCCCAGCTCCGAGATAATTCTCAGAGCTGGGATGTTTCCATTATTTTACTTTGAACTTAACTGAAACATCCAATGGCATCCCCCATCACTACTGTTCTGGAATTTGCCCATTCCAGCAACACATATAGAATAGATTTTTACAACGTTATAGATGCCATACAGTCGCCATCTGTTCCATTGTTAATTAATTGGAAAAGTTAATGTTTTTTAACTGTAAAAATATAGGATTGTAAAAATTTACACTTAAATATTATATAATGTGTCTACTGTATTAATAACTCCATCAACACTACCATTCACCTCCGTAAAATATTGGTCTTCCAACAGCCTCAAAATGATCTTGGCCGGTAATGACCACGCCGCCGCTGGGCGTACAATGGACGATCAGCAGATTACCGTCTGCATCCCGGCCGCCTACAATACCCACATGGCTGTCATTGGGGTAAAATACCAGGTCACCGGGCTGAGCCTCGTCCCAGGAGATCGACGTACAATATGTGTGCTGCGACTGTGCGCCGCCGCCATGGCCCATCACATACGCACCGTTGCTGACATTAGTCTTCCCTCGCTGAGCTGCTCAATTGTATTCATCATTTCATAGGTGTACATGGATTTTTGATGCAGTACAAATAAAACCAGCATCTCTGTGGTAGCCTTTTTCAAGGAGTCGTTGATGCTGGCAACGGTACCGCTCTTTTTTGAAATTTCCTTATTTCGAGCCATAGTACTGTCCTCTATAGTGCAATTAGCTATTACTTTCTGATAAGTATTATAAATGAAAAAGTGTTAGTCGCAAAATAAGGACCTAATGATTCAAATCGCGAGGATATTCAAGGACTTTGCGGATTCAATGGTTACAGGGAGCCGGAGAGAGCGCAGGGAGCGGCGAAGCTGGTCGGCGGCCTCCGTTACGGAGCAGGCCGCAGTCATGGCAATCAGAGAGAACAGAGCGGTATAGCGATTGAGGTACTTGGTGGCAACGCCGCGGAGCTTCCGCATCATTTCTTTGAAGCGGCTGTGGAGGCTGTTCACTGTATTCAGGTGAAAAACCTTGTTGTAGGACTCGTGACCAACCAGAGAGACCTTCTCGCATTCCTTCTGCTCAGCCAAGTAGTTGTAGCTTGTGATCCCGTCGAAGATCAGAACAGACTTTTCTGCAATATGGTCGCCCAGGGCGTTCATGATGTCTTCGGAACCCGGCTTCGCACGGTTGACACAGCGGGCAATCACGTGATGGTTGCGGTCAGTGGCAACGCAAATGCACATCTGTTCGTTTGACAGGCCCCTTTTTCCAGAGGTTTCTCCGTGTCTTCTGGGCTTCCTGAGCGTGACCTTTGTGCCTTTCTGAGACTCGATCATATATGTCTCGTCTGCCTCGATCAGAGCCTCCAACGGCGCAGAGCTTGTCACAATTTCTTCCATATACACCAGCAGCTTGTGACGCATATGGAAGGCAGTGGAGTGGCAAACGCCGATCTTTTCAGCGGTAGAATCCAGCGATGCCAAAGACAGCGTGTCTTCCAGCACAATAACCCAGGATTCCGTGGGTTGATGGGAGTTGGAGGTCAACTGCTTGGTGTCGTAGGTAAACTTCCTGCCGCAGGACTTGCACTGGAAGCGCTGCCTCCCACATTGGACGCCCTTGCGGATAAATGCCGCATTCTGATCTCCACAGCACGGGCAGACATCCGGCTCAATCTCGGCAAGCTCCTGGTTCAACGCCAGAAACCGCATGGCGGCTTGGCTGATTTGCTTCAATTGGTATTCGTTGAGCTGTTTCAGCATCGTGCGTAACTCTTTGTGGGTCATCTTAATCGCTCCCTTGATCTTGATGACTCCATTATACACCTGATGCTGTCCCATAAATGTCTCAGGTCCTTAATTTGCGACTATACCCAATGAAAAACATATAACTATAAATATATTTGTTATTGACAAAATATATATTTATAATATATATTTTATAGTAGAGTAGACTTAGGCAAGGCTATAATGTATGCTAGGGTCAATAAATATTCAAGAGGAGGTGTTCCAACAAGTACATTTTTTAAAAATTATCCAAATATCCGCAATAAGTGGATTTTATGTCTATTTGTTGCCTTGTGGCAAATCAGAAAGGAATGATCAAAATGATGATGAAAAAATTAAGTCGATTGTTTACATGCCTATTATCTACTCTGTTGTGCATCTCTGCCATGCTCCCCTCTACGCTTGCTACTAATTTATCCACAGGTTTAACGAATAAAATCAATATTTCCTCAAATAATATAATTGAAATGCCCAGTAAACCAGTTGAGTTTCCTGCCATTTCTACAAGAGTGCAGATTGTCACCGTAACGGGCCAGTAGGGCCGTAATTTCGGGCCAGTCAGGGCCATAATGCCCGGCCAGGTGAG
>CALWSF010000122.1 GCA_944384125.1 uncultured Lachnospiraceae bacterium | reverse complement strand
CCAGGGCCCCAACACCGGCGGCATGGGCGCATTCTGCCCCTCCCCCAAGTACACCTCGGAGATTGCCAAGATCTGTGAGGAGCAGATTTTCCGTCCCACCGTGGAGGCCCTGAAGGCCGAGGGCCGGCCCTTCAAGGGGGTCATCTACTTCGGCCTCATGCTCACCAAGGATGGCCCCCGGGTGGTGGAGTACAACGCCCGCTTTGGCGACCCGGAGACTCAGCCCATCCTGTCCATGCTGGACAGCGACCTGATGGACATCTTTGAAGCCTGTGTGGACGGCACCCTGGACCAGGTGGACATCAAGTGGAAGTCCGGGGCCGCTTGCTGCATTGTTTTGGCCTCCGGTGGCTACCCGGTGAAGTATCAGAGCGGCTATCCCATCTCCGGTCTGGAAGAGGCGGGCAAGTCCGCCACCGTCTTCCACGCGGGCACCAAGGTTGGCGAAAACGGAGAGATTCTCACTGCAGGTGGTCGAGTTCTGGGCGTCACCGCCACCGGAACCACCCTGGATGAAGCCATCACCAAGGCCTATGAGGCGGCCAAGCCCATTTCCTTCCAGGATATGCACTTCCGCACCGATATTGGAAAGGTATGAGCCAGCTCCATCTTCAAGGGATCGTCTTTGACGCGGACGGTACCCTCTTTGACACCGAGCGTTTGGCCCGTACCGTCTGGCTCGGAGTAGCCAGGGAGTGGAAGGCCACGGCCATCGAGGAGCACTACATGGAGCTCATCGGCCGCAATCGGGATGGCATCGTCGCACTGCTCCGGTCGGTGTGTCCCCCGGAGTTCCCTTTGGACGATTTCCTGGCCACCTGCTCCCAGCGAAGTCGGGAAAAGCTCAACCGGGAAGGTGTTCCGGTGAAGGAAGGTGCCCGGGAGCTGCTGGAATTTTGTGCCCAAAGACGGCTCCCCGTAGCACTGGCTACCTCCAGCGGATGGCCCACTACTCAATTCAAGCTGGAAAGCTCCGGTCTGAGCCACTATTTCCAGGCGGTGATCACCGGGGACAAGGTCAGTCACGGCAAACCCCACCCGGAAATTTACCTCACCGCCTGCCAGGCGCTGGACATTGATCCCGTCCACTCCATGGCGGTAGAGGACTCCAAAAACGGTGTTCTCTCCGCCCACGCAGCCGGGATGATGACGGTAATGATTCCCGATCTCCTCCCCCCTACTCCGGAGCTGGAGGCGCTGGCATTTCGGAAATTCAGCTCCCTGTTGGAGCTAAAAGATTACCTGGCACAGGATCTGTAATGGAAAACCGCCTGACACCATTTTGGTTGGTGCCAGGCGGTTTTTTATGAAAAGGCCCGGGATGGAATTCCATCCCGGGCCTTTTTGTTTATGCGTTGAGCCGATTAGCCCTCGTACATCTGCTGCAGACGGAGCAGGTGCTCGTAACGGGCCTTGGCGGTCTCTTCGTTCTTGGCGAACAGCTCCTTGGCGCGCTCGGGGAAGGAGCGGGTCAGGGAGGAGTAACGGGCCTCGTTCATCAGGAACTCCTGATAGCCGCCGGCGGGGGCCTTGCTGTCCAGAGTGAAGGGGTTCTTGCCCTCAGCCTTGGCAGCGGGGTTGAAGCGGAACATATTCCAGTAGCCGCACTCAACAGCCTTCTTCATCTCAGCCTGGCAGTTGGCCATGCCGCCCTTGATGGAGTGCATCTCACAGGGAGCGTAGCCGATGATCAGGGAAGGACCGTGATAGGCCTCAGCCTCGGCAATGGCCTTCAGGGTCTGGTTGGGGTTGGCGCCCATAGCCACCTGAGCCACATACACGTAGCCGTAGGTCATGGCGATCTCAGCCAGAGACTTCTTGGGCATTACCTTACCGGCAGCGGCAAACTGAGCCACCTGGCCGATGTTGGAGGCCTTGGAAGCCTGGCCGCCGGTGTTGGAGTAGACCTCGGTATCGAAGACGAAGACGTTTACATCCTCGCCGGAAGCCAGGACGTGATCCACACCGCCGTAACCGATGTCGTAAGCCCAGCCGTCGCCGCCGAAGATCCACACGGACTTCTTGGCCAGGTACTCCTTGTCCTCCAGGATGGAAGGAGCGGTGGGGCAGCCCTCAGCGGCGGCCTTCTCCAGCTCGGCAATGAGAGCCTTAGCGGGCTCAGCATTGGCGGTGCTGTCGTCCTTGGTGTCCATAAAGGCCTTGACAGCAGCCTTGAAGGACTCGGAAGCCTTGTCGGACTCGGCCATCTCCTGGATCTTGGCGATCAGGCGCTCACGGACGGCCTTCTGACCCAGATACAGGCCCAGACCGTGCTCGGCGTTGTCCTCAAACAGGGAGTTGGCCCAAGCGGGACCGTGACCCTCGGCGTTGGTGGTGTAGGGAGAGGTGGCAGCGGGACCGCCCCAGATGGAGGAACAGCCGGTGGCGTTGGAGATGTACATCCGGTCGCCGAACAGCTGGGTGATGAGACGGGCGTAAGCGGTCTCGGCACAGCCGGCGCAGGAGCCGGAGAACTCCAGCAGAGGCTTCTTGAACTGGCTGCCCTTCACGGTCAGGTCGGCTACGTCCTCCTTCACAGTGACATTGGCCACCATGTAGTCGAACACGTCCTGCTGCTTGGCCTCCTGCTCCTGAGGCACCATGGTCAGGGCCTTCACGGGGCAAATGTTGGCACAGACGGAGCAGCCCATACAATCCAGGGGGCTGACAGCGATGGTGAACTTGTAAGTGCCCTTGCCCTTGCCGGCCTTCACGTCCACGATCTTGGCAGCCTCGGGAGCCTTGGCGGCCTCCTCCTCAGTCAGAGCGAAGGGACGGATGGTGGCGTGGGGGCAGACATAAGAGCACTGGTTACACTGGATACACTTGGTGGCATCCCAGGTGGGAACCTGAACGGCCACGCCGCGCTTCTCATAGGCGGCAGCGCCCAGCTCGAAGGTGCCGTCGGCGTGAGGCACAAATGCAGAAACAGGCAGGCTGTCGCCGTCCATGCGGTCCACAGGATCCAGGATCTTGTTGACCATGTCCACCAGCTTCACGGGGCCGGTGTGCTTGCTGACCTTCTCCTCATCCTTGGCATCCTTCCAGGAAGCGGGCACATCGATCTTCACATAGGCGGTGGCGCCGGCGTCGATGGCCTTGTGGTTCATGTCAACCACGTCCTGGCCCTTCTTCAGGTAGGAGTGGGTGGCAGCATCCTTCATGTACTGGATGGCCTCAGCCTCAGGCATAACCTTAGCCAGAGAGAAGAAAGCGGACTGGAGAATGGTGTTGGTACGCTTGCCCATGCCGATCTGAGCGGCCAGGTCGATGGCGTTGATGGTATAGAGCTGAATGTTGTTCTCAGCGATATACCGCTTGGCCTCGGCGGACAGGTGGTGCTCCAGTTCCTCCTTGGACCACTGGCAGTTGATCATAAACACACCGCCGGGCTTCACGTCACGCACCATGGGGAAGTTCTTGGTGACGTAGGAGGGGTTGTGGCAGGCCACGAAGTCGGCCTTGTTGATGTAGTAGGGGCTGCGGATGGGCTTGTCGCCGAAACGCAGGTGGCTGATGGTCACACCGCCGGTCTTCTTGG
>CALWSF010000121.1 GCA_944384125.1 uncultured Lachnospiraceae bacterium | reverse complement strand
AGCGTCGGCTGCACAAAGAGGATAGAGCCCGGATCTTGGTCGATAATGTACGCGATTATGTTCAGTTCAAGCTCAGACTTTCCCACCTGAGAAGCCGCCACCATAACAATTTTTTTCACCTTGGGATCGGTGAACGCTTCCATAGGCTCCCGGAGGTATGGAGTTCGTGACGTACGCCACGGACCAGCCTCCGCAGAAGTTTCAGGCGACAAGCGGCGGTGTTTGTCTGCCCACTCTGCCACCGTCAGTTCCTCCGGCGGTTTAAAGTTTTGAACGGCTATAGCTATAGCTGCGTTGAGTTTCTTCGCGGCTTTTTTAGTCGTCGGTTTCATCTGCGAGTGCTTCACCCCAGCCTTCGCGATCCCTTACCCGCCGCTGGTATGCTTCGGGATCATATTGATAGGACGCAAGCTCGTTCAGTATTTTATAGCACTCAGTCCGAATCAGCGCCGAGGCTTCGTTTGCGCTTCCGGCCTGAGTTACGTCCATAGCAAGACGTCCCGGAAGCGCCATTATCATACTTCGAACAGTGTAAACGAGGTCATTTGTCATGGCCTCTACGTCCTCACTGCGGTGCATTTTTCCTTCCAGCTCTTTTAGCTGGAACTCGGCTATCTTTGCCTTGCTCTGTTTGAGATCTGCCTCTGCCCGAAGCTTATCAGCCTCGGCTTTTGCTTTGTCCGCGGTCTTTTGTTCTTTGCCGTTTGCCCGTTCTCGCAGATATCGAACATATGCTTTGACGGTCGGCAAAAGGTCGAATTTATAAGGACGGAGGGACGCGGTCGGAAGAATGCCCTCCTTTGCGAGCTGCTGTACCCGCCTGGGTTCCATTTCAAAAAGTTCTGCCATGCTCTCCGTGCTTTGCAGGTTTTGTTTCGCTTTTTCTTCCATAGCGCCACCTCCCTTCCGCGCAGCCAAACGAAACGAAACGGTCCGAAAAAAAAATTCTGAGTCTGTGCGTGCTTTGGGCTCGCAAGCACCGCAGGGCATTTCCGGCTATCACAGTACCTTTGACAACTGGAAATGCCCTTTAAGCCACCTGTCACTTTGTGAGCTGTTTTATGTGATTATTAAATCGTTTCTCCAACTCTTTATTAATTATCTGATTAATAGTCTCGTGCGCCTTGCCATCAATCATCTGAGGCACGGACAGAGTACGAACTCCTTCAATAGGTTCCCGCTTTTCCCCTGCTCTTTGAAACGGTATCAGAGCAGCTTCTTTCTCTTTTTTATTTGGTGCGAGAAATGTTCCCTGCTTTAAAGCGGTTCTCTGCCCCTTGATGATTGTCACCTTTATGGTGTAAGGCTTCGGTGCTCTTACTGTCCCGACATCTCCCGGCTTTCCTTTGAAGGCTACCTCTTGTCCCGGAATCCTTCTGTCTCTTTTGTTTTGAAGTCCCTTTGGAGCCTTTGGCGACATCTTGAAATGTATTGGTGTCAATCTCCGTCCTTCATATTTCAGGGTAACCTCATCTACCGAGATACCTGCTACTTTAATCTTTGTCCTGCCTCTTCTCGGCTTCTTTGTCGCTTCCTTTATTGCCGCGGTGTCTACGCCGTAATGCTCGCGTATTCCCTTAGACACCCAGCCTGGGGCTCTGCTCGTAAAGTCCGACACCATTCGCTTGATTGCGGTTTCTCCGCCGCTGCTGAGTTTTTGAATACGCTTTGCAACATCACTTGCCCCGGAATAAGATACAGTAAAGCTGCCTCTTGTGTTGCGTGCCCGTTCTGCTTTGCATAGGTCACTCATATTCATCCTTCTTTCTCAGAATGTGAAAAACCGCCCGGAGTTTCACATTACCTCTGGACGGTTTCTTCTGATTTACAGTATAACACACCTGTATATCCCTTTTTATCCCCTTTTATCCCCTGATTGTACTCCGCGCATATTTTGGCCAGAGATAATAAGGCAGATCCGTGAATTTTAAACGTCCGTTTTAAATACCTCTGTTCGTGTTTGTCGTAATCATCCATATCTCCGAACAGCGCAGCGCATATATTCCACCATTTCGCGTTATCAAGGTATCTCATTTCAACGACCGCCTGCTCGTCCGGGTTTTTTATTCTCTTAATTAACGACTCCAATTCTTTGCGCTCGTTTCTTTCTTCCTGCTGCATTTCTTGTATTTCCCGTTCGATCTCGTCTTTTTTTGTGGCCTGTCTTTCCACCTTGCTCGAATCGCTCCCGTCACCTCCCGGCAATCCGGAGAGGTTCGGTCTCGAAGGTGAACTTATGATGGATTCCAGATATACCAATCTTTCGATTTTATTTTCAAGCCGACGCCGGAGGGTCGCATAGTTCTGCAGCTTCTCCTTTACCGCGTCAGTTTCCTTCTTTTTATTCCCCATGTCTTGTCTCCTTTTGGCTTCGATTGCTCAAACAAAGATTTCACCGGTTTCGGGATCGAAGTCTTCGCTGGATTCAAGGTCGCCTGCTGCCGTTCCGTCATTATCCGGCGCCAGTTCGGCTTTTTCCTCTGTCTGCGTGATGCCTGAGAATGACATTTGCCCTCTGATCTGACTGTCATATTCGGCAATTTCGAGCTGACCAGTCCTCGCATTGACTCCCATAATCATTTGAGTGTCTATCGCTTCCGTAGCTGCAAGTTTGGTCGTGATTGCGATCTGAATGCTCGCGAGTTGCCTCGTTTTATCCGGTGTGAATTTGATCGCAACATTGATCTGTCTCTTTGTAGTTGCTTTTGTGCTTGGATTCTGTATATTCTCAGCTACCTGAGCGAGTGCCTCCGTGATTTTTTCGGCAAAAGTGCCGCCGGCGAGTGTTTCAAGATTGATAAAGCTCTGTACTTTTTGTTTTGACATTGTTTGAACTCTCCTTTCGTATCGGATGTATATGTGCTCCCCGCATTTCCTTTCTGAACAGTTCTTCCAGTTCTCGCTCTCCCTGCTCGTCTAAGGTTATTTTTAAATATGCATGCCCCGTATCTTCCTGCATTTCCGGTTTTTCCTGCTGTATCTCCTTCGCATTCTGATATATTTCATGCACATGTTTGATAAATTCAGGCGACCCGTAGACTTCGATCTCAATCCCAAGAATACCGGCGAGTTGTATCTCGCCAAGCATTCCGGAAGATACCGCACATCCATATACTCTTATAAGTTGACAATAACGGAGTATCTGGAGTCCGCAACTCAATGCGTGCTTTCTTTCTTCTGTGTTCGTATCATCGACGAATTGCGTAAAATACACGTGAGGCGCAATTGGCAGTAACCCCTCGAAAATGGCTTGTCTGCAATATTCTTTTGCCCTTTTAATATTTTTTTCGTAGTCACCGCGACACGGCGAGCATATGTAAGTCATCTTCATGTCTCTTTCCCTCCCCAATTTTTATTTTTCGCGCCTGCTGCCGCTTCACTTCTTAAGCACTCTCCTGCGTTTGGAGTGCTTGCTGATGACCTCCAGCGTGTCACGGCTTTCGAACGCGACCTGCCAGTTGTCCGGATTCAGCCCGTGCGCTGACATTATCCCTTTTTGCTCCCTCGTTGGTTTCTTAGGCTGTTTCACTTTTTCCTCCTATTTTCTTAGAATCTAAGATTGATTTTACAAAACTTCTCTGATATACTGGCTTTGTTTCCTGTAAACGTCCTGCC
>CALWSF010000120.1 GCA_944384125.1 uncultured Lachnospiraceae bacterium | reverse complement strand
CCCGTGGGGGCATTCTCCAATTCTGCCAATTCTTCCTTCGAAATATAAATATCGTCATTGGCATCTACATATCCATTGGAAGCATAAATATCCCCCAGAGCATACCACAAATTTTTATCTTCAAATCTAACAATATTATCCGGCAGTTCTGCTACCGTCACGTGATAGAGATAGCACTGTTCGCCATTACAATAAATGGTAATAAACGTTTCTCCCGGTTGTTTCCCCTCAAAATGAAGATTAATATCTGCTGATCCCCAGGCAGTTTCATCATCATAATAAAATTGCACATCACAGAGCTGTGGATCCTGAACTTCTGCATTCCACTGATCCTCCGAAGGATTTGCCCCGGTTTCCACCTCATGATCCACCGGATAAGTTATATAAACCAACCTTTCGCGATAAGCGGATGTTACCTTATATTCCTTCAAAAGGGTTCCATCCTTATCACGAATAAAAATATCTGTTTCTCCCTCCTGATTGGGGAGAAATTTTACTGATAGCATTCCGACAGCAGATGCATAGCTGACGGAAACATCACAGGCTGTTGGATTCGTATTTTCTATCTGTAAACCATTATTATAAACATCTTCTTTTACTTCAAAGACAGCACTGTTTCCATTGATTGTATTTTCTCCTATATAGGCGGTCACATTTTCCTGTACTGGCTGTTCCATGCCTGGCGGCAATATTGTATTTTGACTGTTTTCAAAACTTCCATCTGTAATACTTTCCGATGCCTGTCCCAAAGTACAGGGTATCCCTGTAAATAGCAATGATGCCATAATAGCAAAAGATAATATGCGTTTTCCCTTCATCCGCTTCTCTCCAATCACAACTCCGTTTTATCCTGGCAACTTTATAAAGTTTCATTCCTTCCACTCGTATAGTGCAGCATCTGCATCAGATCCGTGATATCCGTTCTTCCGTTCAGATTCACGTCAGAAATCCCCTGCTCTACAACGCCAAAGACAGTCCTTCCACTGACATGGTGCAACGTCTGCATCAGATCTGTAATATTCACTCTGCCATCCGCAGAAGTATCTCCATTCAGGCCATAGACCAATGCACAATCCTTCGCCTGAGACAAAGCCAGTGTCATCTGTCCATCACTAATCATAGCCACTCCGAGAAGTTTTGCTGTTTCCTCTTTCAGATCCACAGCTACACATTTCGTATTTGCAAAAGCGCTGTCCATCGCCAAGGAAATAGAAGCTGCCAGGTCAACACCTCCATCGGTAAAGTTCAGCTGCTCCGCATCCCTTATCCCTGCAAGTTCTGTAATAGCGTCTGCAGAAATTGAACCATTTTCTTTGCTGGTCTTGATAACTGTCAGATCCGTATCGACAAGCTGCTCAGACTTCAGTTCTCCGCAACCGATCGTCCATTTTGTTCCATTAGAAAGCGTGCATTCCAGGGTAACATCCTTTTCCTGAGCTGCTTTTAAGATTTCTGCCGGAAGAATTACTGCAGATTCCATTGCTATAGTAACCGTAGTATTCCGATCGGCTGATGAGATATCAGAAAGTGCTCCTGCTTTCTGGGCATCTTTCATTTCAAGATCTACATTATCTGTTCTTAAGCCGATAATTTTCTCTGGAATTCCTATTTTATAATCCGGTCGATATTCTTCTCCTTCATTTATGTATCCTATCTTCCAAACCGTCCCATCCACACGGGTTAGAAAAATAGCATCCTCATTGTTATCAATTACGTTTTTGACATGATCTAGAAGTATCGCGCCATTAAGACTTAAATTATAATCATCTTTTATCCCGCAATCTTCCAAATAACAATTGGAAAGATTTGTATTCACAGGTATTTTTACCGGATTTTGAGTCGTCCCTACTTCTCCACTGATAGTTCTGTACAAGCCATCCTTTCCACGATAAACAATGGTATTCTGCTGCCAATCAGCTACAATAGCTTCTACATCATCAGCGACTAATTGACTTCCTGTGCTTTCAGAAAAAGAAAATAACTGACCTTGAGATGTCAGATAGTAAGATGTATCATAGTTATTGGAAATTTCAATAACGGCATCAATAACATCGGCTCTTCCTATGTTATGATATTCTTTGATCATGTCAAAGTCGCCAATGTACGTTTCCCCATCCAGAGTCTTATAGAAGGACCAATGAGGCAACTCTTTCAAATTTTCCAATTCTACAGACTGCAATCCTTGACTCGGATCTGATCCATTATGAATAAGATCATCTCGCATCAAAGTGCCATCTTCCAGTAAATATAATCCATCTCCGGATTTACTTTCAAAAATATCCCTGACATTTTCTGCGATCTTCTCAAACTTTGTACTTCCATCTCCCTTATCTGTTTCAAAACGTCTCCATAAACTGCCATCCGTTTTCAAGGCATAGGAAACCCCTCTTCTTTTTCCGTTCCAGACATACCAATTTTCCGACCATTTTGACACATCTTCGATCTGTACTAAGTTGTCATCATAAATGTCTAACAACTTTTTATCATTCGTCAAAGCATATCGTCGTTCTACCTGCTGGATATTTTCCATTATTTTCGTATCAGTGTTCCAAAGAATACCATCCTCATCTAATGCATATTCACACTTTGCCTGATGCTCGATTCCGTATACCCAGCCACTGACATATTGTTTCACATTTTCTCTTTTTAGTATGGTTTCCGGATATGTCTGCCATAATCTCTGGGTATTATCTAAAATACCTGTATACCCGACAGACACAATCTCATCATTTGTATATGCCCCACTTAATGGCTGCTCATCATCAATCCCTTCTACCTGTATATGGAGATCCTTATCATAATCTCCGCAGGATATACGCACAATAGCATCCCCACATTCCTGCCCTAAAGCACTTCCAAAGAAAACCATATTATCAGGATCCTGAACGATAATGTTATCTTTTCCTTTTATGACCTTCATTGCAAAAGAATAACCGTCATAGGAGACATCGACCGTATATAATTTTTCTATATTTCCTTTTGTAATGGAATAACCATCCTGAAATCTCATCAAATTAAGGATGTCTTCCCCTGACACCGCTGTCCCGCTGACATTGATATATGTCAAATTGTCTAATTGATATAAAGAATCTACATTTTTTAATTCTGTATTGCCTGACAAATCAATTTCCTGTAAATTAGTAGCGTATTCGAATCCTGTCAGGTCAGTAATGGCCGCATTCCGAAGTGGATTATTTAATAG
>CALWSF010000119.1 GCA_944384125.1 uncultured Lachnospiraceae bacterium | reverse complement strand
TTATTAAAGGCTAAAGTATTGTTTCATGAACTTTTTCACATTGAAATCAACTAATAATGGAAAGAACCTATTTTGCGGTTACTGCTTAAAATTTCCACGTTTCGTTTGTCGCTGATGCTGTCAATCCGGGTCAATAAAAGTTCAATCTCACGCATAACCCACTGTTCTCTTTTTTCCGCAGCAGCCTTTCTCTTCCGAAGCGCCTCTTCCGACACAGTCCCGGCATGAAATTCCTTTTGAAACGCAATCCATTTTTTTATCAGAATATAATCCCGGAAAGTGCTGACAGCGCTTACCGCCGCGGCCAGAGTCCTGGTTACCGGAATATCCAGAGCAATTTCGCCCAGTAATTCCCGATCGTCCAGGGCTATATCGGTATATGTCTCGATGAGATCAGCGCCTTCCGGATTAAATAGTGTCAGGCCGTATTCTTCAAGAGTTTTAATGGGAGATTTCATGGCAGAGGGTCCTTTCTGGAGAGATGTAAGGTAAAATAGAACTGACAATTTAATTATATGCCCTATACAAAATAAAACAAGTGAAAATTATTTTATAACCATAAAATCAATTTTTAAAATATCACTGGGCGTGCGGACATTTTTTTAGACACACACCTATACTCCTTCTATAATCTAGAGGGCTTAACCCTCCGAATGTTGTTTTGATACGGTCACGGCAGTGCCACTGCATGTAGTTGTTTACCTCTTGAATAAATTCATCAATGCTATAGTCATCCCAGTCGTGCCCATAAAACATCTCTATTTTGAGATGACCAAAGAAACCTTCACAAACAGAACTGTCTGGAAAGCAACCTTTCCTTGACATAGATCTTGTGAGTCCGGCATCATCCATAATTTTAATCCATTCAAGCCAACGGCAATGACATCTTCTATCTGAATGAACAATTGGCTTCTCATTAGGAGAAAGAGTTACTATTGCTTTCCTAAGCATTGTATTAGTCAACTCAGCATTAGGAGAGGTTCCAATCGTCCAGCTGACAGGCATTCCATCCAGACAGACGATAATCGGTAATAGATATACTTTTCCTGACTTTATGGAGAATTCTGTGATATCAGTAATCCATTTCTGATTTAGTTTTTCAGCATGAAAATCTCTGTTGACGATATTTTCTACAGCGAGAGTTATTTTACCTTTGTAAGAGTTATATTTTTTGTACGCTTTTGTTTTACAATAAGTTGTTCCTGTCTCATAATACGGCGAACCACTTTTTCGGAGACTATTATACCTTCATTATGAAGAAGCATATGGATTTTTCGGTAACCAAAAGTATTCCTGTTCATGTGGAATAACTGCACGATCCGTTTACGGATTTCCAAGTATTTATCCTCCGCGCACATGGAAGTTTCCTGATAGTAATAGCTGCTGCGTGGAAGGTTTAACTTCTTGCAAAGATCTGGCAGTGAATACTTACTTTTCAGGGCGTCGATTATCACTGCCTTCTCTCGATTCTTTAGAGCTGTCTGATCGACGCTGGGGTCTTTTTTTAAGACATTTACGCTTTCCTTAAGAATATTAATCTCCATTTGCATCTCTAACATCTGTGCTCTGAGATCATCGATATTTTCGATATTTTCGGTATTTACAGCATTTGGAGTTACTGTATGTTTATCAGATTTTTTCATAGAAGGAAATATCCCTTTCTTACGATAACGTCGATACCATCCATATATGGATGATGGCGTATATCCTATTTCTTCTGATACTGATTTTACATTCTCTCCATCAATAAAACAACGCTGAATTATTTCTAATTTGAATTCAGAAGAAGCCTGCTTCCAATGATTCATCTGTGGAGAAGTGTAAAACTCTGGATATTTCTTTCTCCAGTGATATAACACAGGATTAGAGGGATAACCAAGAAGTTCTATAACCTTTTCTGGAGAACCTGTAGAATCCAGCAGTTGTAATGCAGTCGCTATTTGTTCCTTTGCGTATTTCATCGTTCGTCACAATGCCCAAGAGTCCAACTTTTCGTCCGCACGCCCCAGTCAATTTATCTCCACACTGAAATTTACTTTTTCAAGTCAGCGCGACATTTTCACGGACTAACAATATTGATATCATCGAAGATAACAGGTATTATCTTTCGGAACTCTTCTAATATAGCACATGCGACCTCTCTCATTTGTGGATGTGCATTTGATGCTGTTCGTAACTTAAAAAAATGTCTCCATTCACGTAAATTCATTGTCACAATAATTTCAGTCTTTAAACTATTTGGCAATATACTTCTTGCTTCTTGTGGCTGAACTCCCTTTTCTATCAATTTATTATAAGTATCCTCTATCATTTGCATTGTTTTCAACCAGATACTATATTCTTCTGTATTTTCATCCCAGAATAGTGGTTGAATAAAGGTTAGCTCTTTACCAAATTTTTCCTGATTATAATTGCAATATCGTGTACTTTCTTGACTATAACTTGCAATCCTGTGCCGAACAATTTCGTGACTTACACCTCTATCACAAATAATCCGTACTGTAACTTTTTCATGTTCTATGACAGACTCATGACCACTTTTCAAAATATTTGTAACAAATTTTTTCGCAGAATCATCTGTGATTCGGTCTTCACTTTTATAACATATTCGACCAGCCCGTTCAATTTTTTTTAATATCTTATTGCCATTTATATCATCTATAATTTCAAATCCCGTTTTTATAATCTTCATAACCCACTAATAACACTTGTAAAACACAAATATTATATTTCCTTTCTATATTTTTTGAAATACTATCTTAAAACTCCACAGTATTCTGCAAGTTCTTTTCTAAGTTCTCGAACTTTACAACGAAACTCTCCATTCCATTTATCTATATCCTGTTGGGTAGTCATTCCTTTTCTTAATCGAACTTTCTGAAATAATTCTTCTAAAATCTTAGCCAAATGATCTGGAGCGGTTCCTTCTTTAAAACAAAGATGAATTTTTAAACTATAATTTCTTATCTTTGTCGGCACCCCACTAAAATCTGAATAAGAAACAACCTCAGACAAAAAAATCAAAAATTCTTCTGAAATATTTACTAGCTGCTCTTTACGTCTCGCCTTAAACGACACTTTTGGCTGTCCGAATATATAGTAAAGAATATTTATAAATAAAACTATTATACTTACTATGGACGGTCCCCAACTCTTTAAAACTTCCGCACTCATTTAATCTCTCCTTTCTGCTTTACATAATCTGTAATATCATAAATCAATGTTTCTCCACTATTCTCTGTGTTAGGCTGTACCTGAAACGGACTATCCCACAAAAGCATATCCTCATTGTGCCCTAGTATATACATAATAGTCCCCAAAATTACTGGTTTAGTACTAACCGGAGATATAACCATCTGGTGTTTACATTTTTGTTTCTCTTGTTCTAAATAATTATATACATCAAAAGGATTAACAGATGAAACATACGAGATATTATCTCTTTGAGGAATTTTTTCTAGAAAACTCAAATTAACATCTATTGCATAGTTATGCCACTTAACATGCATAGATGGGATACATACAACTGGAATTGTATAATCTTTGGAAATAGAAATCTCTTCTTCCATTCTCTTAAGCCGTTCCTCTTCAAATCCCAAAAAGACTATCCAATTTGATTTTTCTAAAGTGTCACCCATAGTTTCAAGACCAGGTATTTCTTCAAATCCCAAAGTCTTATTTTTCATATCAAATTTTCTACCCGGTTTCATATTATCCGAGTTTAAAATATATCTTTGTGGTTCTGTATAAGAAAATAAAATATATTTCCATTCCTTCTTGCAAATACTACAAAGAAACGCTCCCAAAAAACGGATATTGATAAGTGTAAAATCTACAAACACACCCTTACTCCGCTCATTTATTTTGGTAACAAAGCAGTCCATGTCTTTTTTTCTTAGAGACGAATACTCCTCTTTGTTTCCACATTCATCTTCTACAATAAAACCATCTAAAATGTACCCTTCATTATCTCTCCCTTGCTCCTTATACTTTATTTTTATCCATTTAGACGGATTTAAACGTTCCCTGCAAACATATCCTCTTGTTTCTTTTTCTTCATCACAATCCAGTTCAAAATATACAAAAAGATATTCTTTGTTTTCTAAAAGTTCAATAGTATCAGGTAAACTGATAATCCGATTAAACAATTCCATTTTCTATCTCCCACAAATTCAGTTGTTTATAATCACTTATATTATTTTTTATATCTTCATACATTTCTTTTAAAGCTTTATTAGGAATCTGTCGAAACATTTCAATAACATTAATATCCAACAATTCACATTTTTGTTTCTTCCTATATGAAATAGAAAAATATGGCGCTAAAAGAGGATTTAAAATGTAATCTTTGTTAGAATATACCATATCTTCAGGACCTCTCTCCTTAGTTGATTTTTCACTAATTAAGATTCCCCACATCACTGCATCTTTAAATACCTGTTCAATTAACAACCTTTTTTCCTCTGTTAATTGATTTGATGCTTTAATCGAGAAATGATTAACTTCAAATTTTTTCATCCTCACATCAATTAAACAAGAGCGAAATAAACGCCCCGTCGCATTAACTAAATTGGATATGCGTGGACCATTAATCGGTATATATCTAATCTCCTCAAAATATTTATTGGAAACTATTTCAATGGATTCTGTCTGTTGTTCAGCACTAATTTTTCCATATGGTCTGCCTTTTGCTATTTGCTCAGACTCCCCGAATGAATTGTGTAGTATCCTTAGTATTTGTCTTGCATTATTGTGAGAAATACGAATAATTTTGTCTATTCCACATAACAGCTTGTTTTTTTCATAAAAATCCAAAATCATATACAATATATTGATTTTATAATTATGCATCCAATTTTCATACTTTTCACCTTTTGAAAGGATCTCATCCACAATTTGGTCGGCACTACAACCAATGTTCTTCTTTTTTAGTAAAGCATTAATCAAAACTAGATCTATGATGTTATCAATCTTTTTTACCTTATCCTCAACGTATTGGTTTTCTAAAAAAGAGATTTGTTGTATAATTTCATTTCTTAATTTACCCGTATCCCCTAGGTTCTCAATTTCCTCTTCGTCACTTTTAATCTCAAGATAATTTTCTATATCCAGATCATCTACATTTGTTTCAATACCTTCTGTATCATAAAAATATTTCAATCTAAACTTACACATATCAAGAACAAGGTTTTTTACTGCCGAAAAACCTCCCATTATGTTTTTAACATAATCATATTGTATAAAATCATGTGTATCTATTAACTGTTCATGTTCAGCTAAAGTCTCTCTGGTATGAAAACCTTCTGGTCTTAAGCATATTTTATAAGTCAGATAATACGAGGAATCTTTTACCAATGAATTTATAACCTTTTGTTGTGTAAAGGTAAGATTTTCATATTCATCAAACAGGATACAAATACATGTATTGTTAAAATGGCTTATTTCTCTTAGTGCCATAGCAAATTTTTTAAGTAGTTCAGGATATGAAAAATAGAAATTGACATCTCCTTTTCTAAGATCTCGCATCAAACGAATCCTAAATTTGTCCAAAAACCTTCTTAAACTCTCTAAATTTGCCGGTCTTTCAAGCATGTCTTCTACAAATAACTCTAAAACCGAATCACAAATATTTCTCTCTTCTTTCTCTGAAATCATATTTAACTTTTTTATTTCCATCAAATTTAGGCAAAGTTGCTTACATAGAATTAGCGATAATATCTGGGAAAATCCCTCTATATTATCATCCATACTTATATCCTGATTAAAGAGTGATTTCATATAAGACGATTCAAAGCGAAAATAAACCCCCACATACTCAGATGACTTTTCCAAATTAAAGTATTTTTCCAAATAGCGCAAAGCTGTCGTTTTTCCCGATCCCCGTTCTCCGTAAATAAAAGTTGCCTTATCTGAAATAAGCAAGTCAATATTTTCAGGTTTTACAAAAAACTTCTCTTGCAACTCAGGTGGTATCTCGGTAGCTTTAAAATCCCTAAACGGTGTTTTCATTTCCCACTCCTCCTGATTTAAATAACTGCTGCCATTTTTCAGTTTTCGCAAAAATTAACAGCATAGTATTATTGGGACAGCCATGTTCAAATATAATTGGAATATTTAAATCATAAACTAAAAGTTTCTTATAATCTTCTTTATCCTGCCTAATTTGTGCCTTAATTTTTTCAATTTCCTGCTTAAATTCGTTAGCCTCTTCTGTTGATTTATCTCTAAACATTTCATTCTGTTCACTAGAAAGATTCATATCTTCTGTAATATAATCTACAAACATAATCTCAACTTTTGGGAACCTTTTTCTTAAATAATTATACCCCTTTTCATGTATAACATATAAGCCAACTTTCACCTCAATTTCTGGATACACCTCTGGAATTTTTCCAATGGCAACTTCTTTTCCTGTTTCAATCTTAATTTTTCTAGACAGTACTTTCTCCATTTGTTTTCCAGTCCCTGAAAAATCATCAACAAGAATAAACCTGTGTATTCCCTCGCTAATATTGGTGGCTATATTTACAACTTCAGAGAGTCGCTCTTCACCTACAACCTCTCTCCATTTCCCGATTACTGTATCTGCACTACTTACAACTTCTTTCTCGCATTTGGCTGGCAAAATCTTAGTGCGAGCACAATATTCTTTCCATCTATTTTTCAAAATACTATCATCCACTTGTCCTAAACCACATTTTTTCACATTTTCTAGGTAAACATCTGCTTTCAGTTCATTTAATAAACATTCCGTATATTTTTCTAGTTGTCCAGAATTATAAAATATAATCTGATCTAAAATGTCATATGCCACTTTGCTATTTTGAAAATTACGTACCCAATTCAAAATATCTCTTTTATTAATATTTTCCCACCAATTTAATTCAATATATCGGTTGTATTTTTCTAATCTGTTCATATTTACTTTCCTACTATTTGCTCAACATTGTTCTGATATCTTTAGCCGTTATATATGGAACCGCCACTCCATATACAGGAATTTTTAACTTCCCATTTTCAGAATTATTCTTAATCTTTTTAATAATATCCTCCCTATAATGAATAACCAAAAGGCAGTCAGAAATTAATATATTATCATACGGATTAATATACCAAAATCCGGCCGTCCTCCCTACACGGCAAATTATGATATCACCTTTCTGCGCACTTTTTTCATACTTAGAAAACTCTTTAAATTTTCTTACAAAGCGAAGTGAAGGTTGCCATCCCCCATTTTCCCCTAACCCAGAAGAATGTAAAACCTTTTCGCCAACACCATCACTGTTCAGTTCTTTACTTGACAAGCGTCCTCTTATTATTTCAAACTCAGTAAATTCTTTTTGAACATTTGTACTCCAATTTCCTTCCAAAATTCTATCATTAAACAATTCTATATCTTCACTTATTTTCCATTTAGAGTTATCTCTTTCAATTTTCATCAATTTAGTATTTTTCTTAACATCTCTTTCTTTAATCAATGCAACCGCATATGTAAAAATTTTTTTAGTAGAAAAAGTATCCTCAGGTAATTTCGCAATCCAGATAACCTTATATTCACTGGCTATCTCCTGCCTAGCTTTTTGAAAAGAGCTACCTTCAACAAATGTTGATGGCCATATAAATAACAAAACACTTCCTTCTGCTGCTAATAATAAATTAGCCATTGTCATTTCGCATTCATACCTATGATTTATCAAACTCGACAATAATTTTTTTTCTGTTTTTGAATGAGCCATAACTCTATTCTTATTATCTAATAAACCATATGGGGGATTTGATAAAATCAAATCGTATGTCCTATCTATATTTAAAGCAAAAACCCTTCCATCTTCGCATATAAATTTTACCTCTGGTAATTTAATCTGTCCTATACTATTTTCAATATCAACTCCCTCACAGGTAAGCTGAGGAAATATTTTTCTTGCTGCATTAATCAAATTCCAAGATCCACAGCAGATATCTATTGCCGTTTGGTAATCCTTGACCGGCAACAAGCTTATTAAATATTCAGCTAAACTTTGAGGAGTATAATATATATACTTATTCATAAGTCGTTTTACAAACTCCCAAACATGTTATCTACATTTTGATGAAATTATAATATAAAAATATTATACTTCTTTTCTAAATAGTTTTAAAGTATTTTTCCCTTAATTGAACTTCAAAATTCCATTTTTGTTTCCCCGTCAGTTTTCTACGAATAAACGCTCGAATTCAAGAACTTAGGCTTTCAAATACCTTCCTTAGTTGCTATATTTATCCAAACTTATTGGAAATTTACTCATTTTTTGCTCACAACAACAAGACATCTGGAAAATATATTCTTATAAAAAATTCCACATGTCAGACGTTACTTTTTTATAAAAATGATATCTGCCTGCACATGTAATTTCTACTTTATCTCTGTCTGAAAAGTTGTGGTATCAGAACCACTTTATCATGTTCAATCTTTTTTAATCCAAGCACTTTCAGTAGCTTTTCTGAATTGAGAAGTTCTGCAAGTTCAATAGGGGTTCGATTATTTAAGCTGGATCTGGCGGTACTGTTGATGTGATTAGCCAGCAATGTCATATCCTTCTAATGATTGACCTTTTGCGAGAACCCGGCGAATATATTCATGATTCTTTTCCAGCTTTGCTTTCTGCCATGACGCCAGTGGCTCACAATAGAAGATTCGGGTTCTTCCCTGTCCGTTATCCGTCCTTTTGAGGGGTTTGGGATTTTTAAATTCAGATCCATTATCGGTCAATATTACCGGAAAACATTTACGGAATTCTTCCATTCCAAGTTTATCGGTCAGCTGATCGAATACGGCTTTAACACTTGCCTGCGTACAGTCCGGCAAAAGAAATATTAACATTAAAGAAGTATTCCGCAGCAGCATGGTCATCATAACGCTTCCTTTCGCTCTGGCACCATGTACGGTATCCAGTTCCACAACATTTGCTTCACTATTCTTTTCCATATATGCAAGAAAATCTTTACAGGTGCGTCCCTCCCGGCAGGCATAATCAATTTCAGGCTCTGTATGTTTTCTTTTACGCGGTTTATACTTTACCTTTTTAGGAGATAAGGTAGAATAAGGGACCTGTTGACAAAATCCCCGGATACTCTGCCCTTATGGTATAATAGAAGCAAAGGAGGGATGGAGTATGATGGGA
>CALWSF010000118.1 GCA_944384125.1 uncultured Lachnospiraceae bacterium | reverse complement strand
GTATCGTTGGGGCCAAATTTGCCGTTGCCATAACCAGTGACCACACCGACGCTGTCCGCCCAACGGACTGCCTCGCCATACCAGTCCTCCGCTTTTACATCGTCGTAGTCCAGAGAAGCACCCACAATCGGACTGCCTTTCAGCCGCCAGAGGATGGTAACGATCATGCCTCGGGTAGTGACAATATCGGGGGCAAAGGTAGTTTGGCTGGTTCCCATCATCAGGCCATGCTCCACACAGTAGTGGACGCCGTCGTGATACCAGGCGTCCCTGTCAGCATCGATGAAGGGAGCCATAGGACAGCTCTCGTCCCGGGGGCAGTCGGATACGCTGTTTAACTGCCGGAAGGTGACCGTGATGGTCACTTTGCCGGAGGGCTGGACAAAGGTATAGGTTCCGTCATCGTTGGGAGTGACTGCCACCTCCTTTCCACTGGAGTCGGTGACGACGACCGTATCTACATCATAACCCTCATCTGGAGTAGGCGTGATCGTCACTTGATCTCCCTTTTCGGGGTTCTTCGGGCTGATGGTGACAGAACCATGCTCCGGCTCCTCTATGCTGGGGGGATAGGTAGGCGTAGACGTCCCACCGCCGGAACTGCCTCCGCCATTGCCCCCAGAGGATTCTGAATAGCCGATGGCATAGGTGGAGAAGCATTTGACATACAGGGTCAGGCTGGTCTTGTCACCGCTGACGGTAAAGTATTCGCCCAGGTCTGTACTGGGGGTCATAGTCAGCTTCTGTGCCTGACCGCCGTGTACGCGGTAGACGGAATAGCTGTCTTTCCCCTGCAGCTCGGCGGGCAGCGGCAGCAAAACTTCCAACAGAACGTTGGCTTGGGTGATTGCTTTACTGGCAGTAGTGTCCAGTGTGCCGTCTGGGTTAAAGACCGCTTTGTCCAGCCTATAATCCATGACCAGAGCGAGAATACTTTCGCCGGACACCGTCTGGATTTTCTGAAGATCTTCGCTTACTTCAGTTTTCTGCTTCTCCTCGGCAGTGAAGGTGATCTCCACCTTGCCGCCCGCTAAGACGGTTTCCTCATCCTCTGCGGTATAGACTTTCTCATCGACGCTGTCAAATACGGTATCCAGCTTACCCACCACGATGTCGGGGCTGCCGGGGGTCACTTCCACGATGGAGTTGGTGGCACCCTTGGGCAGAACGGCATCACAGGTCTTGCTTTCAGTGAGTTCCACCTTGCTGGTGACCGTGCGCACATCCTTGGTAACCACCAGATTGTAGATGCCGGGGATTAGATTTTCAAACCGGAACTTGCCATCCGCCCCCGTGGTAACCTCGCTGATCTTGTTTGCCCCCAGCCAGAGGCTGACCACTGCGTTTTTGACCTCGGTATCTTCTCCGTCCGTTTCCTCCGTTACAATGCCGTCCACGGTAAAGACCGCCTGCCACCGGGCGGTAAAGGTCACATTCCGGGCGGGCATGGTGAAACCGTCGCCGGGCTGATAGACTTTGCCGTTGTAAAGCCAGCCGGTGAATTTGTGGTCTGTCCTACTGTATGCACACTCCGGCAGGGTCAGGATGCTGTTGCCCACGGCTTCCAGTCCAGGCATGGTACCTGTGACATCCGCACCACCCGCAAAGGTCACATCGTAGAGCACTGGCGGGGCCTGGGTGATGGTAAGGGTCCCCACCTGCATTTCGGTCTTTCCGTTGGTGTGCTGGTAGTTGCCGTCGGTGATTTCCACCCAGACCTCATAGCTGCCCGCGGCAGTGGG
This sequence comes from uncultured Lachnospiraceae bacterium, assembly GCA_944384125.1. GTDB lineage: Bacteria > Bacillota > Clostridia > Lachnospirales > Lachnospiraceae > Otoolea. The sequence continues at coordinate 2,713 of CALWSF010000118.1, read as the reverse complement.
AGCGGCAACCGTGACCGTGCCCTGCCGGTAGGTAACAGTATAGCCGGTTTGCGTCAGGTTGTTGTCAGTGGGGGTTACGGTTGCCGTTTTGGTGGTGCCGCCGCCCTCCACCGCGTTGTTACTGACTGTGAAGCCCACAGATTTGGGGCGAATGGTCAGGATCTCCTTGGCGTTTTTCAGGGTGTAGTTGACAGCATCGACACCGGTGAGGGAGACCGTCACCGTGTATTCACCGGCGTTGGTGGGCGCTGTTACCGGCGTGCCGTCCTGCTGATAGGTGATGGCCGAGAGCGTGCAGGCATCACTTCCAAGAACGCCGCCGAGCACTGCTCTCACCTTAGGTTCATTGTCCCCATACACCCGTGTCAGTCCCGACCAGGTGACCGCAATACCCAAAGGTATTACCTCTACCTCCACCGATGTGCTGGAAGCCTTGCTGCTTTGGCTGCCGTCGATGGCGGTAACCTCGACAGTATAGCTGCCGCTGTCGGCCACATCGGTGAGGGTCAGCGTGCTTTCGGTCTTGCCGGGCAGCGCAGCATCTCCCTTGTACCACTGGTAGGTGTAGGTCAGACCGTCTGCGGTATGCGTTGTCGCAGCGGTGAGGGTGATTTCCGTCCCGTAAGTGACCGGCTCTTCCGGTGCGCCGGTGATGGTCACCGTGAGCCCTTCCAGTGCCCACTGGGCGTAGAGGGTGATGGTGGCTCCGTCCGTTGCCGACAGGTTCTCCACCTCTTGTTGATCGGTATACTTCACTCCGCTGCCGTCAGCTTCTGTATTCCAGCCGGAGAAAGTATAGCCGGTACGGGTGTAGGCGTTGGCGGTGAGCGCCTGCTTCTGGCCGTAGGCAAAGGTCTGGGCCGTCATTTCACCTGTTGCATCATTAGCATTTTTATCAAATGCCACCGTGTAGGTGTTGGCCGTCCAAGTGGCGGTGTAGGTGCGGTCACCCGTGCTGCCCTTTTCAATCGTGACAGATTCAGTCGCCTCATCCAGCCCCGTTCCCGTCCACCCGGCGAAGGTATAGCCGGTTCTGGTGGGATTATTGAGGGTAAAGCTGTCCGATTCCACGGTGTAGGTTTCGGGATTGCCGGACGCGGTGCCGCCGTCCAGGTGATAGGTGATGCTGTATGCAGCAGGTGTCCACTTGGCGTACAGGGTGATGTCACCGGTCACTTTGTCGCTGCTGAAATCCCAGTCATCAGTCAGTCCGTTATCCTGATACCACCCAGCAAATGCATAGCCGGTTTTAGTGGGGTCGGCGGGTGCAGAGATGGCAGCATTATAGGAAAGTCCGGTGATCTCCGTCACCGCGCTGCCGCCGTTTTCCTCAAACCAAACGGTCAGGGTATTTTCGCTTGCCCCAATCATGCAGGATGCCGCCTCGCCGTGGGGGGCGCTGCTCGTTGCCTTCACCCGGACAAGAACAGCGGTACCAGCGTCAAGGCCGGTAATTTCAGTGCCGGTGCAAGGCGTCCAATTCTGCCCGCCATCTGTGCTGTACTCCATGGTGGTATCAACACCTGTCACCCTGCCGTCGCCCTTGTCCTTGATGGTCTCGGGTTCGGCGGCGACAGTAGGCGCGGCGGGGCGGGGAGCCAGCGGAATGGTTTCCCAGCCGGAGGCGTGGTAATTGTTGGTTTCCTCCCTGAGGATGTACAGATTTCCACCCAAATAATCGGAAATGAGAGAACCGGCTGCCACTTCTGTGCCGTCGGTTTGAGCGGTATAGACCTTGCAGCCGCTTGCTATGCTGGTGATTGTTTCATGGAAATAGTCAATGGAATACTCGCTGGCTGTGGGTGGGGTTTGGTTGGCCTTTTCGATGGTAAAGGTCACGCTGGCTGTGTCATTATCCTTTGTGATAGTCGCCGTGGCGGTGCCCGCATTGATGTTGTCAGAATAAGTGATGGTCAAATCTTTACCGCCCTGCCAGCCGTCACTATAAGTCACCTCGGCGGGCGTAATGGCGCTGCCGGTGTAGGTAAGGTCATAGCCAGCCAGAATGGAAATGGTGGCTGTTTCGCTGTGGTTGCAGCCGTTTTCACAGGTCTCAGTGATGACTGTGTCGCTGCCGCTGTATATATAGCTGTGGGTATGGTCGGGCCGGATGACATAGCCGCCGCTTTCGTAGGCATAGTGATAGCCGGTAGAGAGGTTCGTAAGGCTGAACTTCCCGTCGTCGCCCTTGATAGCAAAGCCGTTGGCACCGCCGGGAACATTGTCTTCCTCCACGTTCAGCGGATCGCCGATGTAGTCGGTGGCATCCACCGCGGCATTTTCCAGCGTCGTGCCGCTCTTGGTATAGAGCTTGAGCGCCGCCGTGGTGCCGGAGAGGGCAGGGCTGCCCGCAAGGGTGAGTTTGGCGCTGCCGCCCAAATCGACCGCATATTCTCCACCCGATATCGTGCCGCCGTAAATGCTGATCTGGCCGCCGTTGGCCGCAATGCCGCCGGTGAGCTGGCCTGTGGTCTGACAGTCGCAGATGGTGAGACTGCCGCCTGTCACCTGAAACAGGCTGCCGCTGCTGACACTTGTTTTAATCGTATTCCCGTTGAGGCAGAAGTTGACATCCCCTGTGATGGTGATGGGTTGGCTGAGCGTCACAGGGCCGGTCAGATAGTAGCTGCCGCCGGTCAAAGTATAGCCGCTTGGGGTGGACCACTTCTGCCATGCGGGGTCGTTGTGGGATGCATCTCCGTGGTCGCACGAC
>CALWSF010000117.1 GCA_944384125.1 uncultured Lachnospiraceae bacterium | reverse complement strand
AACGCTGGCGGTTGCCATGGTGGATGCAACTGTGTCATTGTAGGTGGCCTTCGCCTCGTCCATGGTTTCTTCCATTTCCCGGGCCGCCTCGGTTAACTCTTTTACGGAGGGGACGGCATCGTTGGCGGTGGTGGCAAAGGCGGCAACAGCGGCGACTACCGCAGCAACGGCGGCAGTTACCGCAAAAATAGGTCCAAGCGCTACGCCGGAAACAGTAGCAAAGGCAGCGGTCGCAGCCTGCGCTATCTTTATGACGGCAGTATATGCCGTCAATGCAATAGTCACCGCTCCGAGCACGCCCAAAAAGGCTGTAACGGCATTCACCAACGCCGGATTTCGCTCAACAAACTGCGCAACGCCGTTGAGGACATCCGTGCCAATGGAGTAGACCTCCTGGAGCACAGGAATATAGGCGTCCCCGATGGCGACTGTCACACGGGTATAGGCGTTCTGCATCATCTGGAGCTGGCTCTGGGTAGTGGCATACCGTTTGGACGCCTCTGCCGTAAGCGCCGTGTTGTTCTTCCAGGCGTTGCTGCCCACTTGCAGTGCGTTGGTGAAGGTGTCGCTGGCGCCGGCTGCACGGAGCAAGGCATCCCGCATACGGATGTCGGACAGGCCCATCTCGTCCAGGACTGCAATGGCGCTTCGTCCCTGGGAGTCCATCTGTCCAAGTCCCTGGATAAATTGGATGATGGCCCCAGCGGCGTCCTGCTCAAAGGCCGCAGCAAACTCGTCGGCAGACATACCGGCAACGTCGGCAAACTGTTCCAAGTCGTCACCGCCCTGCTGGACCGCAAGGGACATATTGGAGATCAGCGTGGAGAATGCAGAACCGCCGGCATCCGCCTCAATGCCTACAGAGGATAAGGCGCCGGAGAAGGCCATGATCTCCGCCTCGGTCATGCCGACCTGGGAGCCTGCACCGGCAATGCGCAGGCTCATGTCTACGATTTCTTGTTCTGTGGTAGCCAGATTGTTCCCCAGGTCGACGATGGTTGATCCCAGCTTGTCAAAGTCATCCTGGGACATCCCGGTGATGTTGGCCAGACGGGAGAGGCTGGTGGCCGCCTCGTCTGCAGTCATGTTGGTCGATGTACCCAGCATGGCCATGATCTCCGTAAAGTCCAGCAGGGACTCCTTGTGGATACCCAGCTGGCCGGCGGATTCGGCGATGGCTGCCAGCTCTTCAGTCGTGGCGGGGATTTCCGTGGACATCTCCTTTATGGCGTTCGACATGGCTGCCAGCTCGTTGTCGGTAAGATCTGTGGTCTTGGCCACGCCGGTCATGGCGGACTCGAAGTCCATGGATGCCTGGGCACAATCCGCGAAGTACTCATAGATTCCCTTCAAGGCGGTGGCAATGCCGGCCGCCACGATGGCATCGTGGATAGCGCTGAAAGCCTGCCCAGCCTTGTTGCCAAAATTCTCCGCGCCCTCAGCTGCCTTGCTCTGCTCCTCACGAAGCTCATTCATCCGGCTGCCAAGTTTCGCGCTTTCAGATTCCAGATCCGCCGTGTCTACCTTGGCATCCTGCAACCGCTGGCTGGTGTTTTCCAATCTCTGATTCTGCCGTTCCAGCGCAATATTGGTATCCTGAATGCGCTGCTCCAGTTTCAGCTTTTCCCGTTCCAGGCCGGAGGTAGATTCGGTCGTCTCCCCAATTTCTTTTTGTAACAGCGCATGCTGCTGTTGCAGATTTTCCAGTTTGCTGGTGGTAGCCGTCACAGCCGCCTGCTGCTTCTGATAGGCGGAAATATCCGACTGAACACGGCTCAGAGATTGGAATTCCTTCTGCACGGCAGAAAGCTCTTTCTGCGCGGATTTAAATGTGTTGCTAAACCCGCTGCCGAGCTGGGCGATCAGACGAAATTCCGCTTCATGTACTTGCCTGCCGGCCACTGTCCCGCACCTCCTTATCGTTTACATAGATCTTCGGTTCCGGTCTTTTTCATTCTGAACAATCTTGTTATTCACCGCAATCCACTGTGTCAGCTCCGTCAACGGTAGAGATAGCCAAAACGGCACCGGCGTGTTGCAGTTGCGTGAAAGAATCAGGCATTGCTGCCGGAGCCATAGCCCGCCGTCGCAGGTCACGACTCCGACCGAAGTAAAAAAGACCGGGCTGCGCTACGGATGCGGTTGTAGTCCGAAATGGGCAGTGCCCGGATCAGATCCTGGCCGATTTTTGCGGTGCAGGCTCTGGCAGCCATCCGCACCAGATACTCCCCGGAGAAGGTAGGCGCTACAACGAGCCTCCCCTGGGTTTGCAGTTCGTTCTCAATGGACAAACTGTCCTCTCCGGTCAGCTTATCCCAGTCAAAGCTCAGTTCCGAGTAGACTGTGCCCTCGTAGGTGACAGGGCGGGACAACTGCACAGTAACGGCGGTACTGCTCTCTGGGGCCTCCTGTTCGGCGGCTGCAAATTCCTTTTGATCCATATAGTGACTCATAATGGTAATCTCCTCTCAAACATGATGATATAGAAATGCCCGGAGCGGTTTGAAATCGAACCGTTCCGGGCTCAGACCTATTTTCCAAGCGCCTTGCGCACATCGACCAGGTAATCCGTACCGTTGATGAGGCAGATGCTGTTCATGGGATCGATCTCCCGAATCTTCTTGCCATCCACATAGGTGGCCCAGTACCGCACTGCGTACTCACCGGAAGCATCGGTGGCAGACGCCGCCGCCAGTTTGCCGCCGCCGTCCTTTTTGGGGATGACCACCAGGACGTGCTTAACGCTCTCGACCTGAATCTTACCTGCCACAGTGTCCTCCATCTGATTGGCTACCCGGATATCGATGTTATGGCGGCGCGGTTCGGATAGCTTCAGAGCGGCGGCGGTAGTCGTGCGGAAATTCATAGTCATGGTCATAGCTTCAAAGTGACCGGGGATGATGGCCTCGATGTTACCGGCAATGCCGGCGCCGGAAAGCTGCTGGGTCAGAGATGTCAAATCCGGCAATTGCACGTCTGCAATGCCCATAAATTCTGTCTTATCTTCATAGACAGCAAAGTTGATAACAGTCTCCTGAAATTTCATCGGGTACCCTCCTTACTGCATCGCAGCGGTCACATAACTGGAATCGTATTCCAGGGTGACGCTGATCTCCTGGGCGGGACTGGGAGACGCCAGATAGATATGCACCTTGATAATCCCGGCCTGCAAATTCTCCTGGGTATTTTCGTCCTCGGGCGCTTCTACCCGTGCTCCGTACAGATATCCGCTGCCCACCAGACCATTGAGCCAGATGTTGATTTCGTCAACCACGGTATCCATAAGGCGCCGGTTAATGGGCGCATCCAGCTTACTCCAAAGGGTGCGAATGACCGTGTTTCCCACCCAGTCAAACACGCGGGCCAACGGGATAAAGCAGACCTCTTCTCCCCTGCTGCCGGGATAAGCGGCAGTGTAATTGCCCCAAGCCACCAAACTGCCGATGAAATTCAGCCCGGTTACAATGCCCTGGGCGTTCAGCATGTTGGCCTGGGGATGAGACAGCATAACCTCCTCACCCGAAGCCAGTACCATGGCATCGGCAGCCATTGCCTTGCTGGAAGGGCTTTCATAGGGGCATCCATCGTTTCCGCTGTCCGTCTGTGTCATGACACCGGCCAATTGGGTAGAGAGATGGTACTTGCGCCCATCCTTAACCGCCATAGGCCAACAGACAATCATGTTTTCATCGGTCAGGTTTTCCTGTTTATAGGCAATGGCAGCCTCCAGCGTTTCTGCGCCGCTGGAAGATGCATCGATGTCGATCAGCGCCTTTGCCCGGAACATGCCGTTGATGCCGCCGGCTTTGAGGGCCATGGCGGCGGCTACCTCGGGATCACTGGAATAGCCGGGCGCACACAGCAGATCGGGCGCGTGCCCAGTAGCGGCCATGCACAGCTCCGAGGCTTCCAGCCCTGCGGCAACCTCTTCCGCTGCAATCTGCGCCGGATCAACCTGATTGTAGCTGATGGACACGGCGGAAGCGTCATAGCAATCGCCGTCTTCCAACAACTCCACAATCAGGTTCTCTCCGGCGTAGTAAGCCATGTAGTCTGTGCCTGCCACATAAGGCTCCCCGGCGTCTCCTGATGCCTTGACCACCAAAGTATCGTCGTTGATTGCCCCAATGGGCAGCAGCGCCTGGTGATTGACCACGGTAATATCTGCGGCGGCGACGGCGGTTTTCATGGTTGCCGGGTCGAGCAGATTGCAGAACACCACGGGCTTGCAACCGTAGAGCTTGAAATAGGCATATGCGAACTCGCACAGGTTGTAGCTGTCCCAGTCTTCCGAATAGCCCAGCTTGGTCTCCACATCCCCCCAGCTTTCACAAAGGACGGGGACGCTCGCTTTCGCCGGCGCGGATGCGGCCTGCACCGGCGCTGCGCCGATGACAAAGGGAATGCCGCTTTCCGCCGCCACGGGGACACTTTGCGCAGGTTCCCCACGGCTTACATAGATTCCATGTTTCACAGTTTTTCCTCCTTCATGGCCCGGTCAGCCAGGGTCTTATATCGGACATAAAACAAGCTGCCGGGTGTTTTAATTTTTTTATAGGCATCTGTCAGGGTATCTCCCGGTACCAGAAGCCCGGCAATTTCGGGGTATGCCGCAACAGCCCGGCATAGCGCAGGGCCCTTGAGCACGTCCCCCTTGCTTCCTTTGTAAATGGTCCCGTGCTGGATCAGCCCCCGGATGGTAGGACCGATATACGCACAAAAGCCGCCGGTTTTCCTGACGGCTTTTGCCTTGGACTTTACAGCCATTGGCGCCACTCCCTCTCTACAGATGGCATATGCCAGGTGGAGGACATCTCCCCGGCATAGTAGGGCGCTGTGTCATCCGGGTAGATCATAAATTCCAGTCCGGCTTCCAGATCCAACTGGTACTGCCGGCCGATTACAACCTGCTGTAATAGCCGGATGCGCAGCCGTTCCATGAGGTTGAGCAGATTCATAGCGCCCTCCTGCTCATTTTCACAGTAGACGCAGAACACAGACCGCACCACGCTCTTTCCGACCTCCTGCTTTCCAGCCGGTTGCATGTCCTTGGCCGTAACCACCTGATGGATGATATACGGGGCCTTTTTGCCGGCCGCCGAACTGTCCGGCAGGCGCATGAGATACACAGCCGCCGCCCGGCTCTGCTGCTCGGTATCCCCCTTTTGCAAACGTACTGGGAGGATAATGTCCTTAATTGCGTCCTGTGTAAATGCTGTGAGCTGTTCCAGTAATGTAATATGTGTCATATTTTACCTCAGTCCTGCAAGAATCACGTCAACCTCATGGGCCAGACGTTCCTCAAATTTTTTCATGGTTCCCTCTACAAGCGCCTGCTGCACTTCCTCATTGCCCAGCATCGTCGGTACAGAGGAACCCATCTTTTCCGCAATTTCCTCACTCCCTTTATCAGTCATACCGCCAGTGCGCTCAAAAATACCCACATGACCATTTGACATTCTGGCTACAAACGCATCCTTAAAGCGCACCGGAGATGTACTGTTGAATTGGTGCCCATATGCCGGGAGGTTAGGATGCTGCCAGGATTCCTCACCTTTCACTGGAACCTTAACCCATCGACTCTTGTCCTTAATTGGCTGTACCGGAGATGCTCCGTTATATCGATACAGCGGGATCCTGTGACCTGAGAACAGGACATAGCCGGAAATGCCACTTCCCGGAGTGTAGGTGTACCGTGTACGGATATTTTCCTCAGCGCGAATTGCAGCGGTAGAAATAGCATATTTTTTTCTGATTTCTTTTGCGCTGTTCGTTCGCAGGTGAGATAAAGCTCTGGACATGGCGCTTTTGACCGCTTTGTCCACGCCGCCCGGAAATCCTGCAAGCAGTTTTTCCGCCCGCTCCAAGGATTTCCCGCCGACTTCCTCTATGCGGATCATACTCATTCGTCGATCGCCTCCAGTTCCACTCGGAGCATGCCCATCTCGCAAACCGAAGAGGCAACATAGAATTCTCGGAAGAATCCGCCGCCGCCTTCTCCATCGTTGATTTTGATGCGCTGGCCCTTCTCTGGCTGCGCTCCGCCCAGGTCGTCAATTGCACAATGGAGAACAGAGGACACCAGGTAAAGGCCCTGAACATGATCACTCACCAGTTGCCGCCGGTCCTGCTCCTTTAGGCCGGTAAGCACGATAGGGATTCCCTTGTGCTCCGGGCCATCATAGGTCGCTCCATCATAGATGATGGTGCGCAGATCGGCATATTCTTCTGTGTTCAAAAAGACATTATGGATATCCACAGCGACCATATCTTTGAAGTTAGACACTACGCTTTCCTCCTTCTTCGATTGTTGGCCTGTTCCTTCGGAGAAGCCCATCGGCAATTCCATGGGGCATAGGGGCCATCATTGTCCACTCGGTCAATGCTCAAATCGTCCTGATATCCGTTTGCCAGTGCCCACGCTCGGAACGCAGCAAAGTCATCCTTCCACTCGTCGCAAACGGTGATGCCGCGACCCCCGTAATACTGGTAGCGGTTTGATTTTGGATTGCTTGTTCTGCGCTTCATCCCGCCCCAGATTTTATACAGCCGCGTATGGGTTCCCCCGTGAGTTGTCATCTTTTTCGTCATGGTTTCGGCGCTGAAGCGTTTTCTGAAGCAGCCGCAACTTTTGGTATTCCCGCTCCTTAACGCATCCGCCCTGACTACGACTTCAGTACCGCAATCACAGACGCATTTCAGCATCCTGGGTCTGGCACTGCAAACCACAGTGAGCAATCCAAACCGCTGACCTGCGGAAATCATACCACCGGCGCCTCGGCGCAAAGCGTGGGCGGCTGCTCGCCATCCTCCACGCTTTCATCCTCCGGGCCGGGAATGACCTGCACGGCGGTGAGAGCCTGGATCAGCTCGGCCTTGTTTTTCAGCTTGGCCGTGGGGATTCCCATGTCCTCCGCCAGCTCCCGCAGCTTTGCGTTGGACATGGATTTCAGTTGCTCCGAGTCAAGGGTAAGGGCCGCACCGCCCTGTGTATCTGCCTGTCCACCGATCAGCTCCGCATCCGGCCCGACACCAGGCTGCCCCTCAAACGTCTCCTCCTGGGGCGTTGCAACAGCCTCAGAGGTTGGTGAGGCAACCGGCAGGAGGATTTCCGCCACCCCCAGTCCGGCCAGGCGTTCCGCTTCCGCATCCGGTACGGCAATTACCTCTCCGGCCAGGGCAGTTTGGATTCGGCGTGTCCCAGCCGGGCGGTAGCCATAGGCCCCCTTGATGATTTTTACATCCTGCATAGCCTGCTCCTTTCCGGCGCTTAGCCCACCACGTCGGCGGCGAAAATGTACGGGCAGTAATTCTTGGGAGCGGCCAGAGGCCGGGTGCCCAGGCGCAGCTTGCGAATGTCATGCTCCTGGTCGCAGATGAACTTGGGCACGCGCTTGGCGGTATAGGTGTGGAATTCCGTGCTGCCGTAGTCAATCTGGGTGATCTGGCCGTACATCATGTGGCCGCATCCGGGCGCTGTGACCATTGCGCCGGTGGCCGGGAAATACGGCGTATCCTGACCAGCCTCGTTTTCATAACTCTCCGACACATCAAAGATGGTCAGGCGGTAGCCGCCGAAATTGAGCACGCCCACCACCGCTACGCCGGGATACTGGGTCAGGGCGGGATCAAGTTGACCGTAAGCCATATTACGGTTGTCCAGCAGCTCCCGCACCTTGGGAATGTCGCAGATGGCGTCGGCGGCCTCGCTGCCCAAAATCAGATCGACGGCAGGCAGACCCCGCCGGGCCAGCAACTTGCACATGGCCTTGACGTCGCCGAAAATATCCCCATCGGCGGAATCCCACTTGTTTGCCACCGTGTAGGTGTGTTCGCTGGCGCCATCGTAAAACTGCACATGGTTCTGCTCACCGGCGGTCTTTTCATCCACATACTCCTGCATGGTGCAGGCGTTTTCCAGCATGGTCTGTACGGCCATCCATTCCTCCCGGCGGCGGATGCGCACATCCATCTCCGCCATGTCCCGCAGTTGCAGGGCTGCCGCCCGCTGCGCCTGGGTCATACCGGGATACAGGGCTTCGCCAAAGCCACGCCTTTTAAGATCGTCCAGAGTGAGGATTCGGGAAGGGGCAATATAGGCCGGCTGGTACTCACGGATTTCATAGCCCCGACGATCCATAGGAATATCCCCTACCCGGGGCGCAACGAACGCGGCCATCTTCCGGTCACCCTTGCGGTATTCAGTGAGCACCTTATCCGCCGCAAAGATATCCCCTGCCTCCGTGGGAAAATACCGGTCACGGAAGAAATGAGGCTCCGGGACGATTTCCTCCGCAATAGCCATCATCACGTAGTTATCGAAAAAATTCAAATTTGCCATTTGGTGTGTCCTCCTGTCAGTTGGCGGGGGAGGCGGCCTTGAATACAATGCCCCGCTCCCGCAGTTTGTCCTTGTCCGCTTCCGTGAGGGTGTATTCCTCGGCTACCGTTACCTTTTCCGGGTCAAAGCAGCCGGCGGTGTATACCGCCGCCGGTACATCCTCTGCTGTGCTGACAACAGTTTCATCACACAGGATGCAGTCCGGGGTCAGGGTGTCCCCGCTGGCGGCAGTGGTGCCCAGGATATAAAGCTTTCCGTCCTTTGTGGACTTTGCCAGCAGAGTACCCCGGGGGTAGGTAGCCTCCGCGCTAAGCTTGCAGATGGTGCCGCCAAATACCTGTACCGGCGGCGTGAGGTTCGTAATGAGGCCGTCATAGGCCATCTCGCCCAGTTTCTTACCCAGTTCCATTTCTTACTTCTCCTTTCCCAGCAGGGCCTTTACATCGTTCCTGGCCGCTGCCATTTTCTGCTCCGGGGTCTGGGACTGCTGGCCGCCGGGGTCGCCGTTGGGTGCGGGCGGCACATTGCAAGTGCCGGATGCCTGGGCATCCGCCTCCAAATCGCCCAGGAACTTCCGTCCCTTCTGGCCCGCCTGCTTTGCGGCCCGGTAGCACAGCTCTTGCGCGGAGCAGGCCGTTTTACCGTATTTGGCCTCCTGCACCAGAGTAGCGTCCAGCGCTCCGGCCACTTCGTCGATTTCCCGCAACCGACGCTGTTCGGCCTGTACCGCCGCCGATACCGCATCAGGCCCGGGGGCATCCGCCGCTCTCGCCTGTTCCTCCACCTGGCTCACCAGGTCGGGGTACTGCTGTCTGAGTTCATCCAGTGTCATTGTGTTTTGTCCTCCTTCGTCGCCGGATGCTTCCGGCGGATTTTTATGTGCCTCAGCCGGGGCCTTAGCCTCGGGTGTGACCGTGGGGATATGGTCCGGCGCAAACATGCCGGGGGTCAGATGCATTTGCCGTCCATTCACAAACAGGCTGCGTCCGTCTGCGCTGGCGGCAATATTGGTCGGCTCGGCGTCCTCGATCAGCGAGTCCGCAAAGCCCTTTTCAACGGCCTCCTGGCCGGTCATATAAGTGGTGTCGCCCATCATATGGGAAATCACCGTGTCAGACAGGCCGCACTTGCGTTTATAAATGGCGACCTGGGCCTTGTCCCAAGCATCGTTAGCGACCGCCATCTGCCGCAATTCATCGGCATTATAGCCGCCGAACAGAAAGGACCAGCACTTGTGGATCATAATCAGGCTGGACGGGTTGACCTGCACCGTATCGCAGGCGCACATAATCAGGCTGCCGCCGCTCATAGCTACCCCATCCACAATACAGGTAAGCGCTGTACCTTTGGCTGCCATGTCCCGGAGCCGGTTATGAATCAAGATAGATACCCCGGCATCTCCGCCCAGACTGTTCATGCGGATCGTTAGAGATTTTGCTTTGGAGACAGCCTCCAAATCCTGCAAAAATTCCTTTTGAATGATGTAGCTGCCCTCAATGGGCTCGCCGGTCCACCAATCGACCGGCTGTGTTTCCACGATTTCGCCGTACATGGTAATTTCGGCAGATTGCCCGTCATTGGAGACCATGGTGTAAAATCGCCGCTGGATGTTGATTGCCTGCGGCTTGTGCGCAAATGGAAATGCCGGTTTACTCATCGTCTTCATCCTCATCCTTTCCTGACATATAGACATCGGTTTTGCCGCCGCCTGCGGCAGAGAGCATTGCATTTTCTCGGGCCAGTTGCTCCACATTCTCCTCCCAGTCGCCACCGCCCATTTCTCTTGTCACCTGTTCATGCGTCTTGAAGCCATGGTTGACGGTAATCACGGCGGCATTGGCTTCTTTCAACGGGTCGATCTGGCCCTGCACCGGGCCGATCCACCGCGCCCCGCACCATGCAGCCCGCACAAGAGGATCTTCCCAAAAGCCGGGGGCCTGAATCCTGCCTCTGGCCACTGCTTCTGCCAACCACACCTCATACACCGGCTGACAAAAGCCGTCCACCAGCCATTTCCGGCGCATCTTAAAGGCCTCCCAAGCCTCCAGAAGTGCCGCACGGCTCGCGGAATAGGAACTATTGTACTCTTTCAGCAGTACTTCATAGGGAATTTCCAGCGCCGAGCCCATCATCCGGCATAGGGTCTTTACGAACATTTCAAAGCTTGCCGCCGGAATATTGGGACTGCCAAACTGGACGTTCTCACCATCCTCCAAATGCACAACCGTGCCAGGCCCCATCTCATACTCGTTAAAGCTGCGGGAGAGGTTGGATTCCCTGGGGTTTGCTGTGGGAATTCCCGCGATGTCCCCGGCGCCGACCTCATTGATGGGGATTTCATCAGAGGCGGTATCCGTGGTGATCCAAGCAGTAAAAAAGCTTTGAACCAGGGCCGCCATCAGCTCAGATTCCGTGTACCGCCGCAATTGCAGCAGCGGCTCCACAATCTGCGCCAGATAGGTGACGCCCCGGTATTGGTCGGGCCGCTCGCTGGACATGATGTGCAAAATGTTGGGCAGGCCGGTTTTCTCTCCGTATGCTGTGATCCGCTCCCATCTGGTTTCCTCTGTAGTTACCTGCCATGGGTAAGTATTGCGGATGTGATAGGCAACGACTGCTCCGCTGTTGTCAATCTCCACGCCGTCATAGATGCGGTTTCCTGTAACGCTGTTTCTTCCGTCCGTAATTGCCGGCAGCCCTATGCCTCCGGCGTATTCTGTGGGAGTGCTGACCCGATCCGCCTCCACCAAATGAATGCGCAGGCCATAGGGATTGACCGGCGTGGGCTTCACCCGTTTCAGTAGGGCAAACACATCACCGCTTTGCAGCCAGGACAGCAGCGTCAACTGCTGCAAGCCCAAAAAGGTATTGGTTCGTATGGCGTCGCAATTCTGCTTTTTCTCCGACCATAGCTTCCATTCCGCCTCGGTCTTGCGCTGCCATTCCTTGGCCGCCTCCGGGGACAGACCCAGGATTTCCCGGTTTACGGCGCTTTTCAGCGTCAGACCGGTACCGACAACCTTTGTCCGGTTGGTGTTGATGGCTGAAGTCGCCACAGGTGCGGACATATACAGCATCCGGCCCCGCTGCCGCAGTGTAGCGTTGTTCCAGTTAATGTCCTCGTTTGGGCTGCCGCTCTGGGCCGTAAAACTCCGCAGGGACCGCTTAGTACGGCTGGCCCCGGCCTCGCTGTAGCCCTTTGCCTTTGGCCGGGCACTGTCGGGCAGATACATCCCGCGCTTTTCATCAAAGTAAATATTCTTCACCCCCTAAGTAAGTGTAAAAAATGGACTGCCCGACGGCGAAAGGAGCCATAACTCCGCCGGACAATCCACGGTAAAGTCCAGAAGGACATGTACCCATATTCAGAAGTCCCTGGGGATCACCCCAAAAGCCTTTCGCGGCCGTTGGTTCCCCAGCAGTGCTGTAAGTTCGTCCACATTGTTCTGTGCAGTCTCAATTTCATCATGCAGTTCCGGCAGGTCAAAGCGGGTCAGTTCCCGGTCATCAATGCGATAGGATTTAACGTTTCCGTCGATCAGCGCCAGATACGCATTTTGCAACTTCTCCAGAGCAGACTTCCAAAAGGCCAGCCTGCTTTGAAGTTCAATTTTGTCCGTCATAGAGCATACCTCCAGTCTTTTTTCAAAAAACTAAAAATAGCAAATTTGCTATTGACATTTGATGGCGAATTTGCTATAATCAACAGTGTAAAGGAGATGAAAGCTATGCCAACAATCTGCATGTTTAGAGGAATTAAGGTTTGTATATACTGGAAAGACCACATGCCGCCACACTTTCACGCATTCTACAGCAGTTCGGAAGTCCTCGTATCTATCGAAGAGCTGGAAGTCTTAGAAGGTACAATGGCTTCCAAACAATTAAAAATGCTCTTAGGTTGGGCGGCTTTTCATCAAGAAGAGCTTCGGGAAAACTGGGAGCTTGCAAGAGAAAAGCAAGAACTGTTCGCAATAGAGCCGCTGAAATAAGCGGCTCTCCCTTGGAGGTGACAGCATGACAAGAACGGTTGATTATTATCTTTCTAAAGGCTTTGACCGAAAAACAGCGGAATATTTCGCAGGCGGAAAGAAAAGGATTGTAGGCGTTGTGCCGAATAACGATTTTACACTTACTATCAGCTTTGACAACGGTGAAAAGCGGCTTTACGATGTTCGCCCTCTTCTCCAAAAAGGCACAGTATTTGAGCCGTTCGCTGATATAGAAAACTTTCGCCGGGTCTATGTGGATGATACCCACTGCATAGCATGGGACATTGACCCGAATATAGACAGCGATAAAGTATGGAGTAATAAAGTCGATTTATGCCCGGACGGGTGCTATATTGACAGTGTGCCTATAGGGGGTGTAGCCAATGCCTGAGAATTGCACCGCCGTCATTGACCAGCTCATAGCAGAGAGACGCCGGCAAGGGAAGACGCAGCGGCAGCTTGCCCAGGAAGCACAGCTCACACAATCCGTCATTGCCCGTCTGGAAAGCAAAAAAGCCACCCCGCAGCTAGATACTCTTTTGAAGATTGTCGCCGCTTTAGGCTGTGACCTAAAAGTAGTACCGCTTGCAAAATAGCCATTACCCGCCTATGACTTAGCGTCTGGGCGGGTTTTCTTTGCATGCAGCTCTACCATTCTTCGTAATAGCGATCAATCGCGGATTTTGGTTTGTCAGTCCGCACCGTTTTTGACGAATGCGACGCGGCAGCTGAATTAGAAGTCTGCTTTCCTCTCGCTATTTTAAGTTTCCTGTCAATTTCATCCAAGTTCTTGGGCAAGGCCTTGAACGCTGCCAGAGCATAGTTGCGGCAGTCCAGGTTTTCATTGCGCTCATGGCCGGGAATCTTCTCCCACGTCCATGGCTGCTTTTTCTTATCGTTGTATACTAGCCGCTCAGACAGCAATCCGGTAAAGTATGCGGCGCCATAATCATCCCGCCGGGGGAAATGGCAGTATTTTGGTCCCGGTGTCTGCACCTTCAAATTGTCCATAATGATTTGCTTGCCGGAATCCACACCAATCTGATATTGCCAGCAGGTGCCGAGTGTCCTCTGATTGATCACAATTTTTTGCTGCTTGGGAGGGCAAGTATAGGGAACATCCGGCCCGCCCCTGCCTTTAATACAAAATACTCGTTTCCCAATACGAGCCCGGCATTGGAGGCGGACATCCTGGGTAAAATGGCCGCCTTCGTCAACAAAGGAAATGGATATCCGTAAGCCAACTCCGTCTTCAAAATGAAGAATGCGGTCAAAGACCAGTTCGTCCAATTGCTCCCACACAGCAGGATCATCCGGGCGGCCCATAACAACGCCTTTCTCAATACCCCAGGTTTCCCCAAAGTGGCCGTGGCCTACGATTTCATACTCCATGCGGTCATCCTGTGTGTCGATGCCGGCAGTCAGCACAAGTACACCATCCGGCAACTCTGCCCCGTATGCCTCTCGGCGGGCCATCAGACTATCTTCATCCTCCAAATCGCCCCGATCTTCCCACAGCTCGCCGAAGCAGGTATTGTAAACCACCTGCATCCGTCTTGAGCTGCCCAGTGCATTGAGATATTTCAGGACAATAGACTGCCAGCTCGCCCAGGGGCTTACAAAAGCATTCAGCCAGAAGGACCGAATTCCATTGGCATAAGCATTCGGGTTTTCCGCTTCCCACCGGGCAAGCTGGTGCTTCATCGTAGTTTCGTCTGAAACACACCCGCAACCCGGGCAGATATACCACACCCGGTTGACCTTGTACACCTTTTTCCTGCGAACCTCGGTCTCCTCATGCTCATAGCGTATCTGTCCCCATTGAATTTCGTGGTACTCTCCACAGTGAGGACATCGGGATTTCCAGCGTTCCATGGTACCTTCGGAGTAGCTGGTTTCAATGGCGCTGGCGTTTTTAATAGTGGGGGTGGATACCTCCACTGCCTTGGCGTTGTAAAATGTGGTCTGCCGGGCCATAGCCAGATCCCACGGATCGCCCTCATTACCGGCGGACAGAGCCCAGCGGTCACGTTCGTCGCCGAATACATAGCGGATGGGTTTTGATGCCAGTGCGTGGGCTTCGGTGGAACCGCAGAGGGTTAGGATACCTCCGGGATAGGTCTTTTGCAGCAGCGTATTCCCACTGTCCCGGCTTTTCGGTGCAGCCACCTTCTTGCGTAAGGCAGGGCTGTCTCGAATCATAGGGGCAATCCGCAATTTTGAATATTCCTTGGCGTCAAGGGTGGTCGGATGCACAAAAAGGATGCTGCCGGGATCTTCGGTGACGATATAGCCGATGGCGTTGTTTATAAATTCGCTTTTGCCTACCTGGGATGCTGCCACCATAACAATGCGGCGCACCCTTGGGTCTGTAAATGCATCCATCGGCGCTTGCAGATAGGGAGTTCGGCTGGTACGCCAAGGGCCGGGCTCGGCGCTGCTTTCTGAAGAAAGGCGACGCTTTGCCTCGGCCCACTGAGTAACTGTTAGGTTGTCAGGCGGCTTCATGCCGGCCAGCGCTTTTGCAATGACAACGTTGAGCCGGGCGGCGTCAGCTTTATTCGTCATCAAAATCACCCGTCACCCGGGTTTCCCAATCCCGCCGCTCTCGGACACGCGCTTCGTATTTTTGAGGGTCATAGCGGTAATTAGCCAACTCCGCCATGACTTTGAAAATCTCTTTACGGAGTAGCTCGGCAGCCTCAGCAGGTGTATCCACACTTACTATATCCATTGCCAGCCGCCCGGGAAGCGCCACCAACATCCCCCGGATGGTATAGATCAAGTCCTCCGTCATAGCGGCTACGTCCTCGCTGCGGTGCATTTTCCCTTGCAGCTCCTGAGCTTCCAAGACACTGACAATGGCTTTCGCCTTTTTGATGCTGGTTTCAGCTTTTTGCTTTTCCTTGTCCTGGGAATCGGCATCTTTCTCTCTGACCAGGAACGCAATATACTGCTGCACACTGTCGCTTAGCCGGTAATGCCCCCGGCGGCAATTGGAGATGATGCCGTCCTTCGCAAGCTGGTAGACCCGGCTTGCGCTGATTCCAAGTACAGCCGCTAATTCCGTAGCGTTGACCTCTGTGGAATTTGTAATTTTCTCCACTGTTTTTTCAGTCATATTGCTCAATCCTTTCAGAAACTTCTAGTAAAATGACAATTTTTTTGCATCCCTAACTACGCGACTCTTGGGGTCGTGTGCCCCGTAGCCCTATGGGCAGGTTCATCACAGTACCTTACACCCACCGCCTACAAAAATAGCTATATTGCAGCCTGGGATGAAACCCACAAGGATGAGCTCATGGCAAATTGGACCTTGGCCATGGAAGAACAACCGCTTTACAAAATCGACCCCCTGCGCTAAGCTGGAGGCCGAGAAAGGAGGAAAGTCAGATGGACAATATTTGCCGCGCTGGGAAGCCTGTGCCTACTGTCAAAGCCGTTATCGCAACACCAGATTATACGCTGCACCTCACCTTTGCCAATGGAGAAAGACGAATCTACGATGCCCGTCCACTGTTGGGAAAAGATATCTTTTCACCTTTACGGGAGCCCACCTTTTTCCTCCGGGCCTTTTCTGACGGCTGCTCCGTCGCTTGGAACGACGATATAGATCTGGACCCCTATCATCTGTACGAATGCAGCGTACCAGTGGGAGGTGGGGAAAATGCCTGAACAGTGCATAACCTTGATTGACCAACTGATTGCTTTACGCAAAGCGAAAGGCCTATCTCAAAAGGATTTATCCGTCCTGTGCGGCATGACACAATCTGTCATTGCGCGGATTGAGAGTAAGAAAAGTACGCCTACAATTTCAACCTTTTCCAAAATCGTCAGTGCGCTGGGTGCGACATTAACCGTCACCAACGAGGCTAGAGAATAACTCCCCTGCCTCGCCCTTTTGGGATGGTACCAGTATAGCACACCTAAATGTCCTGCGATGTCCTGACTTATACGGCGCTGCAATTTTTTTGATAGGCAACGTCTTATCTCCATCAGTAGCCGTCAGTCTCTGCCCGGTTAATCCTAGTTTCAAAATCAGCTAAAATAACACGCACCCGCTTAAATGTGAGCAGCTTATCCAGCCCTTTGGTGTAGTACTCATTACAAGGAGAGCGTGTCAGGTGGACTACCCTGGTAATCGCATTCCATGACATACAGTCAATGTGCCTCAATTCGAGGATGTTTTTTTCCATGGAATCGGGTGGAAGAAAGTCCAGTATATCCATAATGTTCAGAATGGCGGTTGCCTCGGTTTCTTTCTGCCGCTGGATTCTATCTTCGATCTCCGCTTCACGGAGTATCAGTGCCGCTGCCCCGCTGCTGATATGGCTGCCTGTTGGAAGGCCGTTACCAGACGAGGAACTGATGGAGGGATGCTGAAGCTCTGCCCTGATCTCACGTAACCTGGCTTCTAGGATGCGCTGCCGCTGCTTGGCCCGGTAATATTGAGATAAATACCTTTTGAGTATGTACCGCTCAGTATCCAACTTCTGTGGCGCCATGTTCAATCACCTCTCGTACTTGTTCCGGCCAAGAAACCACAGCAGCTTCGCCGCCAGCCTCTTTAATGGCTTTGATGGTTTGTTCTTGAAGCTTGGACAATACACCGATATAGGGGCGCTTAACCTCAAAACCGTAGAACTTCCCACCAATGATAGCGCACACATCCGGGATCCCCTGCCTACTGTAGGCACCTGCCGCCGCCTTCCATACGAAAGCAGCGGGGTACGCTTCCCGTATGGCTTGCATAATGCGCTCCTGGTAGTAGCTTTCTTTGGGTAGAGCTCTGCGCATAAGGCTGTCAAACTCCGATGCAGAAGGCCGCTCACCGGTCACCTTTGCAATGTAATCTATCATCTCGGCCTTGGAGTAGTGGCGGCTCTGCCGCCGGATATCGTTGATATTCATAGAGCAGCGGCCTCCATAAACTCAGAGCCATCGCTCATTGTAGGGCTGTCGGCCCATTGGCCAGCTGATGCCGGGACTGGATCAGGAGCAAGAAACCTATCTTTGTTTCCGCCCTCCGCCTCCATCATGTGGCTGGCCATCATATCGGCGGTATGGAGCGCCCAAATTACCGGGTATGCCTCGATGGCATTGGTCAGAGAAAGGGTATCCGAGGTGTCGGTGTATCCCATATGCCACCAGATAGCGTACATCTCCGGGGTGGTCAACTCGATGTACTGCTTGATAATCATGGCACTTTTTGCACCGTGGCCCAGGGGCATCTTGTCCTGAACTGTGTAATATGGAACCTTCTCCCACTTGCCGGTCTTCTCATTTTTTGCATTCCGGGTACCGACCGTGTAAAAGTAGGTCTTGCAGATGTCGTGAAGTAGGGCGACGATGGTCACGCTCTCATCCGGGAAGTTGTCCAGGGTTCTCCCTGCCACCATGTAATCCCAGCCGCCGTGAGGCGGACAGTCATTGTTCCGAACGAGTATACCTCGCAGAGCATCCAAAACATTGAGGCTGTGCTGTAAGAGACCTCCTTCGCAGCTGAGGTGGTACTTCGTGGAGGCGGGGGCGGTATAGAAGTCGCTCCGCCTTATGTACTCCAGGAGCTTGTCCACGCCGGGGCGCTGGACCTTGCCCAGCTCCGCCTCGAAACGGTTGATTAATGCCTGTCTGTCCATCATGTTTCTCCTTTCGGTTTTCCGGGAGCATTCCCTGTCACTTTTTGTCCTCTCCTATGTTCGGCGGGAAGCGGCCATCCGCGCCAGCGTAGTCTTTGGTGACCCAGAAACCGAGCTTGCCTTCCCCTCGGCGCTCCGGGCCGTACCACCATTTTCTGAAAATGTCGTTGTATATCCAGCGGTTATCTGGCGGTCCAACCCAGCGACAGTGGCGCTGCCAGTAGGGGTCGAAGGCTTCCCGCTCCAGGCGGTCGTATATCTCCCAGACCAGCTGCTCAAAGCCTCCCCGGTCCATGTTATCTATGAGGGCGACTCGGTACCTGTCTACCCGGCCTCCGGGGCGGCGTTCCTCCTCCAGGATGGCGGCAATTCGCTGGTCCAGCCAGTCGTTCCCAGCCCTGTCTCCCGGGTGGCGGGGGAAGGCCAGCGTCTCCAGGTACCGGGCGGCGAACCAGTCGGCGCTCGCCTGGAGGTCTGACACGAGGGCGTTGTATGCTTTGGCGTATCGGGTCTGAAGCTGGTCCAGGGAGACCTTTTCCCGGTTGTGCCGGAGCTTTTTGAAATCGGCGTTGAGCTTGTCGAGGCCTTCACGGTCTGTCATGATGTGCACTCCTTCCTTTTCGTAGGTGTCTCGGGGTCATCCTACACCTTTTCGTGGCTGTTCTTCAGCTTTGCAAAATTTGCATCGAACTTTTCCACCCGTTCTTTGATCGTCATTTTGCATTTCCTTTTTGCAAGGGTTTTCCGCTGTGGTTACACCTATTGTTGAAAATAGGTGTAACGCCCGGAAGCCCTGAAATCCGGGGGTTTTCCCGGCTTGTTACACCTGTTACACCTAATTTTACATACATACCCCTTTTTAAGAAATTTTACACATTTTACAAAAAACCTTGCAAAATGCAGAATTTGCAGAATACAGTAAATTTCGGTGAATTAGGTGTAACAGGTGTAACATTCTTAAAAAACCTTAGTTTTTCAAACAAAACACTCTCAAAAACCTTTGGATTGCAGTGTTTTTTTGAAAATTCCGAATTACACCTATTGTTACACCTAACGTTACACCTATTTTTTAGGTGTAACATTTTGGGCGCAACTTGCTGTTCAGAACGGCAGTTCTTCATCGCCACTCCTCAGTTCATTGAAGTCCATCATGGTTTGCTGTGGGGCACAGTCTTCCTCGCACTTCCATTCTGCAGGAATGTCACTATCATCTGCAGGATCGTAGCTCTGTGAAAGCTCGCCCAAATGGAATTCTACAAAGCGGTAGCATCTCGTTCCGAAACGGCGTATGGCGGAATAGGTCTTTTTCCCATTTCGATCCATGTATGATGCAATTAGTCCCTGATCCGCCAGGTACTTCATTGTTTTGCGAGGGCTGTATCCTGCTTTAGTAAGTGCTTGGTTTAACATGGACGGGAAAATATAAACCGTATCGCCGCTCTCTGATGTCATGCCGAGGCAAGTGCCTACGGCATTGGTCCCAAAGTATGCCTTGTTGGAGAGCACCCAGTCCACAATGTACTGTGTAGCGTTCTCGTTGACATCAGTAGTGTTGTTCTCCACCTGCTCTACTAGAATGCTCTCTGCCATGCGTTTGGCTGCTACCCAAGATGTTTCTGAGATCCCCAGCGGCTCCAAAATTCTTGAAGTCATTTCCACCACAGCCGAGGGGTGGGTATTATTTTTTGCATCGCCGAAGATCCAACTGTTGATCATGGCATCGGCCAAGGCTACAGCCGCAATTCCAGCAATATGGGCGCCATTTTTTCCGTTGGAAATGCTCCGGACATAGCGTTGCATGTCCTCATAAGCTTCCACGATCTGTCGTTCATCCAGCTGAAGAATGCGGTTAATAAATCCTGGCCCAGCCCAGCCGCAGTCCATGACTGCCTGCTGGTGCATGAGGGCGGCGTCCTGTTCGTTGTCGAATGGGCCGCCATATAGCTCCAGTACACGGGTGCTGACGCCGGTCTGCGAGGTCTCGGTGCTGAGGGGTTCCTCTCCGGTGGCCAGGGCGACGGTGCGCCATTGGTAGGTGGTCTGTATGCCGCCGGTCTTGCTGCCTCTGATTTTGCCGGTGCCGGAGGCGATCATGTAGACGATCTTCTCAAGCGCCCCCTGGTTATTCCCGGCCAGCTGCCGTTCGTCGATACCCAGGGGAAGGTCACAGTAGAAGGCGGCGGTCCGCTCCAGGCCGACCTGGGTGGCGTTGAAGTTCACCATCAGGCGCTCCGGGTCCCCCCATGCAGATAGGGCTGCTTTGAGGGCGGCGGTCTTTCCGCCCTTGCTGCCGCCCCAGTTGTATACGAAGAAAATTCGCTGCTTGACGATCCGCAGGAGGGGGGCGGCGAAACTGGCGGCGAGGATGAAGCGGAACTTGTCCCGGCTCCGGTGTGGGGCCATGTGCTGGACCCAGCGCTCCAGGGTGCCGTTCTTGCAGTAGGCTGCCGCCATGCCCCTTTGGCTGGGGTCGATGTCCAAAGTTATCCCGTCATCATGGCCAGGTAGGAAGCGCCGCCCCGGCTGCCAGCCGAAGGTGGAGGTGGCGTCGTTCCTGGGTATGACATCGATGTTCTCCGCCTCCAGTGCTCCGAGGAACTTCACCACCTGTCTGGCGTTCTCCGACGTGATGGTACAGCCGAGGTCGGCCAGGTCGGTGATCTTTCGGCTGGAAAAGATGGTGGAGCGGGGGTATATGGCGGTGTGCCAGCGGTCATCCCGCTTGAAGGCGATCTCTATGCGCTCATCGCCGGTTTCCAGGCTTTTTAGGCGCTGCGTCAGAATGATGGGGGTCCGGCAGACGTTGGCCGGGGTCCCGGTCTTGGGGTCTATGGCGCTGATACCCTTGTCGGAGTACAGAAAGCCTTCCGGCTGGCGGAGGCGGATCGGCGCTCCGGGTATGATCTCCGGCAGGAGCTCCGTCTCCAGGTTTATCGGCTCCGCTTGGGCCAAGAGAGAGCGGATCAGCTTCCCGCCCTCCTTTTGGCCGTGGGCGAGGTATACGTCCGAGGGATCCTTCAAC
This sequence comes from uncultured Lachnospiraceae bacterium, assembly GCA_944384125.1. Taxonomy (GTDB): domain Bacteria; phylum Bacillota; class Clostridia; order Lachnospirales; family Lachnospiraceae; genus Otoolea. The sequence goes on along the minus strand of CALWSF010000117.1, from coordinate 5,304 downwards.
CCGATGTCATGGCAGCTCCAGCGATAGATTTCCCCGGAGAAGCCGGTGTCTTTTAAGGCTCGGTAGACCTTGGCGGTGAACGTGTCTCCGCCGGTGTCCGGCTCCTTGTGAATGTATAGCTTCAGGCCCTGGAGTGGCTCCGCCATTTCGGTTTTGAACATAGAGGCCCCTGGGGTTCCGATGGCCGGCAGGCCCATGTACCATAGGGATTGTGTATCGCTCTCTCCCTCAACCAAAATGGCCCAACCGGCTTTCTGTATCTCTGGGAACCGCCATTCGCCGTAGAGGCCGATTTTTCCGCTGCTTCCATAGCGCCAGCGGAATTCCTTCCGGGCATAGCGCTTCCGGTAGGTGATTTCTTGACCGTCCTGACCGGCGTAAGAAATCCGAAGGTATGTGGTGCCGTCCCTGTCCCGGCCTGTGCCGGCCCTGCATTCCTCCCGGAGGAAGTCTTCCGGGAGGCGTTTGTCCTGGGCGTATTGCTCCAGGCTATAGGGGCCGACATCCCGACCGGCCTTTTCCTTTGGCGCCGGTTTGGACGTCTCTCTGCTGACGCCGTACTTGTCCAGAATGGCTTTGTAGGCCTCTTTGGTGCTGATGCCGTGGTATTTGGCCCAAAAGCCTACGAAGTTGCCGCCCTCTCCGCAGCCAAAGCAGTTCCATTTCCCGGTCTCAAGGTCAACGTGCAAGCTGCCGGTCTTCTCGTGGTGGAACGGGCAGCGGCCCATCATTTCGTTACCTGTGATCTTGTACCCTTCTATAACAGCGGTGTACTCCGCCCTATAATCAACGACTTTGTCGAGGTCTACGCTGTCCCACGCCAAGTTTCACCACCGCCGCTTTCATGTCAAATTTCATTGTCTGTTCTTTTGCGGGACATGGGGGAGCCGCTTCCGGTGGGCAGCTCCCCCCGGCGGTGGTATCAGCCAAAGGGAAGGGGTTCTTCGGCGGGCGGGGCGTCCTGGAAATCGGCGGGGGCCTCTCCGTCACAGAAGTCTACCGCACTTACTTCTACGCCGCCGCTGCGGCCCTGGGGCGTTTCCTGGGCGGGGGCGTAATCGTCCAGGGTGAGGGTCATATTCTGGTACTGCTCCTTGATCTGGCGGCGCATGGCCACGGCCTGGGCGGCGATGTCCGGGGGCAGCAGCCCCGCCTTGGAGATAACCACTTTGCTGTACTCAATGCCCCCGGCGTTTTTGGCCTTCTCCAAAGCGAGCTTCACGATCAGGCCGGTGTAGGGTACACCGCCGCCGAGAATTTTCTGGAGCTGGCGGTTGACATCCCGAAGAGAGGTGGGAGGCACCGTCAGAAGGTAGAAGTTGGGGTCCCCGTCGAGCATGAGGTAGAGGCGACGCATATTCTTGCAGGCCTTTCCTTTGGCCTGTTCGCCCTTCAGTTCGGCGGCACTGCCGAACTGATTGTAGGGGCAGCTTTCGCACTGGCGAAGCTCGCCGGTGCTGGGCCAGAAGCCGGTCTTGCCGTCCATACTGCTACAGGCCGGGATCTTATCTTCCGGGTTGCCGGAGGTCCCAAAGGTGCTGGGCCAGAAGCCGTTGACCCGGTGCGTGAAGATGATTACACCGTAGATTTCCTTCAGATATTCCACATCATCGTCTTCTTCGCCCTGGACCTCATAGGCCAGCTTGCCCCCGGCGGGAATCTTGATAAGGCGGCAGTTGATTCCGTTCTCCGGGTCCAGGTCCTCCATTTGATCCTGCAGCTCCGCCAGAAGCTCTGGATCCATGCCGTCATAACGGTTTGCAATTCGGAAATCCTTCAGTAGGGCCAGTTCGTTCTTTTTGTCAGCCATTGCAATTATCCTCCGTTCCATTTTCATTATCCGTGTCAGAAGGTTCTACCTCTGCAAAACACCCTGCGGTCTCCATATCATCCATCATGGGTTGGTCGCTTCGGGGAATATTATCTGCTATGTAAAGATCATTTAAAGTTCTGTACATTTCAGCGGCGGCTCTGATTAAAGCGGCTGCAGCATGGGCAGAACTGTTGACGATGCTGCTGGTAGCTTCCACTGCAGAGTAGTTGGGATCGCCCAGAGTCCCCAGCAGAATTCCGATGCTGTTCTTAATCTCCTTGATCGACACACTGATATTGTTCATCTGCTCTGCAGCAATCCCATATGCCTCATGGCGATTATGGACAGGCTTAGGCGCCTCACCGCAGCGCAGGATCATATCTCGGGCAGTCTGAATGGCATCGTTAGTCAGGTCCGTGATGGCCTTATCCAGCTCGCTGCGGGTATCCAGCTCCAGTTGCTCGTATTCCTCTCTCACTTCTTCCTGTGCTCCTTTCTCCGGGTTATGTCGTTATAGTCGTAGGTCCTGATTACCCTTTCCAGAGCCTCGGAAAGCTCCCCGTGTTCCTCTACAAAGGCACTCATGGCCCCTTGGAGAGTTCTGGCGTTGACCGTTTCTACGATCAAATCTCCCAGGCCTTCCTCCCGGAGTACATCGAAGAAATCCAAGCCGTCGGCGGCGAGGCTTTCGTCCGAGCGTTTGCTGTAGGAGGTTTTGGGGGTGAGGGTGAAACTGTACCCGCCGGTGGAAATCCGGGGGCAGTCGTCGTCCAGCATCTGCTGAGCGATCTTGGCCTTAGCCGCCTCGATGGCGGCGTTGTTTTCTTTGACCTGGAGCGCCAGGAATTCCTTCGTCTCGAGAAGGACTTCGTAGTTCTTGATCATCTCCAGAAGAGAATTCTGCTGTGTCATATGTTCTGCATCCTTTCCTCTGTATTCTGAAGCCCTAGTGAGGGGCTATCAACTTGGGGCGGGTCCGTCGGCCACGGTGGGATGCCGAGCCGATCATAAAGGTTGGCGATTATACAGGCAGCTTCCCGGAGAATTCCTTCGGTTTCCATACCCGCCGTTTCAGCTGCCTCGTTCATGATGTCAATGAATTGGAGCGGGGCATTTCTTACAGCTACGCAGACCTGCCGGTCATAGTCTTTTGCTGTCTTCACTTCCGGTCCTCCATTCTGGCGCAGTAACCTCCGGGCCGGTAGGCCATGCAGCGGTCGCCGGCGCAGAGGGCAAAGCGCTCGTTGTAGGTACCTTTTCCAGTGCGGCTGCTATATTCCCGCTCCACAATCTTCTTAAAGGGGCAGAGCTTATTTTTCCGGTCTTTGTTCATGCTATCTTTCCTCCTGCTTATTAGAAGAACTGTCTCCAATTGTCGACTACCGTTTTCGCAAGGTCTTCCTTTTTCGCCAAGGCCTGGAGTATGGTTTCGTCCACGGTTTTCTCCACTACAAGGTGTATGTAGGTGCAACGGTTCCGTTGGCCGATTCGGTGTATCCGGCTGAGGCTCTGGCTGTAGGTGGCGTAGTTGAAATTGACGCTGTAGTATACGCAGGTATCTGCTGCTGTCAGGGTAATCCCGGTTCCGGCGGTATCTATCTGGCCGATGAACACCATGGTCGCGGCGTCGGTTTGGAACTGCTGGACGACGGCCCCCCGGTCCTCCTTCTTTATATCTCCGTATATGGCGACGGCTTTCATGCCGCTGGGCTTCAGGACCTTCCCACAGAGGGCCTCGATTTCGTGTATCTCCGGAAGAAACCGGGCAAAAATCACCAGCTTCTTTCTGCCCTCTACAACGTAGTCCTGCAAAATGTCGGCCAGGGCGTCCAGTTTCCCCCGGCTTACCAGCTGAGGGCGAATCGTGTCATCCTCCACCAGGAATCCCCCGGTGAATTGCTGGAGCCGAAGTAGCTTGGTCAGGACCGTGGTGGCCGTGATCGTGCCGCCATCCGAAAGCTCGGCATAACTGTCACGCCGCAATCGGTCATAGACGGTCCGTTCCTTTGCAGACATGGTTATGTAGCGATTCTCAAAGGTCTGTTCCGGTAAATCTAGGGCCTCTTCTTTGGTGATGCGATAAGCGACGCTATGCTCTTTCATGATAAGGTCATCCAAGTCACGATACGAGACAATCTGCTTGCGGTTGAAGCCACCCATCACGCAGTAGCGTCCCCGGAATGCGTAGAAGTTGGTTCCGAAGACCGAGGGGTCTAAAAATCTATATTGGCTAAATACATCCACCGCCTCGTTTTGGACCGGGGTGCCGGAGAGGATCATCTTGTACCGGGCCTTGTCTCCCAGGCGGTGCACGGCCTTGCTCTGTTCACTGTCATGGGTTTTGATTCTCTGGCTCTCATCGCAGATGATGAGGTCTGCATCGTAATCCTCCAGCGCCTCATAGATGCCGTCCCGCCAGGTGCTTTCATAGTTCACCACGGCCACCTTCAGGTGTGGGTATGGGAATTTGATCAAGTCATCCAGTTCTTTCAGGCGCTTGCGCTTGTCCCCCAACATCGTCTTTATGGTGTATGGAAAGGCTGCGTATTCTGCAAACTCTTTTGGCCATACCGCACAGACAGACGTAGGTGCAATAATCAGCACTCGCTTGAGGTACCCCATCTGATAACCAGCACCGGTCACAGCAATTGCCGTCAACGTTTTTCCACAACCCATAACGGCTATTCAAACAGAAATCCGAACCCTTTCCCATTTCCGGGTACTCTCGTTTCTGTTTGCATTAAATCACTCCCCTTTCCGGATTGACCCATCCAAAGGTCAGGAGACACATATTAAAGCCCCTTACTTGGTGGGCAAAGAGCTTGAGCTTTACTTGAGGCGCTAAAAACGGTATCGGATTTGGATTGACTCGCTCCCGATCCACAGCATCCTGAACGGCATGAAGATTCTCACGCCGTTTTGCAATAGGCGGAGGTAATTTCACAATGCTGGCCAACTTATCTAAGAGTTCAATATCGACATTGCCAGACAACTGCTGAGTCTTTCTGTCCCACTTCATTTTGCCCCAAGACTTTATGACAGTGAACTGCACATTGTCGGCCTCAATAATTTTTAGGATATTGCCCTGCAAGGCCATTTTCATGCTATTGACATTCCTTTCTTCAGACCGTATAATTGAAATGTGTTTTGAATCCTGGCCGTTCCCGGTGTTCCCTCACCGAGAGCGGCACTTTTTTAACATACGGAGTAGATCATGCAGACCGCTACAGCGGCCGCCAATAAGATGGTCCAGGCGATACAAACCCAGGTGGGCATGTCCCGCCGATCGGATTGCTGGGCTTGCTGTGCGCGCAGCTTGGCGCGCCGGTGATTGGCGTCCACCGCCTCCTCTATAGCGATAGACAGCTCGACATCTGATATAATCATTGGCTTCCCTCCATTTTTTGATGCACATCTCGACGTTCTCCGCGTCGAAATTCTTCTTTTTTCTAATTCTCGCTTATTTTCCAAATCGTTTTTCTTCTTTGTGT
>CALWSF010000116.1 GCA_944384125.1 uncultured Lachnospiraceae bacterium | reverse complement strand
CGCCCTGCCGGAAGCGCCTGAACCCACCCCTGCCCCGACGCCCACTCCCACCCCCACACCGGAGGCAACCGCAGCGCCAATCACTACGGCGGTACCGGAAGAGACCCCCGAAAGTACCACAGAACCGGAAAGCCCGGAGGCCACTGCTGTGCCGGAAGAGAGCCCCGCGGCCACCACTGCGCCGCAGGAGAGTGAACCCCCGGCCGCAGAGGAGGCAGAGAATCCCACTTCCAACGCGGAAGTTCCCGGCTTTGCCGACATTCAGGGCCACTGGGCTCAGAGCTACATTGAGAAATCCGCCCAGCTGGGTCTGGTGTCCGGCGTGACGGATACTACCTTTGCCCCCGACCGGACCATCACCCGACAGGAGATGATGGTGATGATTGACCGGGTTCTGGAGCTGCCCGATGTGAACGGACTGGGCTTTGCCGATGACGGCGACATCGCCATCTGGGCCTTAAATTCCGCCGCACGCACCACTGGGGCTGGCATCTTCCAGGGCAGCGGTGGGAAGCTGCTCCCCAAAGCCGCCGCCACCCGGGCGGAGGCCGCTGCCGTACTGGCGGAGGTGCTGGACTACGCCGCCTAAACCCCTGACCCATCCCATGAGCCACTGGTAAAAGGAGACTCTTCCATGCATCGACCTTTTCGATTGGTGTGTGCCCTGCTGCTGGCGCTGTGCCTGACCGCCTGCGGCGGTGACGGCGCGCCGGACAGCCCCACGCAGGCGGTTTCCCCCACCGCGTCAGCCGCCGCCCCACCGACCCCAGCCCCCACGCCGTCGGCTCTTCCAGATGTCACTCCTACGCCCGTTCCCGCGTCCGTCCCACCCGTGTTTGAGGAGACACACACCTTGGACCGGGCGCTGCCCCAGCGTTACAACGGCCTGGAGCTGCCCATTGAGGGGGCCACCGGCTATGCGGCGGTGGAGCTGAGCCTGTGGGCCTCCATTCCCACTCCCACCCCCACGCCCAGCCCTACCCCTACGGTGGAGCCTACGCCTACCCCCACCCCCACAGTGACACCGACACCCAGTGCGGTGCCTACACCGGCCCCTGTGCCGGCCCCCACGCCTACGGCGACCCCTGAGGCGAGCGAAACGCCGCCGGCCTCTCTGACACCGGAACAGACGCCGCCTGCCGCTGTTCCAACTGCTGCCGGAGAGAACCCGGCGCCCGTAGAGCCGCCGGTCACAGCAAGCGCGTCGAGCCCCGTGTCCAATGCCAAAGGGGATGGGCTGCTGGCAGTCCTCTCCCCGGGCAGCTCCTTCACCATCTTGAGTGAAAAAGGGGAGTGGTGGAAGGTATCCTCTTCCGCCGGAACCGGCTGGGTGGAGCACAAGTTCTGTATGGTCAATCTGCCCGATGTGATTCCATCCATCCTCTATGACGCGGTCAACTCCTACTCCGCCCGGTACACCAGCTCCGGCCGGAAGATTCCCGGTATTACGGGAGAGGCTCTCTATCCGGGCAAGGTGTACAACCCCCGCTTTGAGGAGGAGCAGTACCTGATGCCCGCCCTCTACGCCACCGCCAAGAAGCTCTGCGCCGCCCAGCGCGCCGCCCTGACCCAGGGAAATAGCCTCATTCTCTATGAGGCCTACCGGCCCTACAAGACGCAGCAGGTGGTGGTCAAGGCCCTCACCGCCCTGGCGGAGCAGGATGCCGCTGTCAAGGCGGGGATTACCACCGCGCCCTGGTCCATGACCTACTTCATCAATACGGGGTATTCCAACCACCAGAAGGGATTTGCGGTGGATGTGGGACTGGCCAAGGTGACCGGCACCCAGCTGCGCACTACCGGCGGCTATTCCTATCTGACCGTAACGGAGTATGGGGAGTATGAGATGCCCACCCCCATTCACGAGCTGAGCATGGCCGCGGCCTCTACCACCGGACCGGGGGAGAGCACCCTGGCCGACACCATGAACGAGCCCGCAGTGGCCCTGCGGGGCTACTTCCGGCAGGCGGGGATGACGCCGCTGGAGTCGGAGTGGTGGCATTTTAACGACTATGCAGCCCGTACCCTGGCTGGAGGCAAGACCAGTACCGGCGGCTTTGAAATCACCCGCTGCCGGAGCACCGCGCCCGGCTGACCGTCCCAAGAAAGCGAAAATGGCTGGACCTCTCCGCATCATCATACGGGAAGGCCCGGCCATTTGACCGGTGATTCTGGAATAGGAGGATGGAGATGAGACAGTGCCGGGCGGGGAGGGGCGGGGTACTTCTGGCGCTGGCTATTCTGGTGCTGCTCTGTGTCCCTACCGTATTGTTCTGCGTCTATGAGCTGCTGTTGGAGAAAGGGCCGAGCGAAGAGGACCCGCTTATCTATCTGGCTGGGCTTGCCCTCTTTGGTGGACTTCTGGTGTTTGGCGTCCACCGTGTCGTACGGGGGCTGCCCTATATTTCCTATCATGAGGAAAAGGTGGTGATACACTGGAACGGGCGGGAGGAGACCGTGGTGCCCTGGAGTGAGTTTCGACAGGAAATTCAGGTGGGCCCTCTGTTTCCCTCAGGCATTGTGCTCACCCAGCGAAACCCGCCGCAGGGGCGGGGAAAGCGGGAGATTAGCGTCTATCCCACGCACAGGGGCTTTCGGGCGTTTCAAAGCGCGCTGGAGGCCCATGGAATCCTTGGAGGAGGCCAGTGGCCTCCAGATATCAACTGTGAGGAGGTGTTTCACATTTTTACACCAGATGTGGAAAAAACCTGCGTAGAAATTGCACAGATCATCTCCCAGAATGAGAAGGAGGTGGTGGCGGCCTTTCAGGAAGGGCTGGCCGCGCCGCAGCAATACCTGGCCCAACAGGAGCAGCGCCTCAAGAGTCAGTATCCGCTCTCCAAAGAGGAGATGAAGCGCTGTGTTGCGGACCCGTGGTGGCTGATGCGGGATGTTCTGGAGCAGCACCAGGTGGTCTGCACCCGGGACTGGAAGGATGAGCTGGAGGATTTTCTCTTCTTTTTGTTTGGAACAAAGCGGGCAAAAGCGGAGGGATTGACGTTGGACCCGCGATACTTTGGACTCTCCCGGGCGGGAGATATCCCGGAGTGGAGCCGGCTGCTGAATGGGAAACTGGCCGATAAAGGGCTGGTGGTGGGCTATCTGGGTACAGAGGCGGATGAGTATACGCTGTTTCTCACTACCCAAGAGGAGCTGGACACTCTGGAGCGTTTGGCGTATTCCATCCATCAGATAATTTCCGGTTTTAATTAAACGAGACCTGCCGCACCCACAGAAAAACGGTGCGGCAGGTCCTTTTTTGACTCTTATTAGGAGATGCAATCGGTTTCGGAGAGAGGATAAGTTTAATCAAATAACTTTTTGATGATGCGTATGTAGGCGTGGGTATCCTCTTCGCCCAACTTCTCAAAGCGTTTGGTAAAAAACGTAATCATGCGCTCATATTCCAGTTCCACTTGACGTCGCCCCTCTTCGGTCAAAAACGTAAAGAATACCCGCTTGTCCGCGGTGCTCTGCTCCCGTTGAATCAGATCGCGCCGCTCCAAGCGCTGTAAGAGCGCTGTGGTCCGGCCGCTTGTGACCTGTAAATATTCGGTCAGCTCTCCCACCGACGCACCGTTGTTGTGGTAGTACAGAAAACTCAAAACCCCGTAGGCTCCCTTTGGCAGGTCGGAGACTCCTTCAATTTTCCAGGCGTGTTTCCGCGTCAGCATGTAGTTGATGAATTGAATCGCAAAAGCTCTGTAATCCACGGCATACTCCTTATTTTTTATCTGGAGAAATCAATTATAGCACAGGATTTTCTTGTCTGCAAGAATTTGTGCAAAACTACATGTGAATATGCACAAGATGCAGAATTGTGGCAGTGGACACACACGTTTGCCAAAAGAGAGCTATTCTCTGGTGCCGCTTCGGAAAAGAGATCAAAAAACCGGCCGAATGTCCATTGGACATTCGGCCGGGTGTGTTTGTACAGAGATTAGGTATCGGTGCGCAGGGTGAACTGGCCCACCAGCTCCTTCAGAAGCTGGGACTGGCCGGACAGCTCCTCGCTGGCCGCGGCGCTCTCCTCCGCAGTGGCCGAGTTGGTCTGCACCACGCTGGAGATCTGGTCAATGCCCTCGCTCACCTGGGCCATAGAGTTGGCCTCAGCAATGACATTATTGGCAACCTGGTCAATCAGCTGCAGCATACCGCTGGTCAGCTCCTTGGTCTGGTTCAGGGCCGCGCTGGCCTCTTCACTCAGGCGGCTGCCGGTCTCCACGTTTTGGGCGGAGTGCTCAATAAGCTCCTTGGTCTGCTTGGCGGCCTGGTCGGACTTGGAGGCCAGATTGCGCACCTCGTCGGCCACCACGGCAAAGCCCTTGCCGGCGGTACCGGCCCGGGCGGCCTCCACCGCCGCGTTCAGAGCCAGAATATTGGTCTGGAACGCGATATTCTCGATGGTGGCAATGATCTGGCCAATCTCCTGATGGCCCTCCAGAATGGTGGTCATGGCCTGGCGCAGCTCTTCCATCTTCTGATCGCTCAGGGTGACCTGCTCGCCGGCCTTGTTGGCCTTGTCCATAGCCTCCTTGGCCGCCGCGCTGTTCTGCTGGACGCCGGAGTTGATTTCCGCGACTGTGGCGGACAGCTCCTGCACCGCGCTGGCCTGCTCGGTGGCGCCCTGAGCCAGAGCCTGGGCTCCGGAGGAGACCTGCTCCGCACCGGCAGAGACCTGCTCCGCCGCGGTGTTGATCTGGGACAGGGTTCTGCTCAGGCCGCGGTTGATCTTGCGGATGGATTTGAGTACCTCGAAAATATCACCGCGGTAGATCTCGTCGCCACGGGTTTTGACATTGAAGTTGCCGTTGGACATCTCATCCAGCAGGTAGTCGATATCGCCGATCACCTCCTGCAAGCACTCCACAATGGAGAGAGTGGCCTGGGAAAGTGTGCCGATTTCGTCCTTGCGCTCAAAGTGCGGGGTTTCCGAGTTGAGATCGCCCTGGGCCAGCAGGCTCAAGCGCTCGGCACAGGCGCGGATCGGATTGCTGATGCTGGTTGCAATGCGGAACGCAATCAGAGAGGAGGCCACCAGCACCAGAACCAGCAGAATCAAAATCACAATAATGCTGTTGTAAGTGGCGCCCATAAAGTCGCTAGTGTAGGAGGTGACGCCGATGCTCCAGTCGTCAGTGCCCGCCACAGGGGCGTAGCCGACGCACTTGCTGATTCCGTTGATGGTGTACTTGCCAAATCCACTGTTCCCCGCGCGCATGTCGGCGTGGATGGCGGCCAGCTTATTCAGAGAGGAATCGGACTGGGCCTCATTTTCAATATTCTGAACCGCAACGGTATCCAGTGTGACATCGGCAATGGTGGTGCCGTCTTTGCTGATCATATAGGCCGCGCCATTTTCACTGACATGGATGGAGGCCATAATGTCGTTGAGGAAGGTCTCCGGGGGAACCACATAGACCACGCCGACCACGGTGCTGTCCGCCACGCCGTCCTGCCAGAGGGGAGCGGCCACCATGATGGAGAGCTCACCGGTAACCTTGCTGATGGTGGGGGTGGAGATGTAGGTATTGCCCTTCAAAGCCTCCTGGACATACTCCCGATCGGCATAATTGTTGCCGTCAAAGAGGCTGTTGCCGTTGACATCCAGCAGATTGCCGCGCACCATGCCGTAGTTGCTGGCCCACTGGTCCACAATCTGCTCTTTCTCCGCTACCGACACATCGGGGTTGCTGAGCCGAGCAATAAGACCCAGAGCTTCAATGGCGGTTCTGTAAGAAAGCAGTTCATAAGATACTCGCTCACCGGCCAGCTTGGCGGTGGTGGTCAGCTGCTGCTCCAGAAGGGCGGATGCACTGGTATAGTTTGTCAGAATGCCGACTCCTCCGCACAGCAACGCGGCGACTGTTACCAGTGCCAGGAAACTGACCAATAGTTTTTGCCGGATACTCTTCATAAGGAAGCCTCCCCAATCAATTTTAGACTGTCAGTCCGGCCGAGAGAGCAGAACGGTTCCCTCCAAAACGCAGTGCGTGGGAGATGGACTCCCCACATGTCCATCTGCGCCGCCGCAGTCTATCCCTATATCCTTCTATTCTTGATTATCGACCGAATCCGTCGATTATTAAGAGAATTATTTTGGATTCAGAAAAAAATGATGCAGAAACAGGAGGAAAAGAGAAAAGTAAAAGCCTAGAAAACCTATTGACAAGGTGGGGAATAAATGCTATTATAATCCCACTAAAACGCTAGGGAAAATGAGATGTGAAACGAGCGTGACAGACCGCCAATGAGATAGAGAGTCCACGGAATGACCCGATACAGCGGCGTGTACGGCCGTCTGTTGAGTAGAAAGGAAGGAAACACCATGAGGATTTACGCCGACCACGCCGCGACAACCCCTCTGAGCAAGACGGCACTGGAGGCCATGCTGCCCTATCTGGAGGGGGGGTACGGCAACCCCTCCAGTCTGCATTCGGAGGGACAGCGGGCGGCGGAGGCGCTGGAAGAGGCCCGGGGGCGGATTGCCCGACGCCTGGGCTGTACACCCCGGGAGATCACCTTTACCTCCGGCGGCAGTGAGGCGGACAACCAGGCCATCCGCTCCGCAGCCTGGCTGGGCGCCCGGAAGAACAAGCGGCACATCATCTCCACCGCCTTTGAGCACCACGCGGTGCTCCACACTCTGGATGCGCTGAAGGAGGAGGGGTTCTCCGTCACCCTGCTGGACGTGGGAGAGAACGGACGGGTTACCCCGGAGCAGGTGGAGGCGGCCATCCGCCCGGACACCTGCCTGGTGAGTGTGATGTACGCCAACAACGAGATTGGCACCATTCAGCCTATCCGGGAGATTGGAGCCGTCTGCCGCGCCCACCAGGTGCTCTTCCACACCGACGCGGTACAGGCGGTGGGCCATCTGCCCATTCAGGTGGAGGAGGACAACATCGACCTTCTCTCCCTCTCCGCCCACAAGTTCCACGGCCCCAAAGGGGTGGGAGCCCTGTATGCCCGCCGGGGGGTGGCCCTGCGCAGCCTCATCTGCGGCGGCGGACAGGAGCGGGGCAAGCGGGCCGGCACGGAAAATATCCCCGGCATTGTGGGGATGGCCGCCGCGCTGGACGAGTCCTGCGAGCGGATGGAGCAGGAGAGGGAGCACCTGACTGCCCTGCGGGACCAGCTCATCGCGGGGCTGGAGCGCATCCCCCACTCCGTGCTCAACGGCGACCGCACCCATCGCCTGCCGGGCAATGTCCACTTCTGCTTTGAGGGCATTGAGGGAGAGTCCCTGCTGCTGATGCTGGACGACCGGGGTATCGCCGCGTCCTCCGGCTCGGCCTGTACCTCCGGCTCGCTGGACCCCAGCCATGTGCTGCTGGCCCTGGGCCGGCCCCATGAGATTGCACACGGCTCCCTGCGCCTCACTCTGGATGTGGAGAACACCCAGGAAGAGGTGGAGGAGATTCTCCAGGCCGTCACCGAGGTGGTGGCCGCCCTGCGGGGGATGTCCCCGGTGTGGCGGGATTTGGAGAACGGAAAACGGGACTTTGTCATTCAGTAAAGGAGAGCATTATGGCACTGTATAGTGAAACGGTTATGGACCACTTCCGCCACCCCCGCAACGTGGGAGTCCTCCCTGACGCCAACGGCGTAGGTGAGGTGGGCAACGCTAAGTGCGGCGATATTATGAAGATTTACCTGAAAATTCAGGATGATACCATTGAGGATGTAAAGTTTGAGACCTTTGGCTGCGGCTCGGCCATCGCCTCCAGCTCTATGGCCACAGAGCTCATCAAGGGAAAGCCCCTCCAGGAGGCGCTGCAGCTGACCAATCAGGCCGTGGCTCAGGCGCTGGAGGGTCTGCCTCCCCACAAGATGCACTGCTCGGTGCTGGCGGAGGAGGCCATCAAGTCCGCCATTCAGGACTACTACGAGCGGCAGGGGATTGCATACGACCGCAGCCAGTTCCCCGACTGCGCCAGCTGTGACCATGGCTGCTGCCACACCGGGGAGCAGGACTGAGAGAAGCTACGCGGCGGCGGGAGTGCGAGAGAAGAGCCGGCGCAGCAGCAGACGGCTTACCGGCCCGGCGGCGAAGAGATTCCAGAGCAGGGCCATGGGGAAGTTTTTCAGCAGCGTCCCCACCCAGTAGGCGGGCAGCTGGCTCCACGCTCCGCCCCCCAGGAGCACCGAGAAGAGCACAGCCGCTACGGCGCTCATGGTGGGGCACATCACCAGCACCGTACAGACGGAGCGGAGGACCATGTCCAGGCAGGGATTGTCTCCCTCCCGCACCAGACGGGCGGCCAGGGCCTGCCCCAGCCGGTTGCCCCAGAGATTGGAGAAGAGAAAGACGAGGAGCCACATATACCCCGTCTCCAGCAGGGCGTCCCAAAAGACCTGGTTGGTCATCTGGGAGAGGCCTCCCGCTTTCAGCGCCACATTGTAGACCTCCATTCCATAGGCCATGGTGATGGACATGAGAAGGCCAAAAATAATCCCTTGCAGCTTGCTTTTCGGCATAATCGAACACTCCCTTCAAAGAAAAAAGCGTGTAATGACCAGAAGTCATTACACGCTTTGCCGATGGCGATTCGCTACACGCAACCTGATTATAGCCTCCACAGAAAGAAAAGTCAAAGGGTCAAATCCGCCAAACTTGTCCTCAAGCGGCAAAAAATGCGGTGATAAGGGTGAAGGCCACCAGCGAGAGAAGGGTATAGAGGGAGAGGGCGGTGGAGGCGTAGGCCTTGTGGTTTTCCCCCTGGGCGTAGAGCGGGGCCATGAAGCAGGGGGGCATGTAGAGGTAGAGGACGAGGGCAATCTGCTGCTCCCGGACGGCAAAGAGAGGGGAGAGGAGGAACCATACCACCGCCAGCAGGGCGGTCTGAAGGAGCAGGCGGAACAGGGCGGTGAGCCCGGCGGCGGAGAGCACCTGCCGGTCCAGACGCAAATCATAGCCCACACAGAAGAGAATCAGGGCGGACACCGGGGTTGTGAGCATGTCAATCGCGGCCTGATAGACTGGCGCCGCCGGACTGGCTAGAAGGGTGGGCAGCAGCCCGGTGGCCCCCAGCAGGATGCCCAGCGCCACACCGTACATGGCAGGTGCCCGCAGCACTGTGTGCAGCAGGTCGCGGCCCGAGCAGCGGCCCTGTCCAGTGGCGGTGATGAGGGCCAGATAGACAGTAAAGGTAAACACACAGTTTGCCATATCCAGCGCGGCGATGTTGGACAGCGCCCCCGCCCCGCACAGGGCGATGTAGAGGGGATAGGCCATCATTCCCCCCTCATAGGTGGTGGTGAGGAAGGGGAGATATGTCCCCCGCCTGCCCAGCAGAGGCCGGAGCAGATAACCCGCCAGCAGAGCGGCGGTGAGCACCAGCAGCATCACCCCCACCAGCAGCAGAGTGGCTGGGCTGTACTCCGCAGTGCCCAGAGCGTTGACCAGCACCACAGGCAGCAGAAAGCTGGTGGCCAGCTGTTTGATGCCCTCCATCCCCTCCCGGGCGATAAGCCCAAGGCGGCCGCAGAGCATGCCCAGACCCAAAATCAGAAAGACCGGCAGCACGATGGCCAGAATTTCCATATGCGCCCCTCCTCCATCCAGTTTGAACTTGCTGATTCCTCTTATACCACAATTTGCCTGAGCTGGCAAGAGTGGAAGGAGCTTAGGATTAAAAATTTTTCAAAAGAGGGGTTGACAAAGACGGGGGGATGTGTTATTCTATCTTAGCACTCAGCGAGATGCATGAGAAACCGGAAGATGCCGGAGTGGCGGAATTGGTAGACGCCCGGGACTTAAAATCCTGTGGGACTCAAATCCCGTGCCGGTTCGACCCCGGTCTCCGGCACCATATCGCGGGATAGAGCAGCTTGGTAGCTCGTCGGGCTCATAACCCGGAGGTCGTAGGTTCAAATCCTACTCCCGCAACCACATTGTGCGACCAAAAAAGATATCGCACCGGAAAACCCCGAAGCCGCAACGGTTTCGGGGTTTTTTCGCGTCCATTTTTGACTGCACGAAAAAAAGATATCTTCCCACCTCTTCCACGTGCGGTGAGGACTTGAACTAAAACTGAGGGCTTTTGCGCCCAATTTTGAGTGAGCAACACGGAAAAATTTCTGTTTCTTCGAAAATTATTTTGTTAAATTTTTGTGAACAAAGTGGTTTGTGCTAAAATGTAGTACAAACCACTTTTCTATTCCACACATCTTGGCCGTCACTTTTTTAAGGTGACGGCCTTTTTTCTTTTCAGATAAAATCAAAACGAGAGCCCAAAAGGCGTCACGCACAGGAGGAAATCAACTTGGATCGAAAACAGTATTTTGAAGAACTACATATTGCGCTCACGCGGGAGGGTTTCACCTCCCAGCCTGAGCAGGACGAATTGCTTCCTGTGGAGTGGGATGGTCTCCCCCTCTGCCGGATTACAGCGGACGGAGGCGTTCGCTACTGGCAGGAGGATGTAGCGACGCCGGAACGGGAACGAGCCTGTGAGCGAGCCAC
>CALWSF010000115.1 GCA_944384125.1 uncultured Lachnospiraceae bacterium | reverse complement strand
CATCCGGTAATTGACGGTATCCAGCGTAATGGACCCGCCTTTGGGATAAACGGTAATATCCATGGTCGCCGTTGCCCCTTGATACTCCACAGTGATGGTCGCTGTCCCTGCACGGTTTGCAGTAATGCGGTACTTAGCCCCTCGGCTTTCTCCTGCATCCTGTAAGGCAACGGTAGCAACATTTTCATCCGAGCTGGTCACGGTGATATTGTCTGTATCGTTGTTACCTTCCACTAGGAAGTCATATTCCGATATGCCGTCAATCATATACACCCTTTCCGTATCCAGAAACACCTCTGCTGGCAATTCTGATCCCTGGGAATCATCCTCGGTGCCATCTTCTGGACTCTCTCCATCATCCTCGATTACGGGGATCTCGCTGCTTGGGAGTCGGATAGTATACGTCAGCGTGGCTTTTCGAGCATCATCATCCAAGGTAATATTAGCAGGGAGAGGATCTGAATCCCCTTTTAACTGGATAGATGCCTTTGTGTTTTCCCGAAAAGTATTGTCTCCTGTAGCTGTCAAAGAAATAGAAAGAGTATAACTCTTGCCTTCTTCAAACTGTCCGGTGAAGTTTTTCCCCTGAAAGAGCCATTGCACTGTACCTGCCGTACAGGTAGTACTTTCCTTTACCTGTACGGTGGTGTTTGGACTATCACCAACAACCGGCTTTGTCACATTTGTGATAGTGACTTCCGGGATTACGGCAACTGCCGCTGCGGCTGGAGGGGCAGCGGCAAGCATTACGCTTGCCCCACCCAAACTCGCACCGCACCCAATGATCAAGGCCGAAAATATGTTTATGGCTTTTTTTGTTGAGGTTTTCTTCATAAAATCCCTTCTTTCCGATAATCCGTATATTGTAATATGCAAAAACAAGAGTTAGCAGCATCTTGTTTTCAAAAATCTACTTGTATATCTACTTGCAATTTTATTTACAAGCCCCTTAGCCAACATCCTAATGTTGTCCAGCTCCCCTTTAGAGCCATTGAGGTTCCTTGTCGCAAAGGTCATGGCAAGTGGTCAGCTCGCTCGTTTTGCGTGATTTGGCTTGTAATATTCTATTGTCAAGGTACATTTACGCAAAAGTTTTGTTTTGTGTAAATTATCAGGCATTTTAGAAAAAAGAGAAAAGCTAGTTTAGATTAATAGCTTTTCTCTTTTTTGTTTTTATTTTATATAGATTTAACCTTTCCATGATTTCGGTTTAAGGAAAAAAATGATAAAGTACTAAGTTAGAGTATTTTCGGCAAAAGGATGGAAAGGAATTGCGTACCGACCCCGTTTTCAAAAAGCGGAGGACGTATTCTATAAATGTACAGGAGGGAATCTGCTGCATGAACGAGGAACACAAAATCATCCAACAGGTCTATGCGGCAAAAGAGGATATCCAGGCGGCGGACCAGTTGATTCATACATACCTGCCCTTCATCCGGACGGAAACCGCAAAATTCTTAAAACGCCCGCCCGTGGAAGGACAGGACGATGAGCTGAGTATTGCGATGATTGCTTTTCACGAAGCCATCCGCAGATACTCCCGTATACGGGGCGCCTTTTTGAAATACGCAGCCATGCTGATCCGCAGCCGTCTGATTGACTACAGCCGCAAGGAACAACGGCACAGCGGCCTGGTTTCCCTCGACACACCCATGGGCGAAGACGACAACCCCCTCGGGGAGACGATCGCAGAGGACAGGAATCCGCATGAAGAATCGGAAACCAGGGAAGCAACCCGGGCGGAAATCGAGGAGCTGACCCGGCAGATGGAGGAATTTGGCGTCAGCCTGAGCGACGTGGCGGATAACTGCCCCCGGCAGCACAGGACGCTGGACGCCTGCCGGACAGCTTTGCAGTATGCCAGGGACAATCCCGCACTTCTGGAAGAGTTCCTGCGGACGAAACGGCTGCCTGCCGAACAGCTCACTGCCGGCAGCGGGGTGAAACGCAAAACCCTGGAACGGCACCGCAAATATATGGTAGCCCTGCTGCTCATTTATACCAACGGCTACGAGATCCTGCGCGGGCACTTGAAACAGATAGGGAAAGGAGTGGTGTCAGGATGAGCTATCTGGTAATCGAAGCCCACCCCAGCTATACGGTGCTGTTAGACGAGGAAGGCCGGTTTTTTAAAGCGGCCAACCTTCGCTATGAGGTAGGGCAAACGGTGTATGACCCGGTGCTGATGAAAGACAGCCCGGAAAAACAACGGCATCCTGTCCGGTGGATCAGCAGTGGGGTTGCAGCAATCGCCGCCTGCTTCCTGCTGTTCTTTGGGCTTAGCTACTATCAGAGCTACATGCAGACATACTCTTCCATTTATCTGACAATTAACCCCCAGGTGCAGATCGATTTAAACCAGCAAGGCATCGTGGTTGGGCTGACCGGCACAAATCCGGATGGCAGACAGCTGCTCGAAGGCTATGACGGGAAAGGAAAAGATAAGGCAACGGTTGCGGATGAACTGGTCGACCGGGCAATCGAGATGGGATTCCTCTCGGAAGGCGGATGGATATCTTTTTCCATCGACGTGCCGGATGACGATTTGTTCCAGGAATACCGGATGGAACTGTTTACAGAAATAACCAAACATCTGGAAGGCAGGCTCACCATTAACATTGAAATTTTCCGTTCCACCAGCCAGCAGAGCGAACATCCTGTCCAAAGCCATCCCTCCGCCGCATCCTCCCCGGATGCTGGATCCTTACCGGCCGTCTCTTCGGCCGAATTTCCGGAAGAACCCTCCAGCGCGGCGGCCATCCCTTCGGAACCGGACCCCAGTTCCGGCAGCGGCGGCGGGGCGGATCTTCCCTCCCCTTCCAGCACAGCGCCCATCCCTTCGGAACCGGGTCCCAGTTCCGGCAGCGGCGGCGGGGCGGATCTTCCTTCCCCCTCCAGCACGGCGCCTATCCCTTCGGAACCGGATCCCGGCTCCGGCAGCGGCGGCGGGGCGGATCTTCCCTCCCCCTCCAGCACAGCGCCCATCCCCCCGGATACCGATTACGGGCCGGGCAGTGACGGTGTGACGGATCTTACCCCGCCTCCGGCAGACCCCATCCCCCCGGATACCGGCGAAGGCACATCGGACTACGGGGACGGGAACAGCAATTATGGGGGCAGCAACTATAGCGCAGGGGATTCCGGTTATGAAGAGGACGACTAAATTTTTGCAAAAAAATTTCCTTGTTTCCCCCCTTTCCCAGACAGTCCCCCGTAATCTATGTATATAAGACAAAAACAATGAAAACCGAGAGGAGCAATTCACATGAAACACAAAAGAAAACTCTTTGCAGCGGCCTCCGCCCTGGCGGTTCTCTCCGCCGCCCTGCTGGCTGGGTGCGGCAGTGAGACGGCCACATCCCAACAGGCTGCGGTACAGAATACCGGGGTGTTGACCCTGAGCGTCAACCCGGAAATCCAAATCCAGTATGACGCCGCCGGCAATGTCACCTCCGTTGCGGGGCGCAATGCAGAAGGCCAAAGCATCGTGCAGGAGTACCAGGGGTATATTGGCAAATCCTGCGACGTGGTGCTCAAAGACCTGGTTGCGGAAATTGAACAGGCCGGCTATTTCGTGGAGGACGTCAACGGCAATAAAAAAGATATTGTTTTGCAGCTGGAACCCGGCTCTGCGATCCCGCGCGACAACTTCCTGGCGGATATGAGCGAAAGCACACAGGAAGCCGTCCAGCAGCTGAGCCTTGCCTCCGACATTGTCACCATCAATAACGACGACTACGACCCCAACTATGCCAAAGACGGCCAGCCCTCCCCGTATATCACCCTGGAAAAAGCCCAGGAAATTGCTCTGAGCCAGGCAAATATCTCCGCATCGGACGCCGTATTCGATGATAAAGACTTCGACCACGACGACGGCACCGCTACCTTTGAGCTGGAATTTGTAGCAGGCGGCAGAGAATACGAATACGATATTGACGCAGTGACCGGCAAAGTCCTGAGAGCCGAGCACCTCGGCGCCTCTGCCGCCGCATCCGGCACCGCTTCTTCCGCTTCCAGCGCGGCAAGCTCCGCGCCCGCCCCCGCCGCTTCCTCTGCCCCGGCAGCCACCCCGGCCCCCAGCGCCCCGGCAACAACCACAACTCCCAATACCCCAGTCACCCCGCCTGCCGCAGTGGATACCGA
>CALWSF010000114.1 GCA_944384125.1 uncultured Lachnospiraceae bacterium | reverse complement strand
TTGCCCTCCGGGAAATAGGCTTCTTTGGGCTTGCGGCATTTTCCGCAGTACAGCAAACCGTCCTCGCCTGTGTAGTCACCGCTGTCCGGCTCGGTATCCGGCAGCAGATTGATATCGTTCCGGCTTCTTGGCGGTTTTCAGCCCGTCATGGGCGGGCTTGGTTCTGCGGTAAACGCTGATCTGGTGCATGAGTTCCTTGTTGGCGGTGATTCTGGATTCCAGTTCTTTCAGCTTTTCTCCGGCGGCGTGCTGCCCGGAAATGGCGGCTTCCAAAGCTGTGTCCACTTCTTCGGGGCTGGCAAAACCATGCTCGGAAAGGAAATTCATGGTCTTTGCCATCTGTTTGAGGTTAAAGGTTTTTGCCCAACGCTCATAACCGATACCTTTTCCCTCGGCTCGCTTGGCGGCTATATCTACAAGCCGCTGCGGGCTGTCAGGGTTCGGGGTGATTTGGGCGGGTTTTGTCCGCTGTATGCCCTTAGTAAGCTGCGGCTGGTGTTCCTGTCTGTCCTGCATCTTTGCGGCTGCTCTATGGGCGTTCTGCTGGAAAACAGCAAGGACAGCGGCCTTGTCGAAGTCCGTCCCCAGCTTCCGGGCGGTGATGGGCTTTGTTCTGTCCGGCGTGAGATAGGACAGCCGCCCCCGGCTCTCCTTAACGGTCACGCCCTCCCGCAACAGGAGAGCGGAAAACTCGTCAAAGCTGGCGGCGGTGGCAAGGGCTTGGCGTATGGTCTGCCGCAAACGGTCTTTGTCGGTTTCAAACTTGGTCTGTCGGGGTGCGATACCCTCGGCAAGCAGGACAGCGTTTTCCTTGTCCAGCTTGGCTTGCCCCTTGCGCTTCGCCCAGTATTCACGCTCGGTCACTTTGTTTCGGCTGCCGTTCAAGAGGTCGATCTGGTAAAGCCCCTCCCGGTGGCACATCTCCATGACTTCGCTGCGGAAATACCGCATGGCGGCTGCGGTGCAGCGGTGTTTGTCCCCGGCTCTGGTGTCGCTTGCCCTGTCCATGTAGGGCTTGCGCTCCACCTCGGCGATCCGCAGACTGTTGATGACAATATGCACATGGATATTGCCGCTGTGGTTGTGTCCGTCCGGGTGGGTGCAGACAAGGGCTTGGTGTCCGGGAAAATGCTCTTTGCAGTAGGCAAGCCCCAACGCCTGCGCCCGGTCAACGGTTAAGCCGTTGTCGGCTGCGTCCCGTGGGTCAAAGCTGATGATATAGTGGTGGCTCTTGATGTCCTCCCGTTTGCTGTTCTTGCCGTACCGCAGATTTGCCCGGATACATGACAGGGCAAAATCTTCATCCCCGCAGTTCAGCGTGTCCAGCCGGTAGTCCTGCCGGGGAATGAGCCGCCCGGCTTCGTCAAGGGTGGGCTTCATGGTAAACTCGTCATGCTCAAAGGTCAGATAGGCTTCGGCGGCTCCGTAGTCGGCATTTTTAGAGCTGATATGCTTGATCGTTGCCATAGGCTTCACCTATCACTTTCAGCACCTCGAATTTGAGGGCGGCAAGGTCGGAAACGGCGGCTCTCACCTCGCTGGACAGGGCGTTGTACGGTGCGCCGTATTTGTTCAGATACCGGGCGATCTGGTTTAGGTTGCTGCCGATTTTCCCGTACTGCGCCACAAGGGAAGATACGGCGGTGAGCATTTCCTCGCTGTGGGCAGTCACCCGGATAACAGGGGAAATCCGGCTGTAAAAAACGGCTTGCCGGATATACTCGGACTGGCTCATGGAGAGGGCGGCGCATTTGTCCTCAAAGGCTCTGCGCTCGTCCTCGGTCAGACGGGTCTTGACAACACATTTCCGCTTGGGGGTGTTGTAGGTTTTGTGTGGCATGGTGGCTCAACTCCTTTCAAACTGCAACGGACAATTTTTATCTAAAACACAAGTATTGGGGCAAGTTTTTTCAGCGGCGCAAGCCGCAAAAGGCGGGTTTGGGGTGGCAACCCCAACAAGTATCTGACCGGGGGACAAATGAGCGAAAAGCGAAATTTGGTACACTGGTCGATACTTGCTCTCCGTGACTGCAAACTACCCCTCACTTCCATCCGCCACTTTTTCCCGGTTTGTATAAATGCTTTTTGCAAATTCTCCTTTGCCTACTACTCGTTCAGCGGGAGCCGGTTTTGGCAAGCTGCTTTTCTTTTTCTGCTACTAATAATCCGGGAAAGGGCGTTCCTGCCCGTCTTCGCAAAAATGACGACAGACACGGGACTTCTTACCTGACGCCGGAGAAAACCTTTTCCATTCTCTGTAATACAGAAAAACCGAAAATGGCAACCGGGCAGACAGAAAAATTTTCTGTTCACTCTAAACACCACCGCGCTGCCTGTTCTGACAAAAATGGGCGCAAAAAAAGCAGCAAATCTTTTTCAAGACTTACTGCTTCAGGTGCTGCCGTTGGGCGGCGGTTATTCAGTTGTCATTCCCCGGAAGCAAACTTGTAGCCCATGCCTAGCGTATCACGACTTTGCAAAAGCCGTTAAAAGTATACATGATGTGTTCCTTGTATGCTTTTGTGTAAGCCATAGA
>CALWSF010000113.1 GCA_944384125.1 uncultured Lachnospiraceae bacterium | reverse complement strand
ATATCATTGGAAGTACAAGATGGACGACTTTGGCAGCAAATCAATTGGTCTAGCTAATTAATTTATATTCTACTAGTCCGTTCCAGTGTTGAGGAAACCCTCAATGCCCTGCTTGATCACGAAGCAGAGGAACTGGTAAATGCGGAAAAGTATGAGCGTTCCGGTGACCGTAAAGGCTACCGTTCCGGTCATTATAACCGCAACTTTCAGACCACCGCTGGTGATGTGACTTTAAAGGTTCCAAAGCTCTGGAATTGTCAAGAAAAGTGTAGTCGTATAAACTCACTAAATTCTTTCAGTGCCTATGCTGCAAGAATTTCCTCCTGCAGCATTCGATATACCACAGGCGGATACCCGCCTGGGTTAGATGTATAAATTCTCATTCGATTGTAATAAGTAAAGACATAACGAAAAATAATACCCTTTACTGTATCCCGTTTCATTTTGTATGTAGGAATCCGATAGAGAAGTTTTTTTTTCAGTGTTGCAAAAAAGCTTTCCATTCTGGAATTGCCATAGCAGTGATTCACACCGCTCAGACTTTGCTTCACCCCTGCGTTGGATAATGCTTCTCTGAATGCTTCACTGGTATACTGGCTCCCACGGTCGGAATGTAGGATACAGCCGTCAAGTTTGTAACGTTTTGTAACAGCATGAAAAGTATCGATACATAATTCCTTTTTCATATTGTCTCTCATGATCAGGGAAAGAATCTCTCCGTTATAACAGTCCAGAATCGGAGATATATACAGTTTTCCATCCTGGCAAGGGATTTGCGAAATATCAGTTAACAACTTTTTTAATGGCTGCGATGCTGAAAAATCCTCCTTGAGCAGATTTTCCTGTTCCTGGATTTCGGTTGTTGCATGTGTAAGTCCTTTCGGTCTGCG
This sequence comes from uncultured Lachnospiraceae bacterium, assembly GCA_944384125.1. Taxonomy (GTDB): domain Bacteria; phylum Bacillota; class Clostridia; order Lachnospirales; family Lachnospiraceae; genus Otoolea. The sequence continues at coordinate 12,209 of CALWSF010000113.1, read as the reverse complement.
ATGAGGTTTATGCAGCCATCCGTGTTTCCGCATGATACGGGTAATACGGCGAATTCCTGCCTTAAGTCCTTTTTGCAGAAGTGCTAACTGCATACGGGGGACGCCATAATTATTATTATATGGAGATTCGTTCAGAATGGACTGTATTGCTGCCGAAAGAACGGTATCTTTGTCTGGCTTGCCGAGGTTTCTACGATATTTATAGTAACCGGAAACACTGACACAAAGGATTCTGCACATCAGTTTCACGGTCCATTTACCGTGATGTTTTTCAAAGATGAACTGATAGCGCTGATGAGCTCTTACTTCTTTCGGCGTTGTGCGAAAAAACCAAGTGCCTCCTGCAGAATCTCGTTGGCATGTTTGAGGTCTGCATTTTCCTTTTCCAGTTCCCGGATACGCTGTTCAGCCGGATCTGCAGACATCCGTTTATGACCACTGCCACAATACAAATCAGCTCCGTATTTTTTTCGATTGTTACGCCACCCAGACAGCGTGTAATATGGCATACCTAACTGAGCGGCCGCTGCTTTTACTCCGATTTCATCCGAGAGTTTCAGTGCTTCTTCTTTAAATGATTTGTCGTATTGCATTTTTCTCACCTTCCCATGTAATGATAATATCATAGATTTGGTGAGTTTTACGCCTCTACTTAAATGCTAACACTCCAATATTCATAGTTCATGTGCAAAGAAATCAGGAACCCCGATTACAGCGACATATGGAGTTGAAGGAAATACGATTGATATGGAGCGTCTTATGCCGATAGACAGAAGTATTGCCTCTACAGACAGATTTGTTTTTAAAAATCAGATTAATATAGTAAATGCAGTGACAGCATCATATAAAGGGCATCCAATGGGATTGCAGGAAGCATGTAATCAGCTGAATCAATACATAACAGAACATAGATTACAACCCATAACAGTGGGATATAATGTTACAAAGAGAACGGATATGTTAAGTCTGGAAAACACAGAGATGAGTACAATGCATTATAGAGATTTTATATAATGCTTATCGTTACGATATTATAATTAAAGATATTAGGAGAAAGAATTATGAAAAAGATGCTGTTGACGCTTGGAGGTTGTTTGTTACTTGTTGTTGTCCTTGTCATTATAAGAATGTCAATTACACATTTTTTTCCTGGATTTGAAAAGAGCAAGGTATTGAGCTATGTATTATACTTTATTTTTGCTGTTGGTGGCATTCTGATAATACGATATAGCGTAAAAAGATAAAACAAATCAAGCAATAACATTACCGAAATTGAATTGGGGAAAATAAAATAAAATGAAGTATTATTGTATAAAACAACACGGCATCACAGACTGTGGTGCGGCCTGTCTTGCAACCATCTGTAAACAAAACGGTTACAAAATAGGCATTACCAAAATTCGTGAAGTCGCAGGAACAGATAAACAGGGAACAAATGCATATGGTGTAATTAAAGCTACAGAGCAGTTAGGTTTTAGTGCAAAAGGTGTAAAGGTGATATTGTCAATATTAGTTGACACATTTTTCTCAAGGATATCACTGACTATGCTGCCAGTTCCAAAGCCTCATAGTATTGTCTGCGCTTTATCATGGGAGGAAGCCCTCCATTGGCAGAGCAGATCCTTCGGTTATTCCAGTAGCTGAGGAAGTATCTCCAAATGAGTACCTTTAATTCCTCTACAGTCATCTGCTTTGTGTCATACCGGTCGTAGAGAAGTTCCGTCTTCATCCTGGCCCACATACTGTCACAGCGTGCATTATCATGGCAGCGTCCTCCGGCACTGTTCATGCTTTGATGGATGTGGTGCTCACGGATAGTCTGGCGGTAGGACTCACTGGTGTACTGCGTTCCACGGTCACTGTGAATTACAGCACCTTCCAGTGCGGGATACGCAGTCAGGGCATTTTCCAATGTCTGGATACACAGATCCGCTTTCATATTTGTTTCCATTGCCAGACCCAGGACGCTAAGATCAAAGCAGTCAAAAATCGTTATTATAGTATTGTGAATGGACACAGTTAACTGTGTGTGTGAGCAGTAGCAGGCCAGACTTTCTCAGGGCGCAGGCCTGCTATTTTCATGTTACGCTCATTATGATAACACAGAAGGCACGGCATAAAGCAATCTGATGGAAAATCTATCAGAATAATTTATGCCGTGCCTCTTTTTAATTCAGCTGAATATAACATGATTTGAAGGTAGATAAAATGCGGGATAACATCGCGTCTACAGTAGCAAATACGCATTATCCAGTATTGTGGATTGCACTAAATGCGGTGACATCTATCGCAGGGTTGTTTGGAACAACCGAGGTAAGCAGTCTATCGTATGGCGTTGTTGCACCAGAATGGAACATGGTCCGGGAACTTGCGATGCCGATGCCATTCACGAATCCGAATTGTAGAATCTTGTGGTTCGAGCCATTAATATGGCACTGGGAAAAAGGGATAGCATGAACGATGCCCTGCAGCGAAATGTTGAGGCAGTGCTTTCAGGAACGGACGACGTTCCGATTGATGAGATTGATGCAAGATTGGAAGAATTGCAGAAGGAACTTCTGAAGGTGGCAAATGCCAAAGGAAACTATGACAGCATTGTGGATGAGATTTACAGCCTTCGTGAGACAAAGCAGAATGTCCAGGTGGCGGGTGCAGAGCGTGAGGGTATGAAAAAGCGAATCAGCGAAATTTAGCAATTCCTTGCCGAACAGCAGCAGGACATTACGGAATACGATGAACAGATGGTTCGCAGGCTGATTGAGAAAATCACGGTCTATGATGAGAAGGTTACAGTGGAGTTCAAATCCGGCACCAGCATGGATGTGAGAAGATAATACTTTATGAAATGCACCTTGAAGAAATGCAGGGTGTTTTTCTGTTACAGAAAGTTCATCTGCTCGTTATGTGGAGGCCTTGTATTTTTAAAGATTATATGCTATAATAAATTATCTTATTTGTGTTAGAACTAACAGGGACTACGAATAGGAGTGGCAAATATATGATTAAGAACAATATAGAAGTAGATGTAAAAGTAAAATGTATAGAGAACGGAACTACCCAGGCACAACTTGCGGAAACAATCGGAACTACAGGTCAGTATGTTAACCGTATCATCAAAAAGCAGGATGGTGTTGTGAATAAGACCTTCGTGCAGATGCTTGAGGCTTTGGGATACGATATTGAACTGACATATGTGAAAAGAGAAAGTGACACCAGTGGTGACACTTTTTAATGGAGGTGCCCAAAATGGCAAAAAAGAAAAGTGAAATAACGATTCGCTCAAGTGCAGCGGAGTATCTGACTTATGTTGCTTCTGTGGGAGATCAGGAAGACAGCATCGAAATGCGTTATGAGGATGAAAATATATGGCTCACACAGAAAATGATGGCTACGCTCTATGACGTTGCTCTGCCGACAATCAACGAGCATATCAAAAAAATATTTTCTGATAGCGAATTGGAGGAGTCGGCAACTATTCGGAAATTCCGAATAGTTCAAACGGAGGGTAATCGACAGGTTCAAAGAGAAACAAATCATTACAACTTGCAGATGATTATTGCCGTTGGATTCAAAGTGAATAATGAACGTGCAGTACAGTTTCGCAAGTGGGCAAATGGCATTGTGAAGGACTACACCATCAAAGGTTGGGTTATGGATGATGAACGCCTGAAACGAGGCACATATTTGACGAATAAATATTTTGATGAACAGCTTGAACGTATCAGAGAAATCCGTGCAAGCGAAAGAAAGTTTTATCAGAAAATTACAGATATTTATGCCACGGCAATAGATTATGACAAAACTTCTGCAACAACGAAAAGGTTTTATGCCACAGTTCAAAACAAAATGCATTTTGCAGTTCATGGTCATACGTCTGCTGAATTGATAGTAGAACGAGCAGACCACCAAAAAGAGCATATGGGACTTACTACATGGGCAGATGCTCCGGACGGCAAGATTAAAAAGAGTGATGTGACGATTGCAAAAAATTATCTGAGTGAAAACGAATTGCATCAGCTGAACCGTATGGTAACGGCATATCTGGATTTTGCCGAGAATATGACTTTAAGGCGTATTCCTCTCACTATGGAGGATTGGGAAAAGCGACTCAATAGTTTTATTGAAATGTTTGACTACGGTATTTTGCAGGATGCCGGAAAGGTTTCCGCTGAAATTGCAAAGCTTCACGCGGAAACGGAGTTTGAGAAATATCGCATCATTCAGGACAGACTGTTTATGTCTGACTATGACAGATATTTGATTGAGTTGGAAGAAAAAATGAAAGAAGAATAAAAATCGTAATTTGCAGGAAGAATGGTTTCATGGAAAATAATGAATCAAAATGCACATATTGTGGAAATAAAGATTTAATCGAGTGTGGACAATTTATGCAGGGAGCAATTAGACTAGCATTGAAGGCATTAGATTATTCTCAACTTTTGTATCATCTTGTATGTAAAAAATGTGGAACAGTTGTAAGAAGCTACGTTAAGATGATTGAATATTTCAATAAATGATTATGGAGAATGTAGATGAAAAAAACAGCAAAAATAGATATAACCATAATTATGCTCGTTAGTTTGATTTCAGCAATTTTATATATAGCTTTGGAAGGAATAATAATGGATTATGGACGTGAATTATCTAATCCATTACTTCTGAGATTTATGCCGGTGTTTGCAATTCAATTTGGAATGTCGGTTTTAGGGATTCTTATAGTCTTATTAAAGAATAAGGAAAGACCACGTGACATATCTTGTCCACCTCTACAAATGTTTGGCTAATCAGCCTTGCGTCTGTGCGTCTGGCTTTTTGATGACGGTTATATGTAGTTCCTTTGCATTTATCAAACTTTCCTGCTTACACTTCGGACAGTAGAGAGGAAAGTTTTTTAGCTCAGTACCTCCTCGTATCTGTAACCTTGTTTTACTACTACAAACAGGGCATAGTATCCATTTACTTTTATTCAACTGTTGTCCTCCAAACTATTTTGATTTTTGTTTTTTCAAAACTATTCAGCATATAATTACCGTTGCCAAAAACAGAGATTAGGTACTATAGTACCGACCAACTTTTCCTATTTATTATCGAAATTACCGTTGTATTCGTTCCATTTACCACCATAAATATGTTCTTTTACATAATAAAGAACTGCAAGTATACCGCCAACGGTGCCACAGAGATATATCTCAACTCCCTGAATTTTCAATGCAACCATTAAAATAATCCATGCAACTGTACAGGTAATAATTGTTGAAATGTGTTCCTTGCGCCATTTTTTCTTGAAAAACATCTGCTTTTCTTTCAGTTCAAAAGTGCTTGCTTTAAGTGTATCTCTGATATTCGATTTTGCCATTTCTCTATACTCCTCTGCAGTTAATTTTCTACCACTCAGGAGTTCATTAATGGTTAAACCATAAAGATTGCTAAGTTCCTCCAGTACTTCCACAGGCGGCATATAGCTTCCTGTTTCCCATCTGGAAACTGTTTTATTCGTAACACCAAGTTTTTCGCCCAATTCAGCCTGTGTAAGTTTTCGTTCTTTGCGAAGCTCTGCGAGAAAGCTCCCTATCTTTACCATATCCATGTAATTTACCTCCTCTTTAGTTGTAATAAAATTTTACCGCAAAACCTCTTATATGTCTTTACCATAGAAAGCGAATCCCATGTTTAAGCAGGAAATCATTTTTTCGCTGATTATGTCCAATACATAAGAACAGTTATTTGCATATTTTTAGCTTTAATCAATGTTTCCTGTCTGCACTTTGGACAGTAGAGGGGGAAATTTTTTAGTTCGGTATTGTTCCGTAATTGAAGGCGTGTTTTGCTATTTACAAATAGGGCATAATAGCCATTCTAATTTCATTTTGATTTTTTCTCAAAGGCATTAGTAATTGCAATGATAGCAGGAAATATTACTGCTGCAACAACCCAAATTATCCAACTCGGCCCCCAATTATTTGATGATAGACTGTATCCCACATATACTGCTGCTGCAATTACCCAATAAGCAGTATATACAGCAACCGCAATAGACGGTTTTTCCTTGTTCCCTTTAGAATATTCTCCCTCTTGCAAAAGTTTTTCATAGCTCGCCCATATGATACCCGTCTTAATAAAATAAATCACACCTACGCCTGCAATGAGAAACGAAAGGGAAAGCATAGCTATTAGAAATAGGTCGTTATCAGCGTCAATTATTGCTCCAATAAAAAGAGGAATTAAGGCAGTAATACACAAACAAGTTCCTGAAATATTATTCTTTGCGTGCAAATCTTTGTATCGTGCCTTGCGTTCTTTAATCATTCCACTCACGCCATACTCGGTTTCAAACTTTTCTTTTTCCAAATATGCAAAAGGGGCAGTTTTGCTACCACTTGATATAAACATTACAGCAGCCATTGCCACAAAAATAATAAGAATAATCATTCCAATTCCGCCAGCAATATCTTCGTTCAAGCCACCTGCCGTACTTTCACTAATTGCACTCAACACCAAAAGAGCTATCGGAGATAAGATACACAAAAAAGCAGCATACGCTATTGTTTTAGCTGTCCTTGATTTTACAGAAAGAAAAGCATTTGCTTCCTCCATAGAAACACGCTTTAATGATGGCATATCATTGGACGGATTTATATGCTCGGCTTCTTCAATTTCATCTTTAAGTAAATAATCTGTACTTACTTCCAATAGTTCGGAAAGGCGTATCATTTTTTCAAGGTCTGGAACAGATTGTGCACCCTCCCATTTCGAGATAGATTGTCGTGTCACATTCATTTGTTCAGCTAACTCCTCTTGCGACCAACCTGCTTTTTTTCGCAACAGAATAAGTTTGTCAGCAAAAATCATAATTTATCCTCCTCGTTAATGTGATTGTTATACTCATATTTTAGTGATTTATTAAGTTGCTAACCACCAATCCGTACCATTCAATATGTCAACTGACAGTTGCAACTGCCCAAAATTTCTTTTTCATTTCTTATTGTTCTTCTTTCTCCTATTTATCGGCTTCTCTGCATTTTTTGGTATAAGCCAAACACGATTAACATTCATAATACCTTTAATCCGTTCTTCTTTGCATAGCCGTTGTACCCACCTTAATGATATATTCCACTTTTCGGCAGCTTCCTGTGCGGTCATATAATCAAACATAGCGGTTGTACTGGTCAAGCATTTTTGTAACACTTTGTTCGATAAATATCTAACTGTGACGTGCCTCCATAGGTGTTAAATAATTATTGTATGAATGAGGCCGAACATAATTGTACCAGTTGATATATTTCATTGTAAGCCCGTCCATCATTTCAATACTTGAAAATGAAGTCACATTATAAAAATTACTTTTAAAAGTGTTATAGAATCTCTCCATAGGCGCATTATCATAAGGGCAGCCTGCCTTACTCATGCTTTGAGTTACATTGTTATCTTTGCAGAAATTAACAAACTCCCAGGAAGTAAACTGTACTCCCTGATCCGAATGCAGGATTACCCGGGGATAATGTTCCTGTTCCAGGGCCTTTTTGAGGGTGTCTATTGCTAATTCTGTATTTATACAATTACTATTAACAGATGCTGCTGCTGATCTGTCATACAAATCAATGATAGAACAGTTATATCTAAATTTTCCGTTTGGTTGGCGCATATAAGTAAAATCCGTGCACCAGACCTTGTTTTTGCAGTCGACTGTGAAATTCCGGTTTAAAAGATTGTCAAATATTTTATGTTTCTTACCTGCTTTGCAGCCGGGTTTAGAATGCATAATTACCGCACATAAATTAAGTTCTTTATTCATGTATTTATGCATAGTGGTATTGCTGACTATGTATCCATAACGTTTGATAAAGATACGCATAGCTCTATAGCCTATAACACGGTTATTATTATAATAAACATACTTTATAAGTTCAAAAATGCGTGCTAAACGCCTGTGATATTCACATTTTGCATCCTTTTTATAATTGTAATAACAGTTAGGACTTATTCCAAACTGATGACATAACCATCTTAAACCAAATATATTTTTATTATCGTCTATGAATCGATATACCACTAATCGATTTCCTTCGCGAAGAATGCCGCCGCTTTTTTTAAGAAAGCAATTTCTTTATCTTTCTCGTTAAGAAGCTGGTTTAATCTTCTGATTTCCCTGGCTTCATTTGATTCAGATGTTGTACCGGTGGTATAAAGGCATTCTTCCTTGTACTGGTTAACCCATTGGCTGACAGTACTTTTGGCAATATGATAATCAGCAGCAATCTGGACTGTTGATTTATTGCCGGCCATATAGGCTTTCACTACTTCCTTTTTGAAGTCTTCGTTGTAACGTACTGACATAGTGATGTCCTCCTTGATTTGAATAATATTATAATATATTATCGAACAAGTTGTTACAAATTTACTATATCACTACAGTTCTTTCTCACCGGAGCGATTTCCTAACAGACATGACGGAATTGTGCAATTATTTTCGGCGGTTGCTCAGTTTTCCTTTAAGCGCCCCAAAAGCACGAAAAAGTACGAAGATTGTGTTTGAAATCTATCGTGAACGGTTTTACGACTTGGGTATTTAAGTGTTTAAGGAATCCTTTAAGGACAATAGCGTTTCTGGACTTTGTATCAACGATGCTACGCATCCTGTTATCATGGTTAATAATTCAATGTCTTTCGCACGACAGATTTTTACACTTTTTCATGAGCTATACCATCTGATTTCGGATACTAGCGGAGCAGAAATTATTAGGGATGATTTCTATGTGGCTTTGAATTCGTCTCAGCAACAGTCTGAGCGTTCCTGTGATGTGTTTGCTAACGCATTTTTGATTCCTCAAGATGACTTCATTTTAGAACTTAAAAAGCGACCATTGTCAGAGGAATATATTGAAGATTTGGCAAAGTTGTATTCTGTCAGCCGAGAGGCTATCATGTATACGCTGCTTAAGATGGGGAAAATCACTTCTGCTGATTATGATGCGTTACGTGAGATTTTCTATGGAGAAGCTATTCGTAATCAGAAGCAAGCTGGTGGAAAGAACAAGAGCGGTGGAAATTATTATTCTACCAAGCTTTCATATTTAGGGCAACGTTATACAGGTGATGTGTTTAAGCAATATTTTTCTGGTCGAATTGATAGTGTTCGTGCAAGTGAAATGTTGCACAGCAAAGTGGATCATTTACCTCGATTGGAAGCGGCTTTCTTTAGGGGGCAATGATCTATATTTTGGATACAAATATCATTCGCAAGCTATTATTCCATTTCCCTAAAAAAGGAAAGGTTTTTGAGGACATTTGGGCTAAATTGGAAGCGGGCATTGAGGAAGGAAAATACATATCGGTTGATGAATGCTTTAATGAACTTTCCGCGCAGTTTTCCAAAGATAATGATGCTTTCAAATGGATAAGCGAGCGAAAGCACATGTTCAAAACTCCAGACAGTGCCAAAACTTTGATAATTAGAGATCTATTCAAAGATCGTAAAATGAGAGAAAGTATTCACACCAAAAATATTCTTGCTAATAGACCATCTGCTGATATATATATTGCTGCAAAGGCTTAGCAACTTCAAGCGATGGTTGTTACTACTGAGGAATACAAGCCTCATTCTGCTCAGTTGCCCAACATTTGTGAAAAGTTGGGGGTCGTCTACATTACTTTTGATGACTTTATGGAAACTGTAACGCAATAGTTTCAGCTCAACTCTGGTGCTTTTTGTATGCAGTGAAAATGAGATATGAGTTGAATAAACACAACATACTTAAAAAAATCTCCCTTATCTATAACTAAATGTTTAATATAATTATAGTATACAGGCTAACATAAAGCAACGAAAACCAACGAAAAATCACCAACGAGAACAAATGGAAATAGAGAAAGGAAATGAGTATAGTGTAGGCACAAGAAATGAAAATGAAATTGTTTTATGTTATTTGGAAGCGAATGGAGAGATATATTCATAGTTCATGTGCAAAGAAATCAGGAACCCCGATTACAGCGACATATGGAGTTGAAGGAAATACGATTGATATGGAGCTTCTTATGCCGATAGACAGAAGTATTGCCTCTACAGACAGATTTGTTTTTAAAAATCAGATTAAAATAGTAAATGCAGTGGTTGCGTGCTATAAAGGGCATCCGATGGGATTGCAGGAGGCATGTAATCAACTGAATCAGTACATAGTAGAACATAAGTTACAGCCAATAACAGTAGGCTATAATGTAACAAAGAAAACGGATATTTTAAATCCGGAAAACACAGAGATAGATGTATATGTGGGAATCAGTCCAAACGTCTTATAGTAAACGATATAAATCAGATTTGCCAAAGGCAGGCTGTTTTATATAAAAAGAGGACTCTGAAAAGTTGCGCAGCCATCAGAGTCCAAAACTACAAGCACTTTTAAGAAAAGTACTCAAGTAAAGTATATCACTTTTCTTAATAGGTGTAAAGAAAATTAAATTAAGAAAAGGAGATTTAAAACAATGGAAACAGTATTAACAAATGGATTCTGTGAAATGTCACAGGAAGAGATGATGTTGTTAGATGGTGGTATTGATTGGGAGAGCATCGGTTGTGGACTTGGCATTGCAGGAACATTTTGCGTTGCAGTTGCATGTGCTCCAGCTTCTGCATTTGTGGGAGCAGCGTATGGATGTATGTTGGCTGGTGCAGCGTTAACGGGAGCGGCAGCAGGCTGTTACATAGGAAACGGCATTATAAGTTAATATATAGAGAACGAGTAATAAGAAGTATAAACCTAGGGAGAAGCATTTGGAATGCTATCTCCTTAGGTAAAGGCAAAGGAGACTGATGTTATGAAAATGATTCAAAAGGCCAACAATATATATGGAAAATATTTTTGTGTCATAGTTCCGATGGTAACTATTTTTTTTGCTGTACTAGAATATATATTCGGAAGTGGGGCTCCTATTAAGAAGATATCTAGTTTGGTAATAGCTCTTGCAGCAGGAGGGTTTGCATATTGGTATATTAGTGGTGGCAAGAAAAATATTACATTGTTTCTTGCACAAATGTATGAACTTTATTATATACTATTTTTGTTTATTGCAAGAGTGACTAATGCGAGTGATTTTGTTTGGTTTATTTTTATAAGCATAGGTTTGTTTATGTTGTTCTTCATATTGATATTCAATATGAAATATAGACATAGTTGATTAAGAGAGAGTAGCCATATGAAATATTATTGTATAAAGCAACACGATATCACAGATTGTGGTGTGGCTTGTCTTGCAACAATCTGTAAACAAAACGGTTATAAAATAGGCATTACCTAAATCCGTGAAGTCGCAGGAACAGATAAACAGGGAACAAATGTATATGGTGTGATAAAAGCAGCAGAACAATTGGGGGGGAGTGCAAAGGAAGTAAAGGGAAATAAAGAAGCCTTTTTTAGTTTTCATTGCCTTGTATTGTTCATGTCGTTGTAGATGGCAATTTATTACACTATGTGGTTATACATAAAATTACAAAAAAGCAGGTTATTATTGCCGATCCGGGTGTTGGAATTGTCGAACTTATGGCAGAAGAATTTTTTGGCGAAGTCCATGAAGAAGGGAAACTACCTAAATATCAATTGAGTGGTGTTTTGATTCTGCTTGTAAAGAATGAAACATTTAAGAAGGTCGATGAAACAAAAGGTTTGTTCAGTCGCTTTTTTTATTTGCTTTTACCACAGAAGAAGTTTCTTTTACATATATATCTAATAGCAGGTGGATGCTACTTTTGCGTTGCAGGTACTATATAACATATAGAAAGGAATTATATATAATTCATGAAAAATATAATTAAAATAATAGGAAAATATACATTGCTTTTTGTTTCGTTATATATAATTTCAATAATTGTAGTGAAAATTTTTACCATGATGAATATTCAATATGATAATATCTCTAATATAGCGTTTTATGCAGCTTTATTTTCAATGATAATTATAGGAGTAATAAATAATCTTAAAAATAAAAAACTAACATAAGGAAATGACAATTATGAAATATTATTGTATAAAACAACACGGCATCACAGACTGTGGTGCGGCCTGTCTTGCAACCATCTGTAAACAAAATGGTTATAAAATAGGCATTACCCAGATTCGTGAAGTCGCTGGAACAGATAAACAGGGAACAAATGCATATGGTGTAATTAAAGCTGCAGAGCAGTTAGGTTTTAGTGCAAAAGGTGTAAAGGGAAATAAGGA
>CALWSF010000112.1 GCA_944384125.1 uncultured Lachnospiraceae bacterium | reverse complement strand
GCTCCACGACCTGTGCTGGGGCGAAGGACCGCCCCGTCACACAAAACATATAAGGAGGAAAATCTCATGCGTATCCAACACAATATTCCGGCAATGAATGCCTACCGGAACCTGTCTTTGAACAACTCCGCTCTGAACAAGAACCTGGAGAAGCTGTCTTCCGGCTACAAGATCAACCGCGCCGGCGACGACGCCGCCGGTCTGGCCATTTCTGAGAAGATGCGTTCCCAGATCACCGGCCTGCAGACCGCCCAGAAGAATGCTAAGGACGGTATCTCCATGGTGCAGAGTGCTGAGGGCGCCCTGACTGAGGTCCACGACATGCTCAACCGTATGGTGGAGCTGGCCACCCAGGCTGCCAACGGCACTTATACCTCGGATGATCAGGGCTATCTGAATCAGGAGTTCTCACAGCTGAAGAGTGAGATCGATCGAATCGCACAGAAGACCCGCTTTAACGATCAGCAGATTTTCCAGAACAAAACAATTATGCTTCAGGTGGGCGAAAAGAGCGGCGATGAGATCAGCTTCAATGTAGGTACGTTGGATGGCCTTATTGGCGCTTCTGTGGCGGTTGACAGTGCTACAGCTGCTAAATCTGCCATTTCGTCGATCAATACTGCAATTAAGACGGTCAATGGTACGCGTGCAACCTTGGGCGCTACGCAGAACCGGTTGGAGCACACCATCAACAACCTGGGTGTGGTTACCGAGAACATTCAGGACGCCGAGTCCACCATCCGTGATACTGACATTGCGGAAGAAATGATGGCCTATACCAAGAACAATATCCTTATCCAGTCTGCCCAGGCCATGCTGGCCCAGGCCAACCAGGTGCCTCAGGGCGTGCTGCAGCTGCTGCAGTAAGCGGCAGTATCCGAGGTATTTTAGCGGGATTCTGTATTTTGCGGGCCGGCCAGTCAGGCCGGCCCGCATTTTTTACAGCATTATGTGGATTGGCGGGCGGCAAGAGAAAAAGAAACGGTTCCTTTGCCCTTGCGGCCCGCTGATTTGAGAAAGGATGAGTCAGATGTCAGAAATCGTTCTTTCCATCGGTATGATCGTTAAAAATGAAATCCGCTGTTTGGAAAAATGTCTGATCGCATTGGAGCCCTTGAGGCAAGCGGTGCCATCTGAGCTGGTCATTGCGGATACCGGGTCCACGGATGGGACAAGAGAAGTGGCGGCCCGCTATGCAGACCAGCTCTTTGATTTTGCGTGGAATGACGATTTTGCGGAAGCCCGCAACGCTGTGCTGTCAAAGTGCAGCGGTCAATGGTATTTATCCGTCGATGCCGATGAATACCTGGATAAGGAATTTGATACGCTTGTAAAATTTTTGCTGCATCCAACGGACAATGAAAAACGGGCCGATTTTGGCCTGATTACCATAGCAAATTATAGAGACCAAGCACTTGAAAAAGATGCGGCTACATCATTTCTGGCCTTGCGGCTGGCACGCCGGACTGCTGAACTTAGGTATATTGGAAAAATTCACGAGCACTTCCAACATAAAGATTATTCTGGTGTGCTGAATCTTGCTCCAGTTGTGTTTTGGCATGACGGCTATGCGTATGAGACCCCTGAACAGCGTCGAAAAAAAGAGAATCGCAATATGCAACTGTTGAAGGAGGAGTTGGGGAAATATCCCACGGACTCTTTGCTTCTTGTAGAAGCGATTGAATCTGGGCGGAATCTGGATGAGAAATTAAAGTATATCCACATGGGTATGGAGCTGATGCGTTCAAATGCGCCGGACTGGGCATTGCAGGGACCTAGTTTGCTGCGGTATGCCGTACAAATTGCCTCAGCTATGGGTTCCTCTGATGTAACAGAGTGGGCAAATTGGGCCTATACCGAGTACGGGGATTCTCCCATTACGCAGATCGATCTCAATGCGGCGATGGCACAGTATTACTGCCGCTGCCGTCAGTGGAAACAGGCCCTCCATGCCTCAGATGCATATTGGGAAGGAATTCGGAAACTGGACTGTAATGAATTTTCAGCTGGGATATTTGTAAATGTTTTGATGTACGGCGACAGCCAATCCATGCGGGAAACTATTGCCCTGCTCCAAGCGGAGGCGTGCTATCATCTGGACCGATTCGATCTTGCCGTGGAAGTATTGAAAAAAATACCCCTACACACCTTGCTGGCTGCCCATGTGGGGCAATTTGTCACGCTGCTAGCCAAACTCGCTGACAAGACCAGTGTGGACAACCTGTTTATAGAGGACGCCCGCTCCATTTTGGGCGATGACCCGGCCACCCAGAACGCATGGCGCCGGAGGGATGAACTGCGGGATGCGCTTCACAAGCTGTTCTTGACTCCACAGCATGAAATTCCAAATGCCCACCGTATTTTGCTTGGCTTGGAGGACGAGGTTTATGGGCCCGCAGCTCAAATCATGGAGGAGGAATGTACAAAAAGATGCAAACAGATTGCGGATACCATTCCGGACTGGGAATTTATCCCCGAGCCGGTGATCTGCAAACTGGTGGAATCCGATGTACCCCTCCCCAGCAGCTTCTTTGAAACCGTTGACTTTGAACCGATGCAGTCCATTCTGTATTATTTGGTCAATCACCTGGAGCGCCCTCTGGAGCAACTGCATCAGTTCTTGAACGAGTATCCCGCAGATGATTTGACACAGGCGGTATGGAACTTTATCTGTGTCCGCACCCTCTGCCAGTGCAGCCACTGGAAAAATGAGGACATGTCCGAAGAGATTCTGTCCCTCTTCTATCCCGCCGCTAGACGGTATCTGGAAATCAAATATCCCCCGGCACTCTGGGAGGTGCCGGCGGCCCATGCGATTCTACCTCAAGCCGATCGGTTTATCTATTTTTGTGTTCTGGCAGAAGAGCATCTGCAAAACGGGTTCTATGAGGACGGTATCCAATGTCTGCGCACCGCCCTGTATATCAATACCGGCATGCGAAAAATGATTCTGTTCTTGATCAAACGCATGGAGCGCATCTGTGAGGAGCGCCGCATGATGAGTGGCGTTACGCCGGAGCTGATACGTATGGCCAAACAGATCCGGGCCATCCTGGCTCAGTATTCGGAGGACGATCCCACGGTATTTGCGTTGAAACAGAGTGAACAGTATCAAAAAATGAAGTTTTTGATTGAGGATCCCAACTTGGATGCAATGTAACTGCCATAAGGAGGTCCGTAATGAAGGTTGTCATTTTGGCCGGTGGCCTGGGTACCCGGATCAGCGAAGAGAGCCATTTAAAGCCCAAGCCAATGATTGCCATTGGCGATCAGCCGATTTTATGGCATATTATGAAGTATTACTCCTGTTTTGGCTTCCAGGATTTTGTGATCTGCTGCGGCTACAAGGGCTATATTATCAAGGAATACTTTGCCGACTACTATCTCCACCGTTCCGATGTGACCTTTGATTTTTCCGCAGAAAACCGCATGACTGTTCACAGCAATGTGGCAGAGCCTTGGCGTGTGACGCTGGTGGACACTGGTCTGAATACCCAGACCGGCGCCCGCATCAAGCGGGTACAGAAGTATATTGGGGACGAACCGTTCATGCTTACCTATGGCGATGGTGTAAGCAATGTAGACCTGAATGCCCTCCTGGCCCAGCACCAGCGCAGTGGGAAAACTGTCACCCTGACCGGTATCCAGCCCGGCGGCCGGTTTGGTGTGCTGGATTTAGACGAAAATAGCAATACTGTCGTAGGCTTTCGTGAAAAAGCGAAAGAGGATGGCGGCTGGATCAACGGCGGCTTTATGGTGGCCCAGCCGGAGCTGTTTGACTACCTCAGCACTGAGGAAGCCTGCGTGCTGGAGCGGACTCCGCTAGAAACACTGGCAGTAGAGGGAAAACTAGGGATCTATAAGCACAATGATTTCTGGCAGTGCATGGACACCCAGCGGGACAAAGGACAGCTGGAAAACCTGTGGAATGGAGGAAATGCGCCATGGAAACTGTGGGAAGTGTGACCGTTTCCGTCCTGATGCTGACTTATAACCGGGAGACCATGGTAAGCCGGGCCATTGAAAGCATATTACATCAAACCTTCCAGGATTTTGAATTTATCATTGTGGACAACGGCTCTACAGACAAAAGCGGCGCCATTGTCGATGAGTACGCCGCTCAGGATAACAGAATCCGTGTCATTCACCGGAAACGGGGCAATATCGGCGCTGGACGCAACACGGCACTGGATTCCGCCCAGTGAAAGTACCTGACCTTTATTGATGATGTCGACT
>CALWSF010000111.1 GCA_944384125.1 uncultured Lachnospiraceae bacterium | reverse complement strand
CTGCACAGATAATCAAAATATCCTTTACACCGCGATTTTTCAAACCGTTCAGAACAGAAAGCCAGTACTTGGAACTTTCATTTTCACCGACTTCAATAGTTAGAACCTCTTTATAGCCATCATTGTTAATGCCGAGAATGACGTAAGCCGCAAGCTTTCGAATGACACCGTTATCGCGGACAGAGTAATGGATTGCGTCGATGTAAAGGACAGGATATACCTCCGAAAGAGGACGGTTTTGCCAGTCCTCAATCTGTGGCAGAATCTTGTCTGTAACATCTGAGATAAAGCCTTCTGAAGCCTCAAATCCGTAGATATCTTCCAACGTTGAATATTACGTTGCGGCGGAGCCGCCTGTCCGGTGTGGCGAGAGCCACCCTTCCGGACAAACAGAGCCACCTTGTTACTAACTACTGTACCATGTTTTGATCTATACCATAGACTTCTCGCATGGAGATGTCCTTTGAGGGATCAATACTTTCGATATTGATTTTGTATGCATCATAGACGATTCGATCCATGATGGCATCTGCCAGTGGGTTATCATCACCACCCAAGCGGTCATACCATCCTTCCTCTCTGAACTGGGAACAGAAGATGGTAGAAGACTTTTTCCTACGCTTATGAATCAGCTCAAAGAGATTTTTGGATTCTGATTCATTAAGTTTTAACAACAACCATTCATCAATGATGAGCAGTAATGGCTTGGTATACTTTGAAAGCACCTTTACAAATGTGCCATCATTTCTGGCAGCTTCCAAGTCAAGAAGCAGGTCAGGAAGGCGAACATATTTTACTGTGTAATACTGCTTGCAGGCTTCCATGCCAAAAGCACAGGCCATGTATGTCTTGCCGCTTCCAGTTGCACCGGTAATAAAGATGTTCCGATACTCAGCAATGTATTCGCAGGTAGCAAGGCGGTTAATGAGTTCCTTATTGAGCTTTCGTCCTGAACGATAGTCAATGCCGGCAATACAGGCATCAGGTTGTTCAAGCTCAGCGTTGCGTATAATACGTTTTAAACGATTGTTTTTGCGGCTGGTGTATTCAACATCAACCAACATGCCAAAACGATCTTCGAAGGAAATATCCTTCATAGAGGAATCATCCATTTGTATACGGAATGCATCTGCCATAGCGGTCAAATGCATTTCAATAAGTTTGTCTGTTGTACTTTGATTAATCATTGTGCTTACCTCCTGCTGATTTATCTGCATAGTATCTGGCACCTCTTGTGATGCCATACGAATTAGACTTCTTCTCTTCATGAACTGCTGGGATATCGCTATCCTTTAAAGTAGCCAGAAGATTTTTGATACTTTTGTAACTGGGTGAACTGGAATAACTTAAAGCCTTCTGACACGCAAGTTCCAGTTTTTGCGGAGAATGTTTTTCTGCAAGTTTTAACAATCCCATACAGCTTCGATAGGATTGTTGTTCCACCCTGCCGGAGGCAAGTAGTACACCTACAACTTCATATGTATTTGATCCAATCTGATTCGCCCATTTACGAAAGCGGTCACCATTCCACTCCAGATATTTCTGATGGTCTTCAGGCATATGCCCGGATTGAGTGGAGTACTGCCCAGGACGTCCGTAAAGGCGTCTGTGGGAGGCGATTCGATTGTGATTCATAAATATTTCAATCGTTGTTTCTGTTATTCGCACATCGACCTTATTTTTGATATACTGATAAGGCACGGAGTAGTACATCTTGTCTACTGCGATGTGATAATTAAACTGAACGGTAGCGACTTTCCAATCGCTGAGTTCAAAACGGGTAGCAGGCAACGTTGCCAGTAATGGCATTTCTTCCCCAAGAAACAGACTACGCCTGCTACCTTCTTTTTTCTGGAAGGTATTCGCATTGAACTGTTCAAGTTTTTCCCTTATGGCAGAATTCAATTCAGCCAGAGAAAAAAACTGTTCATTCCGAAGGGCTGCAGTAATCCATGTAGATATATTTCTTACTGTGCCTTCTGCGCCAGGCTTGTCCTTGGGTTTTCGCACTCGTGCCGGAATAATTGCTGTTCCGTAATGTTCCGCTAATTCATGGTATGTGGTATTTAATGATGGAGTGTACCAGTCTCCTGTGTGATAAACGGCCGTAAGGCAGTTATCAGGAACGAGTATCTTGGCAACTCCACCGAAGTATTCATACATGTGGACATGGGCAGTAATCCATGCCTTCTGCTTCTCATTAATGAATGCTTCCACGTAGGCGTACATGCTATAAGTCATAACGCCCACAAAAAGCCATGCTTCTGTAATCTCGCCGGTATCAGGGTCAATGATATGAGCCGGATCTCCAGCCCAATCTACTTCAACCTGTTCACCGGGTTTCCGAGGTATGTGCATGGTTGCTCTTCGTTTTTGCTCGTCCTGCTGGATGTAGTAGCAAAACTGTGAATACATGAGAGGCTCTTCGCCTGCCATACGGCACTCTTCACAGTATTCGCTCCACAGTAGTTTCTTGCTTACTCCATTTCGCAATAATTCTTTGCGAATGTAAGCATAGTCAGGCATACGTTTATTGGTAGCTGACTTTTCCCTGGGAAAGAGAATGTTTTCCAGGACATCATTGGTCATGGTTTCATCAAGAGGCCAGGAGATATTCATCTCAGCAGCTTTTTTGAGAACCTTTGACACAGTGTTTCGGGACACACTGCAACTTAATGCAATGTTCCGCTCGCTGAAGTTCAGACTGTGCAGTCTGATAATTTCGCGGTATTTGGTCATGGTTTTGACCCTCCTTATCATATATATATAAGTTTTTCTACTTCTAGGCTATACAAAAGCGGCATCAGCTTCACGCCAACACCGCCACTTTTGATAAAAAATCCTTGCTCTTTTCAGATAACCCGCACCGCCATAGAATTAAGTCAATGAAGTTTTCTGATTGCCCTTCAACTATGTAAAATTTCTCTTATTCTTTTTCTATTTTTTCAAAACAATAATTACAAAGACCTACTCCAAAAAACTCTCCACCTTCATCCGCAGAATAAATATTGCCACATTTCTCACATATCAAAATCTCATTTTCTTCTCCACAATTCATACACTTACCATAAGGATACAGATTTTCGTTTATTGAAATATAATCTTGATTACAATTCCAACAAGGAATATTTGCAACTGGTAAATCTCCTCCATCTTTTGCAGCAGAGAAAGAAAGTAAATCTGCTTTGGCTTTTATCGGATTCATATCATCTTTTATATAACTTCTCAAATCCTCAATAAATCTTTTCAATTTCTCATTGTCAAGAAAAGCCTCACTATCTGGAACATAATAACACTCCATTGAATCTTCGTGTGCTTCGCCGTTATGGTACATTATTTTTGTTTCAAGAAACATGGTTCCATCTACCTTTTCTATCCACAGTTTCAAATAACTATCTTCGCCCATACCATCGTTAATATCAATCATAGCACAAACTTTAAATGAAAATGCATCATCTACATTACTGTTCACTGTAAAAAGAATTTGAGTTTCTGGTTCATTTTCAATAGTATTCAAAGAACTAATTGAGACTGCATAGCTGAAATATTCTGAATCATCAATCGCTGCATATAATTCCTGCATTTTATCTTCAAATAAAGAAAAGATTTGTTCTGGAAATAAAACATCTATTCCTGTTTCATTTTTTATTCTATCATACACATATTCTTTTTCACTTCGTATTTCTTCTTGTTCAATATTCCATGTTTCATATAACTCGTCTGATGGTTCTTCGCTCATAAATGCATCTTCAGCTTTATCAAATAATGTTTGAATCTCTAAAATGTTGATTCTCATCTTATCATAGGAAGCCATTGTTAACAATTTATTATGTGCAACATGGTTTCTATTCTTAATAAAATTTGTAATCTCTTTTTGAATCTTCTCATCAAAATATTTTTCAAAGATGTCTTTCCAAATGTCAACTTTTACTTTCCGCATTTCTAATAACGAATCAAAAACAGATTTCGATTTGTTTTCAGCTAACATTTTATGTATCCTTATGCTTTGTACATCAGATAAACTAATAGAAGATTCAAACACTTTTGATTTCAACATTAACTTTGCCAAAGATTCTGCTGTGGAACAGATTAAATAGTCATTGATATTGTTAAATTCAGGAACTTCCCTTTTAAAATCAACATTACTTCTTTGGTATCCTTTTATTATATCTTCCAGTCCTATTAGTTCCATCCATTTGAACCCAAATTTACGTGTCATAACCTTATTGACAAAAGCCCTCATTTTATTTTCGGCTTTAAATATTAGTGGATATAATTGCATCCCTAAATATTCCGATTGCTCATCAATAATCCAAGTACATATTTCCCATTCTTTTAATAATATTTGTTTAAGATAAACTTTAAATTTTTCCAAAAAAACATCATACTCATTACTGTCTGTCGATGAAGATATGTGTACTCCTAGTTGTGTCTGAGCCTTATCATTAAAAGTATCAATAGTAAATGATACAGAATACTTTACGTCTCCCACTTCAATACTGTATTCCTCA
Organism: uncultured Lachnospiraceae bacterium; assembly: GCA_944384125.1. Classification (GTDB taxonomy): domain Bacteria; phylum Bacillota; class Clostridia; order Lachnospirales; family Lachnospiraceae; genus Otoolea. The sequence goes on along the minus strand of CALWSF010000111.1, from coordinate 3,231 downwards.
TGAGCAATTCGTTCAGTCTGTCCCTGATAAATACAATTCTTTACCTCTGAAAAATGTGTCTGTAGTTTATCCATAACACTTCTGCAATAATCTGTTCCTAAATATTTTTCCTCTTTGATGTTATCACCAAAATCTTCATCATATGTTTCTTCAATCATATATATCAATTCAACATTCTTAATACTATTGAACATAAACTCAATAACCATAAAATTTACCCCCTTTATTTTTATTGAATTATATTATATAACTTCTCGACTATGTAAAAAGATATTCTTTTTTCTAAAATAAGTGTAAATATTTACCAGCATTAAAGATGGCTATTTTGATTCATAATATTTAATTTCAGATGAAAATCTTACTGGAAGTCCCGATACATCATCAAACTCCAAATTTGATAATTCCACACCTATATCTTTTCCGTAAAATAGTGGTATTATCGTAAATTTCAATTTCTGATCATTATCTAATTGCAACTCATAATGGTCTGGTTTGTCTGGACATATAACAGTAAATCTAACTTCTTTCTGTAATTCATAACCGTCAGCTATTTTATGATAAACTGATTCAAAATTATCATTTATCGCTGAAGTAAAATAATCAACATCATGTAACTTCTCATCCAAATCATAATGCACTTTCCCATAAGCATGAGACAATCCGCTCTTTTTCGCTGCTTCTTGAAATTTATTTATAAAAACAGAAGTATTAACTATAACCATCATCTCGGTATCGTCACCTTGCCATAATGGCTCAATATAACTCCAAGGTATATTATAAAAATATTTGTTACTTTGAGCATTGTAGTACTTCACATCATATTTCAGACCATACATACAATAAATATAGGCATTATTATTTTTTTGCATCAACGTAATATCGCCAAGTAATTTCCATGTTTTCTTTTCATCAATTGAATATAATAATTTGCTCGGTACATTAGTTATAGCACCCTCCATCACATCCCTTTGACCTGCTGTCATATTATTCTTTTTAAAAGCCATCTGGGGATTCATATATAATTTATAATCTTCATATAGAGTCTTATTGTATTCTGGTTTTGAAATTCTAATCAAAAGTAATAATTGTTCCCTCATATGCTTCCTCATTCATATTTATGTTTTTCTTCTGATTGTATCATATTCCTACCGCAAAATCCATCACACAGACATCTATTCAACCTCACTCAAACGATTAACCGTGATGAGATAATCGAGGGCATAGTAACCGCCGATACCTCTTGCCCACCAGTACCATTTACCGTTGGAAATCTTCAAGCTGTCATGCTCTACTACAGTACACGTTGCTTGTACCTTTGACCTTAACCAGATTGCTCGGCTCAAACTCCCTAAGATAAGTGAGCAAATCTATCTGCCTTGCCCGTTCAAGCACATCTGGGTCAATCTGCACATAGGGTCGGTTACTTCTCATTCAATAAAATCACCTCCACAAAATAGAAAAAGCCGAATGATTTTCGTTTCATGAAAACCATTCGGCTATGTAATATTCCTGTTTTTATCAATTTCTATTTTAAACACATCTAATAATATAAAATCACATTGGCAAACCCATATTTTACTCTACTCCCCCCTGTTATTTCTAATTTCATGCTATTTGCATACTTTAGATCTATTTCTAACGAGATAGGTGGAGATTGAGCATCCAACGAATATTCCTCAACATAATCCTCATTCAAATATACTTTTAAAGCAACATCTTGTTTCTCATACTCATTTGTTCTCCCAACATCAAAAGTCATTTTTGAATATTTACCTTGCAAATCAAATAGTGCAAACCCATCCCCTTCGCCAAAAAGTGAATGGTCGTCATATATCACAAAACCTTTATTATATGTGTTGCTCCCCATTGAAAACGTATTCCCATCAGATGGACTATATGTTCCATAACAAGTGCCATCATACAATACATCTGTATCAAATAATTCAATTTTTGTTTCGCTAGATATATTTTCTCCTTTAGGATTATAATATATAGTATTTTGGTTTAAATCATAAGACAACTTATTATCTAATATTGAATTTAAAATACTTTCAGAATAATAATTATTATTTTCAACGATTAATAACGATTTATTTACGCTATCCTGACTCTTTAATCCATCTAATATAAGAGCAGGGCTTTTATATTCGAAACTAGGTGTATCTAATACCTGACTTTTCAAGTCTGAATTGTCCTGACTTAATTTCTTGATTTCGTCATCTTTCTGTTTAGATTCTTCATAAACTGTTTGTAACGCTTGTTTATAAGACATATCTTTATCTACAGATTCAAAATATTCAGATAATGTTTCCACTGTGTTTCTTTCTAAGGTAGCCTGCGTTGAAAAATTACCAAGAAAGAATATAAGAACAGAAGTCAATGTCGCAATAAGTGCAGTAATGAGTGCCGAGATTATAGCAGCTTTAATTGTATCATTCATATAATTCCCCTCCGCAAAATTTTATAATATAATTTTATCAGATAATAACAACTTTTTCTACGTCTCAACTATGTAAAAAGCGGCATTAGCACTCACACCAACGCCGCCTTTTCAATCAACTCCTTATATAATTCTTACATAAGCTGATTTTTCAACTCCACAAGGCTATGTAATAACAGGTTTCTTTCTTGGCTATCCACATATAGATGATTGGTCTTTTCTCTCATAAACACCACCGTCCTTTTTCTTTCATTATATAAGGAGATGGCAGGCAACTCAAATATGCAAAATCAAATCATCTGAAAGTGTTCCAACGCTTCCCTTATAGCGGCTTCTTTCTCTGGCGGGCATTTCGGCTGTCTGGAATTTTCCGATTTCGGCAGGTTATAATTTGCCCTCTCAATAATGCCGCATTTCTGCTTTACCTGTGCAATATACAAGTTGCTGACTTTCAATCCGCTTTGCTTCAGAACATAATCCTTGATTTCCTCATAAGTGGCTTTACTCTCCGCAGCCGTCAAATCAAGCTCATCCATCTCAAGTTCTACCTCGATATGATGGTCTGAATGAAGTTTGGACAATAAACATACCGTCTCGACTGTGTTTTCGTTGAGCAACCGAATTGTATCGCCTTCACAGCCGTTATAATACACCGGGAACTTAAAGCTGATCTGCTTTATGATGCGCCCGCTGCCGTCCCTTTCGGGATACAACTCGATTGTCTTGATGAACGTTCTCATGAATTCCTTCTTTTCAAGATCCGTCATCTTTCCATATATCTTATCAAATTC
>CALWSF010000110.1 GCA_944384125.1 uncultured Lachnospiraceae bacterium | reverse complement strand
TATTGCATTTACTGCTCCTTTTATATTTGCATCTGGTGCGTTATCTCCTCCCATAGCATCTAGTACTATTTTCATTGTAATTCCTCCTAATTTTGTCTTACTCCATAATATTTATGACATATCTATTTTATTATTATTTTAGTAAAATTACAAGTGATTTTACTGATTTTATTAGAAATTTGTTACAAGATAATAGTTTTAGATATGTTCTGTGTCTATCCATTCACATTTATTCTCTAAAGTCTTATATAAATTATATTTTTCAGCTTCTTTTGCATAACCCTTCCATGCAAAAAAAGACTGTCTCCACTTTTTTAATTGTTCTATATCATTTTCAGCTGTTTTATACTTTTTATTCCAATTTCTAATTCTTTTTTTCATTCTTTGAATATTTGCTCTTTTCAATAGTTTATGGGTTGTATATATTTTATAGCCACAAAATATCACTCCAACTTTTAAAGGAAAATATGACGTTTTTTTATTCAACTGCAAATGCAATTCTGTTTTCACGAACTCTTCTATCTCCTTCAAAATCTCTTTTGCTTTTCCTTTACTTTCCAAAATTAAAACACCATCATCCATGTATCTGACATAATATTTTACTCTTAATTTATGCTTAATAAATTGATCTAATTCATTCATATAAATATTTGCAAAAAATTGAGAAGTATAATTTCCTATTGGTATTCCAACACCAAATTCATTATCATTTTTATTTTCAGGATCAAATTTTATAAATTTTCGAGTTAAATCTAAAAAATCTTTATCTTTATAATATTTACACATAATCTCATATAACTTTTTTTGGTCTATTGAATAAAAAAACTTTTTAATATCATATTTAAGAATATACGGATCTTCCCATTTTCTTTTCGCAATACACATATATTTTTGTAATTTATTTATTGCTCCATGTACTCCTCTTCCTTTTATACAAGCAAATGAATCAACAATAAATTTATCTATCATATGTGGCAAAATAAATTCATGCACATACCATTGTTGAACTACTCTATCATAAAAATTCAAGCAATATATTTCCCTTTCTTTTGGGATATATACCTTAAATTTACTATATTTTCCTACTTCGTATTTTCTTTGTTTTAAATCTGTTCCTATTCTGTATATATTGTCTTCTAAATACATTCCAAAATATATTCTATCTTTTTTATTCTTTTTACTTTTTGATGTTCTTTCATATGCTTCTTTAAATTTATAAAAATCTATTGCTTTATCATAAATATTTCCTATTTTTTTTGGCATGATTTTATCCATCCTCCAAGCATTTTTCCTATCTCTGATATTTTATAACTCCAAGTTCTATAATTGTTTTGTGAGATGTATTTTTTGTCATAAGATATTCTTATCATAAATCTTTGATACATTAATTCTGCATCTAATAAATTTAAATAATTCAATTTATCCTTAACTTCAAAAACTTTTTGAGCATATAATATTAGTTTTAAACTTGAATTCATAGAATTTTTAATATCTGATGTTAATGCAAATCTTTCATTCTTAGGATATTTTTCTAACAGATGATAAGCATAATAATATAAATCAGTATACTTTTTATAAATTAATAAATTTTGCTCTATTTTATTCATTTTCCCCCTCGACTTTCAAATTTTAAATTATATCATTTTAAATATGTTCATATAAGCTCAAAAATTGTACAGTGATACTGTACAATTTTTTTCGTATTTACTTAGTTTTCAATTTCTTTACTATTAAATAAATACTGTATATTTTTCTACCTTACGGTATGGTTATAAATTTCTTTAACATTTCATTACTAAACACCGTCCTTAAACTAAGTGCTACTTTGAGTGGCAATATAATTGCTTCATGTTAAAGTACCAAATCACACGCGCTTCACCTGTTGTGTTGTTGTTGTTGTTGTTAACACCGAACAGAGAATAAAATCAGAAAAACAGATGACACTTGGCAATTTATAACCAAATTTTAATACTTTTTTATAATTTTTTGCATCAGGACTACAGAGACCAGTATACTGTACTACAACTTCTAACATTGCACTAATTCCATATTACCGGCCTAAATGTAACATTGTCACGCGCTTCACCTGACGTGAAGTAGTAGTTGAAGAAAACACCGAACAGAGAATCTCTAGCTGGTATTGGATAGTCATTATTATTTGAAAAAGTATATGTTGCTCCAAACCAATTTCTAGTTTCTGCAATTGCCATACCTAAAGTATTATCTACTGTTATATTATTTATATTAGGTGAAGTAAGTATTAAATTAACATATTTCTCCATCCCTGGAGTTTTTAATGCTTCTTCTAACCTATAACGATAAGCTGTAGCATTTGATGATGTTGTACTTCTAGTTTCAAACATTGAAGATACATGTATATTTCCTCCTGTATCTTGTACACCTGATTCATTACCTGTAGAAGTATTATTATAAGATGAAAGTGAAGTTGCATTGGTTCCATATCTACTTTGTGCTAAATATGCAACAGCACCCCAATCTAATGATGTAACTAAATGTGGATCCAAACTATTTGTACCTAATGTTGAATCTCCATTTCTCAAATTATAGCACATATCAAATTCTTCTGAAATATTGAAACTTGTCATAGTTTTTGCTCCATCTATTATCTGTATTCCTGCCATACTTATTGTATTGCTACAAATTATTATAGCTATAATCATT
>CALWSF010000109.1 GCA_944384125.1 uncultured Lachnospiraceae bacterium | reverse complement strand
CTTTCCTATTGATTTAAGTATATCAGATTCATTAAAAATTGTCCGAAAAAGTGTCTTAATTTACGAAACCATTATACCCGAGCCGTTATTGTTGTGATAAACGATAGTTGTAATACCAGTGGCTGATAAGATATAATCTTATGAAGAAAAGAGGAATGAAAATATGCCACAGTATTACGATGACGAATTTAAAAAGAAAATCGTTCATCTGAAATTAGAACAAAGTCGAACTGCCAAAAGCATTATTTTGGAATATGGCGTTTCCAAAGCCAGAATGACGAAATGGTGCCAGGAATTCCGTGAAGAATGCCAATCCTGAAGCCCAAAAAGATTTTGACTTTATGAAAGAGATTTTACGTTTGAAGAAAGAACCGGAAGAAGTAAAAAAGGAAAATCTCTTTCTAAAAAAAGCAGCGGCATTCTTTGCGAAGGAAATTGATTGACGGCTTATCAGTTTATTCAAATATATCACGACATATTTGGTGTCAGATGGTTTTTAGGCCATTTTCATATCTGTCCCAATGCTTATTATAACTACTTAAAAAATCGGAATATCATGCTACAAAACAAAAAGCGCTTGCAGAAATCCAGAAAATCTATCATGACCATGGAGGTGTGGATGGATATCGGAGCATGCGTGTGTTTTTAGAACGCAAAAAATATCCGTTTAAGTGCACCAACAGTTCATAAGTATATGAAGAAAGAATTAGGTCTGTCTGCGATTGTACACCGCAAAAAAATAACGTATCAAACAGGAAAACCACATAAAGTATTTCCAAACTTATTTCAACAGGATTTTGTAGCAGAAGAAATCGACCAGAAATGGTGTACGGATTTCACATATTTATCTTTAGCAGATGGAAGTACGCGTTATAACTGTTCTATTATGGATTTACACGATAGAAGTATCGTAGCCAGCATGACCGATAAACAGATTACCAGTGATTTAGCAATTCGTACATTAAAAAAGGCTTTAGAATCACAGCAGACAGTCAAGGTATTAGGCGCAAGTGTTACAAAAATGCCTGACCACAACAGACTGAGCCGGAGACTGACAAACCATCTGTTCCTACGATTCAAACAGTTTCTCCAACAACACCTGGGGCTACTGTTCCTTTACAGGAGACTCCTGTGAAGAAGCTACCTCATACGGGAGGGATTTTAGAGCCTCGGTTTCTTTTATCCTTGAGTATTATTCTTTGCCTTATAGGTGGAATTTCTCTGATTGTGTTATCGTATCGAAAAAACATAAATGATATATAAATAACATAATAAATTGGAAGTGTTGATGTATTTTTCAATACTGCCAATTTTTTTGCTATTTATAAAGGGAGGAAGGGGATCGATCTGTATTTATAATATTTTATATAATATTAAATATCTATTTTATATATTTAGGAAGCAAAGAACCCTTTATTTTCAATGGGTTTCAGGTTTTTTTACAATAAAAACCTTGTCGGATTAAACTACTGACCGGATAAATTCAATACCGGCGGGCGTGGAGGCTGGTGCATGAGTGCTGTACTGGTGGTTTAAGACGGCAATGCCGCTGCTGGACAAGAAACTGGAAATGACGCTTGCTATACTGGGCTGGATATATGAAAGGAATTCAGATCATATAGTGCAAGCGGGCCGAAAATCTTTACCCGGCCCGCTTGCTTTTCAATATTTCAAAAATTCTGCCGGCGTCATAATTGCCGGATTTTTTACGCAAGATTCTAAAAAATCTTTATCGCCGGTAAGGAGGATATCGGACTTTGCTTCAATTGCTGCTCGTAAAATAAGACGGTCGTTTACATCCCTGATTTGTGTTTCAGACACGTTTTCATCTAATGGAACCGGGACTAATTCTAAAGTCAGCAGAGCAACCGAAAGGAACTTATCCAGCGCCGCAAGACGATGTGGAAATTTCTTGTTGAAAATTCGTTTCATTTCGTCTACGTTCTGATCACAGATTAGTCCATGATTAGGATAGGATGCTGCTTTTACATACGCTTGAAATGGTACTCCGTTGGCGTTTAACGCCGCAGAAATTAGGACATTAGTATCTATTAAAATTCTCATGCTTTTTCGTCCTCATTCCGTAATTCTTTGACAAGCGCTATTACATCATCTTCTGAATCCAGGCCTGTACGTTCTGCTTCTCCGGCCATTTCCTGCTGGAGCATTTGCATGGCATAGACAGCAGAATTGACAATACGGACCGTGTTTCCTTCCACTACAAAAGTAACCCTGTCGCCGCTTGCCACACCGAGAACATCACGAACATCCTTTGGGATTGTGATCTGTCCCTTTGCCATGACTTTTGCATTGTCCACAAATGCCTTTGCCAACATGATTTTGCACCACCTTTCTAAAATACGGAAAGTAGGGATTTCCCTACTTTTATTATATGCAGAAAAACCTAAAAAATCAATGGAAACGTAGATTTTTTCAATTATGTCATAATCGCTGATGCAATATCTTTTGTATGTAGGTATCCTTTTACCGTTTCTTTTATTGATGATTTAAATACAATCTACTATTAGAACGATAGTGACATACTCCCACCGCCTATGCTGCGCATAGAGACGGGGCTTCTCGCTCAAGTATCCTAACGGGTACAGTATCAACGAGCTAACTCCGTGTGTCCCACGGTTCTATGACAGAATTACGCAGTTACTAACCGCATCCCCTCATTTCTGATATTTATCGCAGCATTTACATCCCTGTCATGACGAGTACGAGTACCGCATTGTGGGCATGTCCATGACCTTATCGAAAGATTGTTTGTTTTGGAATTTTTGTATCCACAAGCTGAACAGATTTGACTGCTCACAAAGAACTTATCCACCTTTACCAACTGTTTACCCATATTTTTGAGTTTGTACTTTAAGAATGTAACAAACATTCCCCATTCGTTATCTGATTGATATTGTCAATATCTGGTTTTTGCTGATTTTATGCCCTGCGAGTGCTTCCGACGGCTGGCGGCGAAAAAAGCACTGGCTTCCTCCAGAAATTCGTTTTTTTCCTTCAGACGGCGGATTTCTTTCTCCTGCTCCTTTACCCGCTTATGCAGAATGATAATTTCTTCTGACAGGCTCATTGCACTGGCAGGGGTATGGAACCTTCTCCAATATCTAACTGACCGGCTCTTACCGCTTTCAGCCATGTGTGGATATATGGATAGTTCCTTCAGGGATTCCTGATTCTTTTGCAGCTTTAGCGCCGCCAATTTCTTTGGCAAGTTTCATTGCCTGTACTTTGTATTCATGGTCATATTTGCGTGCCACTTTGAATACCTTCTACTACAATATATTTATGGTTAATATCCCTTAACAGCCAGTAAGGAATTATCCACCTTGTTGCTTAAGCTGTCAGAATGATAAGAGCAATCGGTATAGCGGATACCTCCTTGGGCTTCGCGCCCGTAAATAAGTCTGCTAGCCAGCTCCTCATTCGCGGCGTTCGTTTTATGCAGGTTGAACCGCTTTTAGGGCGCGTTCGTGTCACACCTCAGTAGATTGAATGGGCAATGAGTAAAACTGGCACTGACCAATTGAAATACAAAAGTAGGAGTGACATTTTTATGAATATGAACGCTGTAGGCATTGATGTTTCCAAACGAAATAGCACTGTTTGTTGTGATAAACTATAGTTGTAACACCTGTGGCTAATAAGATATAATCTTATGAAGAAAAGAGGAATGAAACTATGCCACAGTATTACGATGATGAATTTAAAAAGAAAATCGTTCGTCTTAAATTAGAAGAAGGACGAACTGCAAAAAGTATTATTTCGGAATATGGCGTTTCCAAAGCCAGCATAACGAAATGGTGCCAGGAATTCCGTGAAGAATGCCAATCCTGAAGCCCAAAAAGATTTTGACTTTATGAAAGAGATTTTACGTTTGAAGAAAGAACCGGAAGAAGTAAAAAAGGAAAATCTCTTTCTAAAAAAAGCAGCGGCATTCTTTGCGAAGGAAATTGATTGACGGCTTATCAGTTTATTCAAATATATCACGACATATTTGGTGTCAGATGGTTTTTAGGCCATTTTCATATCTGTCCCAATGCTTATTATAACTACTTAAAAAATCGGAATATCATGCTACAAAACAAAAAGCGCTTGCAGAAATCCAGAAAATCTATCATGACCATGGAGGTGTGGATGGATATCGGAGCATGCGTGTGTTTTTAGAACGCAAAAAATATCCGTTTAAGTGCACCAACAGTTCATAAGTATATGAAGAAAGAATTAGGTCTGTCTGCGATTGTACACCGCAAAAAAATAACGTATCAAACAGGAAAACCACATAAAGTATTTCCAAACTTATTTCAACAGGATTTTGTAGCAGAAGAAATCGACCAGAAATGGTGTACGGATTTCACATATTTATCTTTAGCAGATGGAAGTACGCGTTATAACTGTTCTATTATGGATTTACACGATAGAAGTATCGTAGCCAGCATGACCGATAAACAGATTACCAGTGATTTAGCAATTCGTACATTAAAAAAGGCTTTAGAATCACAGCAGACAGTCAAGGTATTAGGCGCAAGTGTTACAAAAATGCCTGACCACAACAGAGTTTACTGAATTTTGTGAAGAAGCAGGAATTACACAAAGCATGAGCAAAGCAGGGTGTCCTTACGATAACGTTCCTATGGAGAGATATTACAATACTCTGAAAAACGAACTAACAAATTTACATTACTACCATAATGATGATGAACTGAATCAAGCAATATCGGATTTCGCATATATTTGGTACAACCATGTAAGACCCCATTCTTATAACGATTACCGGACACCGTTCGAAGCCCGGTATGGAATATGAAATTATTAGGCGCAAGTGTTACAAAAATGCTTGACCACAACAAACCGTACTCACATAATAACCCTCTGACCAAAAATGTCGATTCCCAAATTTATACTTCAGATTTGCGTGACGATCAAACATCATTAAGGCACTTTTTCCTTTCAAATACCCCATAAAACCGGCAACACTCAGCTTTGGTGGTACGCTGACCAGCATATGTACATGATCTGGCATCAAATGTCCCTCCAGAATCTCAACACCCTTATAATTACATAATTGTTTCAGAATATCCCTCAGGTCTTCTTTATATTGATTGTAAATGATTTTTCGTCTATACTTGGGTGTGAAGACGATATGATACTTGCACATCCATTTCGTATGTGCAAGAGAATTCGTTTCCTTTGCCATGAAATTACCTTTCCTTTCTCTACATAGTGGCTTGGACACCTCTATTATAGATGGAAAGGTAATTTTTTGTATAACAGACACCGCGTACCCGCAAAGCGGGCAATGTCGTCAACTTAAGAAAATTTAAAAAAGCACTTGACAAGTTCATCAAAAAATGTTGCCCCGCAATTGAT
>CALWSF010000108.1 GCA_944384125.1 uncultured Lachnospiraceae bacterium | reverse complement strand
AAGACTGAAGGTTGGAGAACTGCAAACTAAATTTCATATTTAAATTTTTGACAGACATGTTCTATCATTGAAGTTGCTGGGGAGTGTTGCCAAATCATTAAAATAGATGATTTGGCGACACTCCCTGATGTTGTCAATATTGATTGACATGTCTTCTTTAAGAACATCATTGACCATACCACCAGGTCTAAATTCTTATATATTGCCTGCGTTTTAGTATGGAAGAAAGCCCGCCATCATCCTCCAGTTATTCCAATAACTGAAGAAGTATCTCCCAATGAGTACCTTTAATTCTTCTACCGTCATCTGCTTTGTGTCATAGTAGTCATAAAGAAATTCTGTCTTTATTCTGGCCCGCATACTTTCGCAGCGTGCATTGTCATGGCAACGTCGCCCAGTACTGTTCATGCTTTAATGAATATGATGCTTTTGGATGATTTGGCGATAGACTTTGCTGGTATATTGTGTTCCACGGTCACGGTAGGTAACAGCACCTTCCAATGTTGAATATGTAGCCAGAGCATTTTCCAGTGCTTGGATACACAGATCCGCTTTCATGTTTGTTCCCGTTGCAAGATCAGAAACACAAAGACCAAAACAATCGAAAATGGCTGAAACATACCATTTCCCATTGGATGCCGGGCTCTCTTTGATATCAATAATACATTTTTCCAATGGAGTATCGGAGCAAAAATTCCGTTATAGCAAGTCATTGGATTTTATAGCTTTCCGGCTTGCCTTTGTAAGCACATTTGGCTTTCTCTTTGGCTGACGAATCAGACCAATCTTGTCCATAATCATAAGTACTTATCTATTTTAAAACAGTGCTTTAAACAATAATAGTATACAAAAAACAATATATTATATTTTAGATACAAAACAGCCAACGCAAAATAGATAAATTAAAATAATCTATTTTACATTGGCTATTTTTATGAATTAAATATTTACTATATCTGTGTTTGACAGATACAATTAGTTAGCCGAAGCCTGAGAAGCAGTTGCCTGTGTATCAGAATCATCTGTGTCAGAATCTGATCCACCCAAGGAAACAGTTGCATCTTCTCCAAACTCCTCCTGATAATCGTCTACGGTTGCATAAACAAATGAATCAGTGCGATCACCTTTTAATCCAATAACGCCATCCATCAGATAAATTTCAGGAACTGTAGCAGTCAATGTATTCAGCACATTGTCTGTTTCATCATAGTCTCCATTATCATCTACTGCATAAGCCGCTGTTACCTTATAAGTATTGCTGTTAATTTCAAAACGATACTCATTGCCATTGTCGTTTTCAAGAACATAGTCTTTAGAGGTAGATTTCTGCAATTTACCACTGTCATTTACAAGATATACAGCATTATTAAATGTGTACAGTCTGTAATCATCATCAGCTTCCAGTCTCTTACCATTCCAGTAAAGATATCCAGATTTCTCTCCTGTAATTCCCTGTCCATTCTTACCATTCTTAGTTTCGAAGTAGTAAGTAAAGGAATCATTCTCTTCTTCAACATCATTTACCTTGCCTGTTTTGAGGTATCCATCAGAATCAAAGTAATATAACTTTCCATCGATCAGCTGAAGTCCTGTCTTCATCTGGCCATACTGATCAAAGCAGAAATAACTATTTCCACTTTCCTTGATTTTAATTTTAGCTCTGTAAACCTGCTTACCATCATCTGTAAGTCCATTGGAAACATCCATGGAAGCTTTCTTAGCTTTTCCATCTTCGAAATAATACCAGCTGGTATCATCACCAACACCCAGTCTGTTTGCACCATCAATCTCATACCAGCCGTCGGCTCTCCAGCCCTCTTCAACAGCATTTACATAACGAATAGCGTCTACAATATCAGAATCTGTCGCCTGTGCTGAAGCATTATTATTCCAGTCAAGAGATGCATTTGAACCTCTCTGAACACCTACACCATTAATCCATTCATAAAGCATCTGTCCATGTCTGTTAAAGAAATAATATTTTCCATTGATTTTTTTCTGGCTGTCGCCACGATACATTTTTCCGTCGGAAGCAAACCAGTACCAGCCTTCAGAATCACAGGGATCTGCATCTGATAATTCGTGTGCAAGTGTATCGGCCACATTTTCTTCATCTTCAAGATCACTTTCTTCATCTGGAGCTTCCAGCCAAAGCCATGCATTATTTGTTCTGGCACCATCATTTTCATCGCCTAAATAATAAACATTGCCATTATCATCTGCATACCAACCATACCGCATTCTACCATCTTCATTAAAGTAGTATGTTTTTCCATTGATTTTTTTGGAGTCATTTTCAATTTTTGTACCTTTGTTTCCAAAGAAATACCATGCTTCTCCATCATCTTCCGGATCTTCCATACCATCTTCAGAGTAGGTGTATTTCCATGTATTTACCAGCATGGCACCGTTTTCATCAACATAGTACTCATCATCTACCCAAGAGTCTGTCAGCATATCGCCATCGTCATCTAAGTAGAACCACTGTCCACCATCTTTTCTCCACTCACCTGTTACTAATTCATCGTCGCTGTCATAGTAGTGCCAGATTCCAGCGTCATCTTTCTCCCAACCAGCGGCGAAAGAAGTCATGGAAGCACCCATTGCGAGCAAAGCTGCTGCAGAAAGAACTGCAACTAATTTAGTCTGCTTTCTCATAATTAATGCACTCTCCTTTTTTCTTTTTGAAATACTTTTTCTCGAATTTCCTAACTGCATTACGAGGCCATTATACTTCGGATATGAAAAAGTATGGTGGAGCGTGGATGCGAATAACAAGAAGCGGTATTTCTCCGACATGTAAAAAGCTATTTCTAACTCATCATTTAGAAATAGCCCTTTATCTTACCATATTGCATAGAAAATCTATTTTTCCAGGAGAAATGCAAGAATGTTTTTCTGATATATTCCTTTTCGATTAAAACTTGCCAGATAATCAGTAGATATAACCATTTTTTGATAGTTATCAGGAATTGCTTCCAGCGGCGCAAATTCCCGTTCTGTATTCTCATCAGTCAGAACATAAGCAACCTGAATATACAGGCGTTCTTCTTGGCGATCGGCGATAAAATCTACTTCAGCGGCCCCCTGTTTCCCAATGTGAACAGAATATCCACGTCTCAATAATTCAAGAAATACAATGTTTTCCAAAAGACCAGATATATCATTGTTTCGATATCCTAAAACCGCATGTCGTATTCCTAAATCTGAGAGATAATATTTTTCCTGCGTTTCCAGAATACGTTTTCCTTTTATATCGTAACGGCTAACCTTGTGTATTAAAAAAGCATTTTCTAACGCTTTCAGATAATTGTATACAGTTTCTGTACTCAAACGACGCCCCTGGTTTTTTAAGAAGTCGGATATAGTTTTTGCAGAAAATGTGTTTCCGATATTATCCATCAAGTATTGAACAATCCCCTCCAAAAGGGCAGTATCACGTATTTTGTTCCTTGAAATAACATCTTTTAGCAGGACAGAACTATAAATATCACCGAGATATTGCATTATTCTGTTTTCGTTCCATTTCATCTGATGGATACCAGGGAGACCTCCGTATCGTATGTAATTAGAGAAATGGACATTTTCAGAAAAAAGTGCTTCATCTGGATTCTGTGCTGCAAATTCCAGATATTCAGTGAAGTCCAAAGGGTACACATGTATCTCTACATAACGGCCGGCCAGTAGGGTAGCTAATTCCCCAGCCAGCAACCGCGCATTGGAACCAGTTATATAAATATCACAGTCCAAATCCACACGAAATGAATTAATTGCCTGTTCCCAATTTTCAACTTCTTGAATTTCATCTAACAGAATATATAAACGTCCCGAAGCCTTCTCCGCGCGTCTGCAAATTTCCTGATATAGTGCATGAAATTCCCGGAGTGATTCATACCGCAGTGATTCAAAGTTTATATAAATAATATTTGATATGGAAATACCTCTGCTTTGCAATTCATCTCGCGTTAATTCAAGCAGAGCGCTTTTTCCACTCCTTCGCATTCCAGTTAGTACCTTTACAACTGGTTTATCCATAAAATCACAGATTTGTCTCATATATCGCTCACGTTTTATCATGATAATACTCCCATTTCAAAAAATGCTTTCTTTTATTTTAATATATTTTTAGTGTTTTGCAAATGATTTTTCTTTAAAAAGAAACTATTATAAATTAAATATAATATTTAAATTATATCCAAAAAAATAATTATTATAACTATCAAATGGCTGTTTTGTGAAGTTTTATCTCCACCATACTTTTTCATATCCGAAGTATAATGGCCTCGTAATGCAGTTAGGAAATTCGAGAAAAAGTATTTCAAAAAGAAAAAAGGAGAGTGCATTAATTATGAGAAAGCAGACTAAATTAGTTGCAGTTCTTTCTGCAGCAGCTTTGCTCGCAATGGGTGCTTCCATGACTTCTTTCGCCGCTGGTTGGGAGAAAGATGACGCTGGAGTTTGGCACTACTATGACAGCGACGATGAGATGGTAACAGGTGAATGGAGAAAAGACGGTTCTCAGTGGTTCTATCTGGATGATGATGGAAATATGGCCACAAGTAGCTGGGTAGATGACGATTATTATGTTGGTGAAGATGGAGCAATGTTGAAGAATACTTGGATCAAGACAACATCTGATGAAGATATAGATGATCCTGAATCTGATGGGGATGCGTGGTATTACTTCGATAGTAATGGAAAAAAAGTATCAAATGATGATAAGAAAATTAACGGAAAAACATACTACTTCGATGGCGATGGAAAAATGGAAGACGGATGGTATGAAAGTGAGAATGGAGATGTATATTATTTAGGAACCGAAGATGAGGGTTGGAGAGCTGAAAACCAGTGGCTGTGGCTCGCAAAACCAGATGATGAGGATGAAATCACGGACTGTACCGATGATGAAACAGATCCCTGTGATGAAGAAGGCTGGTACTTCTTTGGAAGCAATGGTAAAATGTACAAAGATGCCAAAAAGAAGAAAGTAAATGGAAAATATTACTATTTTAATGAACATGGCCAGATGTTATACGAGTGGATTAATAATTCTCCAGTAGCTGTAGGTACGGGTGGTAATGCTGTTCTTGACGGAAGCAATCCAAATTCTACCCCTAGTGATATGCTTTACATGAATCCGGTAGAGGAAGGCTGGAGAGCTGATGGATGGTATGAGATCGATGGCTCTGAGGATACAGGTACAGATAATGATACCGATTGGTATTATTTTGATGACGGAGAAGCTAAAAGAGCTGAAGATTTCATTACTAAAGATGGCGATGGTGTAGATGTCTACAGAGAGAAGTTCAAAATCAAAGCAAGCGGTAATAAGTATTTTTGTTTTGATCAGTATGGACGCATGCAGACAGGTCTTCAGCGGTTAGATGATGGATTCTACTATTTTGATGATAATGGCTATATGAAGACTGGACGGGTATCTAATGTGGAAGACGATGAAGATACTTATACTTTCTACTTCAATACGAAGAATGGCGGAAATGGAAGAGGATGGACGGGCGAGAAGTCAGGATATCTTTACTGGAATGGAAAACGTTGCGAAGCAGATGATGATTACAGATTCTATTCTTATGAGGATAAAACATACCTCGTAAATTCATCTGGAAAAATCCAGTCTTCCGAATCTAAGAAATATGATATAGAAGCTAATGGCGAAGAACTTTATGTTGAGTTTGGTGCTGGAGATCAGGTTGTAGGAGTTTAT
The DNA here is from genome assembly GCA_944384125.1 of uncultured Lachnospiraceae bacterium. Taxonomy (GTDB): domain Bacteria; phylum Bacillota; class Clostridia; order Lachnospirales; family Lachnospiraceae; genus Otoolea. The sequence continues at coordinate 2,641 of CALWSF010000108.1, read as the reverse complement.
AAAGATAAGGATCATACAGAGTCACTTTCTACTATTTATGTAACTCTGCCTTCCATTTCTTTATATGATACAACTTATACAGCAGTAGCTGATGGTGTTGTTGCATCATATAAAGCTAGTTCTTCAGAAAGAGAAGTTGAGCTTGTATTAAGTGCAACTTCCCACAGTAATTCTTCTTCTGAAATAACTGATGGAGCAGTGGCTATTAACTTAAACTAAATTACATTTTTTACAAATAAACTTGATATTATACAAATAACAAAAAATAGATGTTCTTTAAGAAAAGATATATCTTAAAAATGTGATTTGGCAATATTTGGTAAATAAATAGTCTGAAAAGAGCGTTGCAAAACAGATGAATTAGTCGTCTGTGGAGTGACGCTCTATTTTGATAGGTAGCCTAAAATATTAAATTAAGACTTTAATTAATTGAAGCTGAATCATAGGTTTAAAAGATATAAATTTAAATTCACAGGAGGGGGCGTTGCAAAATAAATGAGTGATTCATCTATGGAGCAACGCTCCATTTTTATGCTTAAAAACGGAAAACGGACCCCGAAGAGTCCGTAATCCATGGTATAATTAGATATGACCAAATATCTTACATACCATAAAAATTATACCAAATTCGGCAAGCCTTATCAACTGGTTTTGCCATTAAATTTGGAAGGCCCTAGAAAGACAAACTAAATTCCAGTTCGTATACCCATACCTGATTTTAGTCTGACACTCCTTTATAATGGACATTGCAGTATGTCTGTTAGGAAGGAGTTCTTTATGTCTAAAGCAATACATACACAAAAACATATGACACTATCTGACAGAATCTTCATTGAGCAGGCTCTGGCTAACCATGAAGCTTTTAAAGATATCGCTGCTGTTTTAAAAAAGGATCCCTCTACGATCTCCAAAGAAATCCGCAAGCACAGGATGTTTAAGAAAGGCAGCTACTACAATCTTAAAAATAACTGTTCCCTTCTTTCCTCCTGCCAGCATGTTCGGATTTGTGATGGAAAGCTTTGCAATTATCTGTGTAAACGCAGCAAAAACTGTGACTGCACAAAGCATTGTCCCGATTTTATTCCCTACCTTTGTCCAAAACTTACCAAACCACCCTATGTCTGCAATGGCTGCACGAATCATGCCTGTCGACACGACAAGTACTTCTATCGGGCGAAAGATGCTGATTCCTCCTATGAGCAGACGAAACGTGAATGCCGGCAGGGTATCAATCTTACTTCGGAAGAAAGGGCTTCCCTGGATGACCTGGTAGCGCCTCTCATCCACAGCGGACAAACCATGGACCACATTTTTGCAGAACACAGAGAAGAAATCCCCTGTTCAAAACGCACTTTATATCGTTATATTGATGCCGGTATCCTTTCCGTACGAAACATCGACCTTCCACGAAAAGTAAAGTACAAACCACGGAAACTATCCAACACCTCTGAAAGATTATCACGAGAAGGTACCATTGGCAGAACCTATGCAGACTTTTTAGGGTATCTTGAAGCCCATCCCGGAATCAATGTAGTAGAAATGGATACTGTTGTAGGACCGGAGCCGGGTAAGGTCATTCTTACCAAAAGGCACTTCCTTTGATGCCATGACACAGGAAGATATCACTCTTTGTATCAATCACATCAATTCCACAGCAAGAGGCAGTTTAAATGGCAGAACCCCATTTGAACTTGCCTCCATGCTGCTGGATGAGAAGCTGTTAAAGCTCCTGCATCTGGAACCGGTAGAACCTGACAAGGTTCTGCTAAAACCTGCACTGCTTAAGCAGCGCTAACCATTTTTTGAAAACAGACATACTGCACGACAACCACATACATTCAGAACCAGACAAGCGGAATTTACTTTGGCATTCAAGCCCTCCAGATGGAAGAAACAAGGCATAGATAACTTATCTGCTCTTCAAAAAACATTATCCCAATTTTTGACGAAAAGTCTAAAAAGCGAGCACCATATTCTTATGCTGTTTCTGCAACTGAATATGGTACTCGCAATTATATGATTTTTATGCTACATAAATCTCAATTATTTATTTCTCGCAAGGTTGTTATACTCAACCTCAGATAACCATCCTAATGCATTGCTGTCATCATAAGTAAAGTAACCATCATACAATGCGATCTCAGGATAGGTAGCACTCTCCTTCCAGTTTGTAACTTCTGCATATGTGCCATTTGCATCTTCAACTGACATCGTGCTGATAGCACCGCTGTTCTTAAAGGTAAATTTAGCTTCTGTCCATCCACTTCCATTTTCTACATCATATTTTTTGGATTTGGAATCCTGAATCTTACCCTTATTGCTTACAAGCCAGTACTCACCATCGTAGAAGAAAATTCTATAGTCATCATCTGCCTCAAGACGTTTTCCGCCAAAGTAGAGATAGCCATCCTTTTCTCCATCCTGCCCCTGTCCATTCTTTCCATTCTTTGTGATGAAATAGAAGGTGTAGCTGTCATCGTCATCCTCAACATTCGTTTCTTTTCCGGTCTGCATATAGCCATTTTCATCAAAGAAGTAGAATGCCTTGTCTGCTCCGATGTACTGTATAATGGTTTCGTAAATTAAGACACTTTTTCGGACAATTTTTAATGAATCTGATATACTTAAATCAATAGGAAAG
>CALWSF010000107.1 GCA_944384125.1 uncultured Lachnospiraceae bacterium | reverse complement strand
GGAACGCCGAATTTTTTGCAGTAACGAGCGGAAGTGCCGCTCAATCATCTATTTTGATGATTTTGCGACACTCCCTTTCATATTAGAAAATTATACATCCAACTATTTTTTTATTCAGACTCCGCACAACCTCCAGCTCCTTTTCAATTGCACTGAAACCAGAGCTGTTTCTTGCTTCCACAATAATTACACCATCACACGCTGAAACCCGGCGTATTGCCTGGGCATCCCGGCTCAAATCGCCTCCAACAGAAAGAACCACGCCTTCCAGAAGACCCGTAAGACCCTGCTGAACCTTTTCCAGCATTACAGAGTCTACTGTTCCTATGAGAAGAAGCTCCCGTTCCCCGTCCATATAGTTCAGAGCATTGGCAGCCGCAACTTCATACACCTGACTCTCGCTCATCTCCTCAGCTGCTGAGTTTTCAAGCTTGTTAAGCCAACGGTTGACAAAAGCAAATACACCTTTCTCTTTTCTTCCAAATACTCCCAGAACTGCAATCTGGTATCGGCGCCTCAGTTCCTTCTCATTTACCAGCTTATCGCTCATTAAAAATGCCACGCATACAAAAAATACAACTACAAAAGCACCAAGGACACCGCCAAGAACACCATATTTTATCGCACTCTTAAGAACACTTGTTTTGCTCAGCAGGGAATCCTGCGGCTCTTCCAGTGCTTTCAGCTCGTCATTTTTTGTCTGAAGGCTCTGATCCAGCTGTTCCATGCTGGCTGAAAAATTTTTCTGTTTCTGCTCCAGATCCAGATCCACTGTAACAAACTTTGATTCATCCACTATGCTGAGTTCATGGGTTCCAATAGCCTGTTCAATCACACCTTTGGAATCATTGATACAGTCCTTAATATACTTCATCATACTTCCGGCCTGCTCTTCAGTCTCGCCCACAACCTTAATTTCCAGCATACTGTTATCATAATCAGCCTCTACCGTCACAAGCTCTTTCAGATACCGGAGAGAAAGTGCATTTTCCATTCTTTCCAGAACATAATTATACATCTCTCCATTCTGGGCAATGGTAAGATATGCCTTCAGTATGCTGGTTGCCGTGTTGGGATTCTGATAAACCATTCCAGGCATAATAGTATAATCCGTAGATATGTAGAAGCTTGTTGTCTCCGTATAAACATCATACGGGTTAATATTCATCAGAATAGACTTATTTTTATACTCCTGCTGTTCCTCGATACTGTCCTGAATATTTTCGATTTCTCTTTCCAGCCGCTCCTTGGATGTATTGTACAGCTCCATGCTGTCCTCATACGTCTGCCGGTTTTCAGCTATATACTCTTCATCATTCAGCTGCCGCATTCCCCCGAAGAGCTTTATTCCTCCCAACAAAACTGCAAAAAACACCGCAGCTACAATAATCATTCTCCATTTACGCAGCACAGAAAACATCAAATCCTTCAGATCAATCTCCTGCTCGTACTCATTGTTTGAATTCATTAAAATTACTCCTCCTGTCTGGCCTTTTTACTTTTCATTTCCCTTGCATACATATGTGGGTACAATTTTCTGAACCGACATTTTTATATCTGCGCCGTCCTGATTAGCCTCCTCATAGAGAGAATCCAGCTGACGCTTAAAAAGTTCTTCATCAAAATCAATAGGCTTGCCAATATGGATCAGTCTGTTGGGCGTATCCTGCATCCCTTCCTCATCCATCAAAAGCTCCTCAAACAGCTTCTCTCCGGGCCGCAGTCCGGTAAATTCGATCATAATATCCTCATTGGGAACATATCCTGAAAGCCGTATCAGATTTTTTGCCAGATCCAGGATTTTCACAGGCTCCCCCATATCCAGAACGAATATCTCCCCGCCTTTTGCATAAGCTCCTGCCTGAAGAACAAGGGAAACTGCCTCAGGGATCGTCATAAAATATCGGATAATATCAGGATGTGTAACTGTTACAGGGCCTCCCTCCGCGATCTGGCGCTTGAAAAGAGGGATAACCGAACCATTGCTTCCGAGAACATTGCCGAATCTGACTGCTACAAAATCTGTTTCAGACTCTCTGTTCAGCATCTGGACAACCATTTCGCACATTCTCTTTGACGCACCCATAATATTAGTGGGGTTAACTGCCTTATCCGTCGAAATCAGAACAAATCTCTCAGCTTTGTACCGAATGGCTGCTTTTGCAGTCTTATATGTACCAAACACATTATTCTTAATCGCCTCATTGGGACTGTCTTCCATAAGAGGAACATGCTTATGAGCCGCTGCATGGTACACCAGCTGAGGCCGATATTTTTCAAAAATACTGTTAATTCGGTGCGTATTGCGCACGGAGCCAATCAAAACCACCAGATTCAGCTGTGGATACTGCCTCTTCAGTTCCTGCTGAATATCATAGGCATTATTTTCATAAATATCCAGAATAATCAACTGTTTTGGGCTGTGACTCGCTATCTGACGGCAAAGCTCGCTTCCGATAGAACCGCCGCCACCGGTAACCAGTATAACCTTATTGCTGACATAGCCCATTATCTCATCCAGATTTACACGGATTGGCTCTCTTCCCAGCAAATCCTCAATCTGTACTTCCCGCAGCTTGGAAACACTTACATCCCCGTTGAGAAGCTGATAAATACCCGGCAAAAGCTTTAGCTGGCAGCTGGTTTCCCGACAGATTTCAAGTATTTTTTTTACCTCCTTCGCGGGAGCTGAAGGAACTGCCACAAAAATCTTGTCAATCTGATATTTCTCCACCAGCTGGGGTATATCATATCTGTTTCCCGCAATGGGCACTCCATTCAGGAATTTTCCGATCTTATTTTTATCATCATCAACAAAGCATACAACCTTCCCATGAGCGAACTCGCTGGTCTGCATCTCTTTAAGTATCACAGAACCGGAGGTACCTGCACCCACAATCATAACCCGGCTTTCACCGGCCTGTCCGTACCTTCCAAACAGCGTCCTGTATATTCGATAAGAGAGTCTGACCAGCCCTTCACAGGCTGTCAGAATAATAAAACTGATGGCAAAATAGCTTCGTGGGACAGTCAGCTGCAGCATCGTCATCCCCGCTATCTGGCAAAGTGTTACCAGAACACAGGCAAAAATGATGTGACAGACCTCCCGTATTCCTGCCACACTCCACATGGAGGAATACATCCTTAACAAATAAAAAATAACAATCGCTGTAACTGTGTGAAAAGCCGCATAACTTAAAACAGAATCCGCATAATTTACAGGAATCCCCTCCAGACGCATATCAAAACGCATCCAAAGTCCCATAAAACTGCTGAACTGTACTACACAGATATCAACCAACAGCAGTGCCATCATTCTGATTTTTTTATCTCGCGGCATCATTTTTTCAAACATTTCATTTTTCCTATCATCTTACTCTTTACATTTATCTGCTGTTTTCAGCCCCCATTGCACGACGCTTCTGTGCCGGGATTTTCCGTGGTCAGACTCTGTGGCTGCCCGGACAATATATCTTCCTTTTTTCCCGGCTCAGGCCTCGTCAGGGAAAGTCCCAGAGCAAACAGAGCCCACATAATCGGCGTTCCAATGGGAAGATTGATGTTAACAGCTGCCTGTGCCCCGTAGCAGAGAACTGCCAGTCCCGGCGCCAGTATCCATGGTGTACGCTGAAAACTGCGTGCCATTCGCATAATACCTGCTGCCAGAAAGACAATATAGGACAATACACCAAACGGTCCGATGGTTACCAGATACTGCAGATACTCATTATGGGCATTTTCAAAATATACCCCTTTCAGAGCAATAGCCTCCTCCCTGTAGTCCCAGGTCAGAATTCCGAATGTATCAGGTCCGAATCCAAACAGCTGATGCAACAAAGGAAGCTTCCGGTAAGATTCCCATCCAATTCTCCAGCAATACCCTCTGCCCGTTCCCCAATTGTCGTTAAATATGAGATATTGGGAAAGCGATGCATATCGCTCCGGGTTATTTCCGAAATTGGCGTCATATACCACATAGAGAACCACCAGTGCAGCTGCAGCTAAAACACATGACCACACAATCCTTAGCCATTTGCCAATCTCTTCTTTTTTTCCTCTGCGGGAGGCACTCCAGTTCCATACATATAATACAGCAACCAGCATCCACAGCGCAATAACAATAACTTCCAGATGTTCATAATTTACGAGAAAATTAAACAGGCCGCTCAGTCCAATTACCTTATCTGCCTTGGCCTTATTTATCTCATCAATTATTTTCATCACTGTCATAAAAGAAGCTGCGAGAACCGCATATCGTCCCAAACCGCTGCGGGATCTGAACGCCAGAAAAGGAGCAAACGCAAATAAAGCTCCCAGCGCCAGATATGCGTTATCACTCTGACCTGTAATGATTGCAAAAAATACAACTATCACTACTGCATAATTCCAGATACGCCGGAACAGATTTTTCTCTGTCAGGAACAAACCGCAGGAAACACCCATTGCCATAGCCACAAAAGCCGTATAAGTATTAATATTTCCCAATGTGGAAGTAAATGAATCCAGCTGATTACTGTTAACATTTGTTTTCCATCCAAGCACATCAAGCCGAAAATAATCTGTAATTCCCAACAGGCAGACAAGCACTGCTGACGCCATAAAAAAATCCAGATACCACTTTTTCGCTCTCCCCAGTTTTCCCACCAGAACCAGTGTAACTACATAAAGCGTAATCAGAAAAAGGCCACTGTATCGCCCCTCATTACCCCAGAACGATTCATAAACATAATCTGAAAAACCCGTAGCCAGCGCAGCAAACAGCCAGAACAATACTACTGCCTTATAAACCAGCGGCTGTTTCTTTAGTTCTCTGATACTGAAACCTGCAAAAAAACGCTTTGTATTTACACCATTGCAGCGTTTATAATCCAAAATACAAAAAATAACTGCTGATATCAGACAAACCGCACAATAAGCCACTGCTGAAATCCAGTAAAACTGATATTTGGCCACTAAAATATCAAAATAATAATTGTGATAATACAGTGGAAAGGCAACAAACACAACACACAAAAAAACGGCTGTAACACCCGAAAAAATCTTTTTTGCAAAATCTGCCAATGCCTCCGGATTTCCATTTCCCGCTGTCTTTACCATAAGATTCTCTCCTTGTTCACACAAAACCCTTTTATTTCAAGGCTTTTTACAGTATATCATCAGTCTGTCGCTAAATCAACCTTCATATCTGGTTTAAAGACTACCCAAAAATTTAATTTTTTATGAAGATTTTTCTTTTGTTCAATTGGATCTCTTTCTCATTCATTGATTCCACCAAATCTTTTTATTGCAAATTCTTCCCCTGTATGGTTTCATGATACTGAAACCTCTCTCATTAAAAAAACACTATTTTTTTCGCAAAGTCAGTAAAAACCTTTGTATTTACTGGCTTTTTTGCTTCCTTTTCATACTTTTTCATATCCGAAGTATAATGGCCTCGTAATGCAGTTAGGAAATTCGAGAAAAAGTATTTCAAAAAGAAAAAAGGAGAGTGCATTAATTATGAGAAAGCAGACTAAATTAGTTGCAGTTCTTTCTGCAGCAGCTTTGCTCGCAATGGGTGCTTCCATGACTTCTTTCGCCGCTGGTTGGGAGAAAGATGACGCTGGAATCTGGCACTACTATGACAGCGACGATGAGATGGTTGAAGATGAATGGCGTAAAGATGGAAGCAGATGGTTCTATCTGGATGAAAATGGCGACATGCTCACAAGTTCATGGGTAGATGATGAGTATTATGTAGGCGAAGATGGTGCTATGTTAAAGAATAGCTGGATTAAGACTACATCTGATACGGATATCGATGATCCGGAAGAGGACGGAGATCATTGGTACTATTTTGGAAGCAATGGTAAAAAAGTTAATGATGATTCTAAAAAGATCAATGGAAAAACCTACTATTTTGATGAAGATGGCCGTATGGAATATGGATGGTACGCCAACAATTCCGGAGATGTCTTCTATTTAGGCGGAGAAGATGAAGGCGGAAGAGCTGAGAATCAGTGGCTGTGGCTTGAAAAACCAGGAAATTACCTGGAGGATGACGAACAGGAAGACGCTGCAAATGTTCTGGGTTGTACCGATGTTGACAGCTGTGATGATGAAGGATGGTATTATTTTGGTGCCGGTGGAAAGATGTACAAAGATGCATCCAAAAAGAAGGTTAATGGAAAATATTATTTCTTCAATTCTCACGGACAGATGCTTTATGAGTGGATTAATAACAATGAGTACATTGTAACGGATCCTGTACAGAAACCTGCTTCAACTTCCAGCCTTGTAGCTTCCGGAGCAAATGCAAATGCATTAGACGGAGCATATACGTCTTCTGATGCTTCCAGAATCTGGAATATGATTTATGCAAATCAGGTAGAAGACGGTGCCAGAGGCGATGGCTGGTATGAAATCGATGGTTCTGAGGATGTAGGCACAGATAATGATACTGATTGGTACTACTTTGACAATGGCCAGGTTCAGAGAGCTGACAATGGAAATACGCTTGCTGCTTATGATGTAGACGGAAATCCGGTATATGTGGCAAGAATCAAATGCGACAGCAGTAAAGGCAAGAAATATTTTGCATTCAATGAGCTGGGCCAGATGCAGACAGGACTTCAGTATATTGCCAAAGATCATGGATTCTACTATTTTGATGATAACGGATATATGAAGACCGGTAAGGTTTCTGAAGTTGAATGCGATGATGACGATTTCGAGTTCTATTTTGAGACAAAGAATGGTCATAATGGAGAAGGCTTCAGCGGCGAGAAAAATGGATATCTGTATTTCAATGGTAAGAAACTGACAGCTGATGATGATTACAGACTGTACTTCTTCAACAATGATGTTTATCTTGTAAACAGTAAAGGAAAGATTCAGACGTCCAGATCCAAAGAATATTATGTAGAGAATGATTCTATCTCTTCCGATGATGTTCGCGTAAACATTGGCTCAGGAGATAAAGTTAAATCAATTCAGCTTCCGGGTTCCACAACTACTATCTCCGCACAGGAGTTAATTAATCGTGTAGGAAACAGTGGTATAGGAACGGATGGTAAATATGATGATAGTTGGTTATCTGTTCCGTATATTGAGTTATATGATAATAATGTATTTACATATAATTTGATGGCTGATAACAATGGAGACTACAGTGCTACCAGACCTATGTGGTATGATGTGCATGGTCCGCATACAGGTTTTGCGGATGGAAGATATTAATGTCTGATTTAAAATTGGTAAAATACCTTCCGGAATTAAAATACAAATCAGAGGAATGATGCTGTAAAATTATCATTAGATAGATGAGCAGATGTTACTTAAGCTGGTTTGACATGAAAATTGGAATTGGGAGCGTTGCAAAACAGATGAGTAATTCATCTATGGAGCGACGCTCCTTCTTTATAAAGCTTTTTGTGAAGAGTTTGGGTAATACATCTTTCGAAATTTGATGGTGTTAGACTTTGGATCTGGTAACAAAATAGTCTTTTCGAGGTCAGGGAGAGGCAAAAGATGGGGCTTTCTAATGACTCCCAAAGGAGCTGAACTGGAATGTATTCGTAAGACAAAATCGATGTTGCTTTAAAATGAGTGGGAAATGCAGACAGGGAGTATCCCAAAGTAAATAATAGCATATCTTATATCAGTTTATTCACTTTGCACAAAACTTGAAACGGTTTATGCGGACATTTTTCTGGACTGGTTATACCAAGGCTCTGCCGATACTCCTGAGGGCTCATATTTCCAAGTAATATTTTATCCGTTTTGTGTTATACCATAGAAGATAATTATTGAGAATGTCAATGAACTCTGATAGTTTAAAGCCCGTTTAATCCTGACAATAGAACTTTTCATTTTTCAGACAGCCAAATAATTCCTCTCAAGCCGCATTATCAAAAGAACAACCATCGATTTTGTTTTTCGAATACATTCTATTTTATCCCCGTTCTTTAGAATTGTCTATTTCACAACAACACTATTTGCAAAAACTTCGGGATACCTTTAAGCAATAAATATTAAGAAATGCCACCCAATCATCTTTTATCGATAACTGAGCAGCATCTCTTGTTCATCTTATGATATTAAGCATAAAAATTATCGGTCAAACTCATAAAATGGTTCGAATTATTCCTCTGTTGTTGTACCTGCAGTAACGGAACTAAAACCTGTTTCGGGGTTTTCGCTATTCAGTCTCAGCCATCCCTCGCTTGCAGTATAGCTTCCATTTGTTCCTTTTGTAATCTTATTATAGGTGTAGATATCATCATCATACAGCTGGATAAACGGAACGGATACGATCATGTCTTCAGTTACATTCTGTGCATCACCATTAATAGCATTGATCATTTCCTGAATCAACTCATCTGCTGTATACTCAAATGTACCATTCTCAGATTTAATAGACTGAACTCTTCCGCTTCCATCTGTAGTAACTGTTACATCCTCTTCATCAACACCCTTGTTTTCAAGGTCATATTCTTTTCCGCTCTTAGCTGTCTGAATCTTACCTTTGGTGTTTGTCAGATAGATGTCTCCGCCATAGAACCAGAGTCTGTAGTCATCGTCAGCTTCCAGTCTCTTACCATTGAAGTACAGATAATTATCTTTCTCTCCCTTGTAACCTAAACCATTCTTACCGTTGCTGGTTGTAAAGTAGAATGTATAATCATCATCATCACACTCTACGTTGGATACACGGCCAGTCTTCTGATAACCATTCTCATCAAAATAGTAGAAACCATTATCATCTGCTATATACTGCAGACCTGTCTGCATCTGTCCTTTTTCATTAAATGCAAAATATTTGCCATCGATTTTGATTCTCTGTACGTATACTGCTCCATCATCGTCATATGTTGCAAAATCTTTAGAACCGCCATCTGCATATTTTACTTCGCCGTCATCAATGTAGTACCAATCAGTATCATCATCTGTTCCCACATCTTCGGAACCGTCAATCTCATACCAACCATTTCCTCTGGAACCATCCTCTACTACGTTATAGTAAAGCATTGCGCCAATATTAGCCGGGGTTGCTCCTTCTTCAAGGTTACCATCAAGCTGTGCATTGGAACCATGTGTTACAGTCGTATCATTGTCAATCCACTCATAGAGCATCTGTCCATGATTGTTGAACATATAATATTTTCCGTTGATTTTCTTCTTGGAAGTTCCATTGTACACTTTACCAGAAGACTGGAACCAATACCATCCTTCATCATCACAGTTGTCTTCTTCCTGACAGTCAAGAACAACCATACCCTCTACTTCATCGTCATCATCATCCTCAAGCAGACCGGATTTCTCAAGCCACAGCCACTGATTCTCAGTTCTCCAGCCCTCATCCTCACCGCCAAGGTAGTAAGCGTCCTCGCCGATCTCCTGCCAGCCGGTTTTCATCTTACCGTCTTCATCGAAGTAGTAAGTCTTTCCGTTGATCTTCTTGTCATCATCAACGATTTTTTTACCCTTGCTTCCGAAGTAGTACCAGTACTCGCCGTCCTCATCGGGATCGTCCATGTCGTCATCAGAAGTTGTTTTCTTCCACTCATTGACAAGCATAGCACCGTCTTCGCCTACATAGTAGTCATCATCTACCCATGCATCGGTCAGCATATCGCCGTCTTCATCCAGATAGAACCATTTGTTTCCATCTTTTTTCCACTCATCATAAACCATCTCATCGTCGCTGTCATAGTAGTGCCAGATTCCAGCGTCATCTTTCTCCCAACCAGCGGCGAAAGAAGTCATGGAAGCACCCATTGCGAGCAAAGCTGCTGCAGAAAGAACTGCAACTAATTTAGTCTGCTTTCTCATAATTAATGCACTCTCCTTTTTTCTTTTTGAAATACTTTTTCTCGAATTTCCTAACTGCATTACGAGGCCATTATACTTCGGATATGAAAAAGTATGGTGGTAGTGGTATAAGTAAATAGCCGGACACATAAATTACTGATTTCAGGATTATAATATTAATGCAAAATTTATCCATAGAAACAACATTTTTGCATTTAAATGCAAAAACTTTACTTTTCCGGTGTTTTAGTATATAATGACTGCAAATGGAGGGAGTTATATGATACCAAGAGAAGAATATTTGGAAAACCTGATTAGTTTTCAGGATAAACATCTTATAAAAGTGATAACAGGAATACGCCGTTGTGGGAAATCGACATTGTTTGAATTATATCAAGAATATCTTCTGCAAAATGGTGTGGAACAACAACAGATTATTTCTATTAATTTTGAAGATGGAGATTATGCAGATATTGAAAACAGCCAGGCTTTATTCGGGCTGGTATCTAATCGACTGCTCCCGGATAAAATGAATTATATTTTTCTGGATGAAGTACAAAGAGTTGCAGATTTTCAGAAAGCAGTGGATGCCCTTTTTATCAAAAAAAATTGTGATGTTTACATTACAGGTTCTAATGCATGGCTGTTGTCAGGAGAGCTGGCAACATTGCTGACGGGTCGTTATGTAGAAATCAGGATGCTGCCATTATCTTTTAAAGAGTATGTTTCAGCGCGCCAGGAGAGCGCCAGTGACAGATTGTATCAGGATTATATCCATAATAGTTCTTTTCCGTATGCATTAGAATTGAACAAACCCAGAGATATACGGCAATATCTGGATGGGATTTACAACTCTATTATTGTAAAAGACATCATTACCCGTAAACGTATTGCGGATGTGGATATGTTGAAAAGCGTGGTTCGTTTTCTGTTTGATAACATCGGAAATATAACTTCAAGCAAGAAAATTGCTGACACGATGACCTCTGCAGGCAGAAAAATTTCTGTTCATACCGTAGAAAATTATTTAGAGGCTTTGACAGAAAGTTTTATATTTTACAGAGTTGGACGGTATGACATCAAAGGAAAGCAATATCTAAAAACAGGAGATAAATATTATGCAGCAGATATTGGCCTGCGTTATAATGTTCTGGGTACTAAAAAAGCAGACGCTGGTCATATTCTGGAAAATATTGTATATCTGGAACTGCTGCGTCGTGGGTATGAAGTTCACGTTGGAAAAGTAGGATCAGCAGAAGTGGATTTTATAGCCATTGGCGATGAAGGAGAAGAATATTACCAAGTGGCATACTCCACTATTGATGCAGACGGTAAAACACTGGAGCGAGAATTATCTCCTTTAAATTCTATCAATGATCATAATCCAAAATACCTCCTCACAATGGAATATGGCCCTGTTATATCACACAATGGAATCAAACAAATATATGTTCTTGATTGGTTAATGAAATAATATATTTATCAACATTTATTCGGACATGGTGTTTCACATATATGTGACAACATGTCCTTTTTAATGGAAAAATTTTAAATATAATAGAGTTCTATCTAAAACAAAAACATTTTATCAAAATTTTCTCATAAACAAAGAATAAAACTTTTTGCTCTTATAAGTATCTGCTTCTTCCCACCGCCATACTTTTTCATATCCGAAGTATAATGGCCTCGTAATGCAGTTAGGAAATTCGAGAAAAAGTATTTCAAAAAGAAAAAAGGAGAGTGCATTAATTATGAGAAAGCAGACTAAATTAGTTGCAGTTCTTTCTGCAGCAGCTTTGCTCGCAATGGGTGCTTCCATGACTTCTTTCGCCGCTGGTTGGGAGAAAGATGACGCTGGAATCTGGCACTACTATGACAGCGACGATGAGATGGTAACTGATGAGTGGAAAAAAGATGGTTCTCAGTGGTTCTATCTGGATGAAGATGGCAACATGCTGACAGATGCCTGGGTAGATGATGAATACTACGTAGGTTCTGATGGTGCTATGGTAAAAAATGGCTGGATTAAAACAACAGCTGATGAGGATGTATCTGATCCGGAAGATGATGGAGATCACTGGTATTACTTCTCCACTAATGGTAAAAAAGTAGAGGATGATTCCAAAAAGATTAACGGAAAGACCTACTACTTTGATGAAGATGGTAAAATGAGATATGGCTGGTATCAGGATGAAAACAGCGAAGTATTCTATCTTGGTACTGAGGATGAAGGCTGGAGAGCTGAAAACCAGTGGTTATGGCTTGCTTTACCGGAAGAAGATGAAGTTGACAGAAATGGTGTAAATTTCTGCAGCGATGATGATAACTGTGAAGAGCATTGTGATGAAGAAGGCTGGTACTACTTTGGAAGCAATGGTAAAATGTACAGAGATTCCAACAAGAAGAAAGTAAATGGAAAGTATTACTTCTTCAATGCACATGGTCAGATGCTTTATGAGTGGATCAACAACCGTAAATATGTGGTTGGCAGCCAGTCTGATCTCGTAAGCGGTGGAAATTATTCCCAGCTGATTGCTGCTTCCTCAAGCAATGGTATCTTAGATGGTAATTCTACAGTTGGTGCTGAGCAGATCTGGAACATGCAGTACAGCAATGTTGTAGAAGATGGTTCCAGAGCAGATGGCTGGTATGAGATTGATGGCGCAGAAGATACCGGTAAAGATGGTGATACAGATTGGTACTACTTTGATGATGGCGAAGTAAAGAGAGCAGATTCCTACAAAGATTTTGTTACCAAGGATGGCGATAATGCCGATGTATTCAGAGCTAAGATAAAAATCAACGGAAAATATTTCTGCTTTAATGAAATGGGACAGATGCAAACAGGTCTTCAGTATAATGGCTCGGTTGTCAAGACAAAAATCTAAGATTTTTATAATGAACTGATATGGTTGATAAGGAACTGGATCAG
>CALWSF010000106.1 GCA_944384125.1 uncultured Lachnospiraceae bacterium | reverse complement strand
GTTATGAGCAGCTGTGTGCGATTATGGCAGAGCATGACTTACAGCTTGCTAAGAAAGAAAAGGCGGCGATGTAGAGATGAAAAAAGCTCTGATTACAGGCAGTCAGGGTTTTGTAGGTCATTATTTGCGCCACGAATTAGAGAATCATGGTTATACTGTCACCGGTCTGGATGTCCAGACCGGTGACAGTGTACTTGTGGCAGATTTGTTGGATCAATATGCTGTGGAAACTGTTATTTCTCAGGTACAGCCTGATGTAGTTTTCCATTTGGCTGGACAGGCAAATGTTGCGAAGTCCTGGAGTATTCCACAAAAAACAGTGGAGTTGAATGTGATAGCTGCAATCAATTTGATGGAAGCAGTTCGGAAGAAAAGGCCAGAGTGCCGTATGGTGTTAGTTGGTTCCTCTGACCAGTATGGAAACTTGGGTGAGGCTGGCAAACTAGTGTCAGAGACGCTGGCAACCAATCCTCAAACTCCCTATGCCGTGTCTAAAAAGGCACAGGAGGAAATGGCACAGATTTATGTCAAGGCATATGGGCTAAATATTTCTATGACTCGTTCTTTTAATCACGCAGGAGCAGGACAGGGGAAGGGATTTCTCATCCCTGATTTTGCCTCTGGTATTGTAGCAGTGGAACGTGGAGAACAGAGTTGCCTTAAAGTAGGCAATCTAACAGCCAGACGAGATTTTACCCATGTGAAAGATGTAGTGTGTGCCTACCGTCTTATTGCAGAAAAAGGATATGCTGGTGAGGTCTACAATGTAGGTTCTGGTGTGACATACAGTGCACAAGAGATTTTAGATGAGTTGTGTCATTTGGCAAAGTGTCAGATTTCTGTGGAACAAGATGCTGAAAAAATGCGTCCCAGTGATACACCTGTGATTTGTTGTGACCACAGAAAATTGACCCAGCACACAGGCTGGCAGCCTGAAATTTCAATGGATGAAATTTTAGGAGAAGTGATAGAATATTGGCGAAAACAATGACAAAGTATTCGCTTTGAAAGGATTTAACATATGTTGGAGAAATTAAAGCGACACCAGTTCCTATTTGAGGAACTGGTGAAGCGTGACTTTGCAAAAAAATATAAGCGTACCATCTTAGGTATGGCGTGGAGTATATTGGCTCCTCTGATGAACCTGCTGATTATGTGGCTGGTGTTTAGTAACTTTTTTGGAAACAATGTAGACCATTATGTGGTTTATTTGTTTGCTGGACAGCTTATTTTTTCCTATTTTACCGATGCTACTAATTTGGGAATGAACTCTCTGTTGATGAATGCAGGAATTTTTACAAAAGTAAATGTACCAAAGTATTTATTCCTATTTTCACAAAATGTATCATCTCTGATCAATTTTGGATTGAATTTGCTTATTTTTTTCACGTTTGTTGCCATTGATGGTGTACCATTTACCTGGAAATTTGTATTTTTACTGTTTCCTGTGGTATGTTTAATTGTATTTAATCTGGGACTGGGCTTAATTTTGTCTGCCCTTTTTGTATTCTTCCGAGATATGCAATATTTATGGGGAATTTTGACTCAGCTCATTATGTGGATGTCTGCTATTTTCTATACCATTGACAGTTACAGCCATACCATACAATGTATGTTTTTACTCAATCCTTTGTATGTGTATATCCGTTATTTCAGAAAGATTATTCTGGATGGAACAATACCAACAGTACAGTTCCATCTTTTGGCAGCCGCTTTTGCCATTTTGTCCTTTGGCATAGGGGCTTATATGTACAAAAAGTACAACCATGAATTTTTGTATTATGTGTGAGGTAAGACCATGGAAACAATGTTAAAAGTAAATGATGTGTCGATCTCATATAAAATTGGTGATTTTAAGGACATTGGTTTAAAAGAGTGGACCATGCGCCACCTGAAAAAGCAGTATAAAGTGGAAACTTTTATGGCAGTGGATCATGTCTCCTTTGCTCTGAATAAGGGAGAGATGCTGGGTATTATTGGGACAAATGGTGCAGGAAAATCCACCTTATTGAAGGCTATCACTGGCGTGATGGAGCCAAGAGGAGGCAGTATTGAGCGTGGTGGCAGTGTGTCAGCTCTGTTGGAGCTTGCTTCTGGTTTTGATGGGGATTTGACGGTGAGAGAAAATGCCTACCTACGTGGTGCAATGCTGGGCTATACCAGAGACTTTATGGATGAAACCTATGAGCATATTCTGGATTTTTCTGAGCTGAGAGCATTCCAGGATCGTCCCTTTAAGCAACTGTCCACTGGTATGCAATCCCGTCTTGCATTTGCCATTGCCTCACTGGTACAGCCAGAAATTTTGATTCTGGATGAGGTGCTTTCTGTGGGTGATGGAGCATTTCAGGAGAAAAGTGCTAAAAAGATGCAGGAAATCATTGAACATGGTGCTGCTACCATTTTGGTTTCCCACTCTCTTGACCAAATCAGGGAACTATGTAATAAGGTTCTTTGGCTGCACAAGGGCAAGCAGATTGCTTTTGGAGACACAGAAGGGATTGCAGATCAGTATCAGGACTTTTTGGATGGGAAGTTGCCCATTGAAGCAGTGCAGGCACAAGGGGGATGAAACACATGGAGACGAAAAAAGCAAAGCTAAAATGGATTATTATTGTAGAACTCATTGTGTTTTATTTCTCGTTGCTGAATGTAATTAGCCATGCAAGAGGTCCTGTGCCATATCAGATTGATACCAGTCAGCCAGTGGTGCGGATAGAAGATTTTGTGCCTATGGCAGAAATGGGTGTGGATGCCACAGAGACAGCCTTGCCTTTCTATAATGCAGTGGAAGGCAGTGCTGTGGGCTATCAAACAGAAGTTTCTTTACAAAGTGTAAACCCAATTAATATCCAATTTCAAATTGAATGTCCACCAGAGCAGTCCGGGACTACCCTGTATGTGGATCTATATAATTTTGAAGCCAGCTATGATAACCCAGAACAGGAGAAGCAAATTGTACTACAAGAGGGGTTGAATCAGATACAATTTGATTTAAATAAAGGGGAACAGGCTCCTGGTACTGCATATTTGAGATTGTTCACTCTCAATGTTGTGGATTATCAAATTGAACAGCTGCAAATCTATGAAAAGATGGCACTACCAAAAGTTTCCACTCCTATGTGGGTAGCAGTTGTTGTTATGGGTATCGTTCTACTGGGAACAATAGGTTATAAAATGGTAAAGCTGAAAGAGGAAGTGTAATTATGAATCAGGAAAAAGAAATGATGAAACCTGAAAAAATACCTGTTGATGTAGAAAAGATTATGCAGGAAATCAGAAGTAAAATTCAGGCAGAGGAATTGGCAGCTTCCATGCCAGCATTCTCTCAGGTTCCAGTGAATGGAGAACTTCCCAAAGTAGTTTCCACCGTACCAGCAGAGGGAGAAAATTGGGAGGAGTTTATGGACTCCATCCGCTATATGAACACCAACTATGAAATTCCATACTACTGGAGTTTTGGATCTGCCGGGATTAAGACATTTGCAAAACGTGTGGTGCGGAAGCTTGCAAAGTGCATTATCCCTCCTATTCTGGCAAAGCAGGGGCAATTTAATGCTTGTGTAGTTCGGTGTATGAATACAGTGCGTTACTTTATAGAAGGACAGCGTTGTATCAATGACCAACTGAGAGAAGAAAATCGACAACTGAAAGCCCTGTTGGAGGGGCAAGAGATCAGATTACAGGAAATACAGCATATTACAAACTCTAAAATTGATGCATTAGAGCAAATGTATCAAAAGCAGTTGCGGAAGGTGCAGAGCTATACCGCAGAGCTGGAAGAACAGTTGCAGGAGGTGCAGAGCCATACTTTAGGATTGGAGGAACAGTTGCAGGAGGTACAGAGCCACACCGCAGGACTGGAAGAACAAATAAATGGTGTGGAGGTACATACACATACATTGGATGAACAAATGACGACTGCATATCGAGATATTCAGTCTGTTAGTGTTCGTTTGGATAATGTGGAGATGCACACACATACATTGGATGAACAAATGGCTGTCGCTTACAAGGATATTCAATCAGTCAGCATTCGGCTGGATGGTGTGGATCTCCATGTTCAGAGTGTGGACTCCCATATGCAAACATTGGATCGTCAATCGGATGCCTTTAGTGCATCCGTAGCAAAGGCAATTTTGAGCCGTACACCGGTTGCAAAAGCACAACAACAGGATGTTTTCCAAAATTCAGCATCAGAACAGAAATCCAGTGGGGACCGCTACCTTGCTATTGACTATTTCGAGTTCCAAAATCAATTTAGAGGCACACGCTCTCAGATTACAGAGCGACAGGAAATGTATTTGCCCTACTTTAAGAAAAGTGATAAACCTGTTTTGGATGTGGGATGTGGACGTGGCGAATTCCTACATCTGATGAAAAATCATGGAATTCAAGCCTTTGGTGTGGATCTCTATCCAGAATATGTGGTAGAGGGAGAGTTGAATGGGCTTGATATTCGTCAGGGGGATGCCATTCAATTCCTGAAAGACAGCACACAGAGTTTTGCAGGTATTTTTGCATCACAGGTCATTGAACACATTAGCTTTGAACAGCTACAGATACTATGTCAAAGTGCCTATGAGAAGTTGGAAGATGGGGCATATTTGATTTTGGAGACCCCCAATCCAACATCCTTGTCTATGTTTACAACTACCTTTTATGTAGATCCCACTCATAATAAACCAATACATCCGCTGGTTCTGGAATATATATTACGTGAAGTGGGTTTTACAGAAATCCACTTCATTCCCACAGAGTGCAGTCAAGCAGAACCCTTGCCACACATTCGTGGAAATGGGATTGAGAATTTAGAGGAAATCAATGCAGCTATTACTAGAGTGTCTAATATGCTGTATGGAAGTTTAGACTATGCTATGATTGCAAAAAAATAATCTAAAATAGAGGTGTGTTATGAAGGTCATACAACTGCTCCCCACATTGTCTTACGGAGATGCAGTGGGAAATGATACCAGAGCGATAAAAGAGTTATTGATAGAGATGGGCTATGAGACCCAAATCTATGCAGAGAATATTGATCCCAGACTTCCAAAAGGGACAGTAGAGTCTGTTGCAAATATGCCGCAACTGGAACAAGATGATGTGATCATCTATCATGGTTCTACAGGTACAGATTTAAATGAGAGACTGCCAAACTTAGGTGGGAGAAAGCTGATGATTTATCATAATATCACACCTCCACATTTTTTTGAGTTGTATTCTCAGGGAGCAAAAAATCTGACGGAATATGGTCTGTCTGGTATTCAAAAGCTGGCGAATCAGTTGGAGTATTGCATTGCTGATTCTGAATTTAACAAACAGGATTTGCTGCGTATGGGTTACACCTGCCCCATTGATGTGTGTCCTATTTTGATTCCCTTCTCTGACTATGAGAAGAAGCCCAGTGAGAAGGTTTTGAGGCAATATGAGGGAGATGGGTATACCAATCTTCTGTTTGTTGGTCGTATTGCCCCTAATAAGTGTCAGGAAGATGTGCTGCGTGCTTTTTGCTGTTATCAAAAATGTTATAATCCAAAGTCCCGCTTGGTTTTGGTTGGTTCTTGGGATGGTATGGACAGTTATTATAAACGGCTCTATGCCTATGCCCAGATGCTGGGGATTGCTGACCATGTAATTTTTACAGGACACATTAAATTTGATGAAATTTTGGCTTGGTATCATTTGGCGGATGTGTTTGTGTGCATGAGTGAACATGAGGGATTTTGTGTTCCTCTGGTGGAAGCAATGTATTTCGATGTCCCTATTGTGGCATACGACAGCACAGCCATTCCTGATACATTAGGAGGCAGCGGCGTTCTGCTAGAGACCAAAGAACCAGACAAGGCGGCTTGGGAGATTCATCGACTTGTGACCCAGCAGGCACACAGAGAAGAAATTATTTCTGGGCAGCGGAAACGGCTACAGGACTTTCAGTATACACCTGTGTCTGAAAGATTGAGAACTCTGTTAAAGGATTTCTTAAAAGAGCAGAAAATAAGAAAACCACGTATTCTCCAATTTTCATCTACCATCTCAAGAGGGGATGCTGTTAGTAATGATATCATTGCATTCCAAAATGCATTTTTGGAAATGGGATATCCATCAAAAATTTATACAGAATTCCCTCCATCTGGACATGGATGGGAGGAAATTGGTTCTACAAACAACCTTCCAGAACTGCATCAAGAAGATGTTGTACTTTACCACCATGCAACAGGAACCGATTTGGCAAAGAAATTTGCACAGCTTCCCTGTAAAAAGGTATTGGTATATCACAATGTAACACCACCAGATTTTTTTGCTCCCTTTGATGAGGGAGCAGCTAAGAGTTGTCAACGGGGATTGGATAATCTCTATGATATGAGAAAAAATGTAAACTTCTGTATTGGAGTTTCCAAGTTTAATGTGATGGATTTGCAGAAGTATGGCTATACTTGTCCTATGGATGTGTGTCCAATTCTTATTCCATTCTCAGACTATGATCGTACACCAGATGAGCAGACAATAATAGAGTACAAAGATGGATGCAAAAATATTATTTTTGTAGGAAGAGTGGCACCAAACAAAAAATTTGAAGATGTGATTACAGCCTTTTCTGCCTATCAAAAATTAGATCAAACAGCTCGGTTGATTTTAGTTGGTTCGTATGACCCAAATGGAGTGTATTACAAATTTCTAATTAATCATATTCAAACACTTGGTGTAAACAATGTATTGTTTACTGGACATATTCCATTTGAAAAAATTCTTGCCTTTTATCGTGTGGCAGATGTATTTTTATGTATGAGTGAACATGAGGGATTTTGTGTACCATTGGTGGAAGCAATGTATTTTGATGTTCCAGTTATAACCTATGGTTCCACAGCCATTCCTGAAACAATGGGTAATTCTGGTATTATTTTGGATACAAAAAATCCTGAACATATAGCAAAGGTACTCTATGGTGTGGTTTACAATGATGAGATAAGAAGTCAGATCATAGCAGGGCAAAGAAAGCGATTGGAAGATTTCTCACACGAAAATGTATTAAAAATATTGAAGAAAATAACCTGTGAAATTTTGGAGGAAAAAATTATATGAAGGATAAAATTGCTTTTGTCTGTCAACGATATGGATTAGAGGTTAACGGTGGTGCTGAACTGTATTGCAGACAGCTGGCTGAAAAGTTAACGGATCTTTATGATGTAGAAGTGTATACCACCTGTGCAGAAGATTATGTGACATGGGCAAATAAATACCCAGTTGGTGATGTTACAATCAACGGAGTTTTGGTGCATCGTTATCCAGTTACTAAAGAACGCAATCAAAAGACATTTAATAAGATTTCTGAATTGGTATTGGGTAATTCTTACCATACAGATGAACAGGAGGAGCAGTGGATTGAAGAACAGGGACCTGTCTGTGATAAAGTTCTGGAAGTATTGAAAGAACGACATAGGGAATATAAAGTAGTCATTTTCATGACCTACTTATACTACCTCACAGCCAAAGGACTTCCTATGGGGTTTGAGAATGCAATTCACATTCCAACAGTACATGATGAATTGCCAGTTTATATCCGTGCCTATGATAAAGTCTTTGAATCTGCAAAAGGGATTATTTGGAATACGGATTCAGAAAAGGAATTCGGTCTAAAGCGTTTTCCCAACATTGCATCCATTCCTAGTATTATGGCTGGAATTGGTGTCGATGTTCCAGAAGGTGAGTTACCAGAAATTCCAGAGGCAATTCAGGGAACAGACTATATTGTATATGCCGGTCGTATTGACGAATCCAAGGGTTGTGGAGATATGTTCCGCTGTTTTGAGCAGTACAAAAGAAAGCACCCACACTCCCAGTTGAAACTGGTGCTGATGGGAAAGCCTGTGATGAAAATTCCTAAGCATAGGGATATTATCAGCTTGGGCTTTGTGTCCAATGAGATGAAGTTCGCTGTGATGCGTGATGCAAAGGCATTGGTTCTGTTTTCTCAGTTTGAAAGCCTCTCTATGGTGGTACTGGAGAGTATGACAATGGGACGTCCTGTGCTGGTCAATGGAAAGTGTGAAGTGCTAAAGGGACACTGTATCAAAAGTGATGCAGGTTTGTATTTTACTTCCGACCGTGAGTTTGAGGAAACCTTGGATTATCTGTTGGAACATGAGGATATCTATCACGCCATGTGTCACAATGGTAAGATTTATGTTGATGAGAATTACCAATGGGATATTATTTTGAATAGAATCTCCAGTTTGATTTCAAGTTTTTGAGGATTGTATAAGAGAGATAATATATTATATGACTTACTACCAAAGGAATATTGTTTTAAATAATAGTACCCAACACCACACTGACATTTGAAATAAGGAGATAGTTTATTGTGCACCTACGAAGTATATTATACAAAACCAGAAATCAAGTGTTGTTACTTTTTTTGATTAGCTGTTGTATTTTGTTTGTTGTTTACTCAAAATATTATTTTATGGATCAATTTCCAATCAGTGGAGATGGGATTCAAGCATTTGCAAATTTTCAATTGACAAAGACAATGCTTGCCAATGGAGAACTGCCATTATGGAATAAATGGTTGGCAGCAGGGATGCCAATAACAAGTGCAATTACCCCCACTTTGTTATTTTCTATATTACCTGCTAAACAGATGTATTATGCACTATATATTGTTACTTTATCACTAGGTGCGGTTTTTACATTTCTGTATTTGAAGGAAATTAAGTGCAAAACTTGGGCATCGGCAACAATCAGTGTTTGCTATTTGCTCTCTAGCCATATTGGTGGGGTTAGAAAAAGTCATGTATTTATCATTTTATGTATCGTTGTACTTCCTTTTATTCTCTATTTTATAGAGCGGTATTTTACCACCAGGAAACTACGGTATCTACTGATTTCCTCGGTGTGTATGGCACTACAGCTTTATATTAGTGGTGGTCTACAACAAGCGGTCTATACAGATATATTTTTATTTGTATATCTGATTGTATTTGGGTTTCATTATAGAATAGAGCTCAAAACCATGCTTTTACATGGAATGGCATGGGGGCTTTCTTATTTGGGGTTGATCGCATTTTATTTGGCACCACAATTGGAACAAGTTGCTACTTATTCCGATGTTGGTTCAACCAGAAGTGCATATGAAGTGTTTGTATCTTTTTCCATCCATCCAATTAAGTTGTTTCAAACGATTTTCCCAAAGATATTTGGTGAGTCTAATTACTATCAAGCATTTGGAGCGAACTTTTCATCTGAGATGGATGTAGAGATTTTCTTAGGATTTGCAATATTTGTTCTTGTGTTTGCAGGTATTATTCTTTTAATTCGTGATTTTCGAGTACGATTTTCCTTCATTGCCATGATCTGTGTGTTCCTGTATGGTGCAATGGGTGCATTTCCGCCATTGGCAAAGATGATTTATCAAATTCCCTATCTGGGAGATTTCCGTTGTCCAGCTAGAGACTTATTTCTGTTTATATTTATGGCATTTACCATTGCAGCTATGATGTTATCTCGCCTAGATCAGCGCAACTATCAAATTGCATTCTTAAAAATTTCTTGTGGAGTGGTTGCGATCTGTGTTGCGGTCATTTTTATAATTGCAGCAACTATTTTTACTTATATAGGGATTACAGTAGGGTTTGACGCATCAAATTTCACTCCACTTAGTGATTATTTGAAAAAGTGTCTGTTACCTGATCTAGCATGGATGATTGGAACGACGTTACTTATCATTTTCATTGTAAAATATTTTCAGAAGTTAAAATCTGTTGCATATATAACCTTATGTGGTGTGTTACTTGTATCATCTGTTTTACAAACCTACCCATATACTTCAGCCTCACAACCTAGTGATGTTTCTTCAGTTTATTCCACAGATGAAATCTCCGTACAATTAAAAAGTGAGATTGGCAACTATAAGATATGGGATGCTAGAGAATCTATTAACCCAGGATATGAAGGTATGATTTCTTTGAATCGAGCCATGACAAAGGAAATGGCATCTATCAATGCATACACTGCATTCAACAACCCTAACCTTTATCGTCTGTTTACCCAAGAAACATTGGTTCCGATGAATTCTAGTGGACTATTGTCAGGCAGTTTAAAAGCAGAACAAAATTTGCGTGTTCAGAATTCACTTCTATCTATGCTAGGCGTGAAATACATTATTGATTCTTCACACATTTTGGAGAAAAATTTACCTGTTATTCAGGTGAATACTGAGAATAGTGTTGTTGAATACTATACAGAACAAGTGGTTGTTTCTAATATGCAGGGACAAATCGCTGTGGTTCAGGATTCCTTCCGTCCAGTTGAACAATCTGTATATGAAATTTCGTTCCGTTGCAATTCTCCAATTCAGCAGTCATTCTATGTAGATTTTTATGGTGGACCGGAGTATGATGAGATGGCACAACAGACGACATTTACACTACAACAAGGGCAACATAAATACAGTGGGTATGTTATGTCTGGAGATTCTAATTTGTATTCTGATATCTACTGGCGTGTTGTGTCTACTTTTAACGAAGATGTAGTGCTGGAAGATTTTACAATAACCCGTCTGAATCATGAGGTTATGGACAATGTGTACACACAATGGAACCTAGAAGTAGACCCCATGATTTATGTCAATCAAAATGCACGAGATGTTCTTTATATACCAGATGCTATTGAGCAGATTGAGGATAAGGAGTTGTTGTACACCAATACAATTGTATATGACTTGGATTCTGTCAACTATATGGAGAATATGGAGAACTGGACACTCAATCCTACTGCCTCTACACTGGAGAACATTGATTTTGGGTATAATTATATTACAGCCAATATTGAAACTTCAGAAGATACTTTTGTGAATTTCTCTCAGTGCTATTATCCCGAATGGAAAGCCTATGTGGATGGGGTGGAAACAGAGCTTTATGAAGTAAATGGATTAATTATGGGCATGAAAGTGCCAGCAGGAAATCATGAAATTAAATTTTCCTATGAACCTGTAGTGATTTGGATTGGTGCCGCGATTTCACTTGGTACTTGTGTTGTTATGATTGTTCCATATGTTTATCAGTATTGGAAAACAAAAAAGAAGAAATGATGGATAGGAAGTGTAGTTATGATTCCCTTTAACATCCCCCCTTATGTCGGAACAGAAAATGAATACATTGCAGATGCCATTCAATCCCACAAAATATGTGGTGATGGTGCTTACACAAAAAGATGTCAGGAATTGTTAGAGCAGAGAACAGGGGCTGCCAAGGTGCTGCTGACCAATAGTGGTACAGATGCATTGGAAATGGCTGCTCTGTTGTGTGATTTAAAGACAGGTGATGAGGTAATTTTACC
This sequence comes from uncultured Lachnospiraceae bacterium, assembly GCA_944384125.1. GTDB lineage: Bacteria > Bacillota > Clostridia > Lachnospirales > Lachnospiraceae > Otoolea. The sequence goes on along the minus strand of CALWSF010000106.1, from coordinate 6,770 downwards.
TAGTTACACCTTTTCTTCCACTGCCAATGCCTTTGCCCTGTTTGGGGCAAAGCTGGTGTTTGTGGACATTCGCCCAGATACCATGAATATAGATGAGACTTTGATAGAGGCTGCCATTACAGAAAAAACCAAGGTCATTGTCCCTGTCCACTATGCCGGTGTAGCTTGTGAAATGGATACCATTATGGACATTGCAAACCGCCATAATCTGTTGGTGGTGGAGGATGCGGCACAAGGTGTTATGAGTACTTATAAGGGAAAGGCGCTGGGAGCAATTGGTCATATTGGTTGCTATTCTTTCCATGAGACAAAGAACTACTCTATGGGGGAGGGTGGTGCTATTCTCATCAATGATACCAAACTGGTGGAGCGTGCGGAGATTGTCCGTGAAAAGGGAACCAATCGCTCTAACTTCCTCCGTGGTCAGGTGGACAAGTATACATGGGTGGATATTGGTTCTTCCTACCTTCCTTCTGAATTGAATGCTGCTTATCTCTATGGACAGCTACAGAGTGCGGATAAAATTAACGAAAATCGCCTTGCTTCTTGGAATTGCTATAAGGAAGGTTTGCAGGAGCTTGCCAATAGCGGTAGAATCGAGTTGCCTGTGGTTCCTGAAGGTTGTGTACACAATGCTCATATGTTTTATATCAAGGTAAAAGATTTGGAGGAGAGAACCCAGTTGCAGCAGTATCTCCGTGAGCAGGAGATTCAGACTGCATTCCACTATATTCCTCTCCACTCTGCGCCTGCTGGGCTGAAGTTTGGGCGCTTCCATGGTGAGGATTGTTATACAACAAAAGAAAGTGAGCGACTGGTGAGATTGCCTATGTATTATGGACTTAATACAAATGATATTCAGCATGTGGTGAATAGCTTACAAAAATTTTATTTCTAAAGGTTCATCTGGAGGGAAAATGTAATGAAACCTTTGGTTATTTTTGGAATTGGAAGCTTGGCAAAGACACTATATTATTATGTCACTGAATATGATCAAAGAGAAGTATTGGGGTTTACCGTAGAAAGTAAATATATGGTAGACAATACATATAGAAATTTATCTGTGTTCCCATTTGAAAGAATTTTAGAGTATGTGAATCCTGATGAATGTGAGGTATTATTGGCAATCGGATATACAAATATGAATCGGGAAAAAGGACGTATTTTTCACTGTTGTAAGGAAACAGGATTTCAAGTTGCTTCATTTATTCATCCTACTGCACATATTTCCAAAAGTTCTATTGTTGGAGAGGGAACCGTAATGCTAGAGGATGTAGTGATTTCAGCCCATTGCAATATTGGTGTTGGTAATATGTTTTGGAACAGAGTTAACATTTCACATGATGCTTTAATAGGTGATTTTAATAATTTAGCACCTGGATTTTCAACAGCAGGTGAAGTTAAGATTGGAAGTTATTGTTTTGGTGGGGTCAATGCAACACTACAAAATAATGTCATCATCTCCGATTTTACTTTAATCGGTGGTGGATCCTATGTATCACATGATACCAAATCATATGATGTCATAGTACCAGTTAGAAGTATTACACTGGAAGGGAAAAGAAGTACAGATTTTATGTAAGGATATAGGTACTAAAGTAGTGGTGGAGGAATAAACTATGAAAAAAATAATGATGCTGGGTGGAAATTACTTTCAGGTAACAGCTACAAAGGCAGCAAAAGAATTGGGGTATCATGTAATTAGTGTGGATTATCTCCCAGAAAATCCAGGTCATCAATATGCAGATGAATATTACAATGTAAGCACCACAGATAGAGATGCAGTCCTGAAATTGGCAAAGGAACTGCAAATAGATGGTATTGTTTCTTATGCTTCTGATGTATCCGCCCCAACAGCCGCCTATGTGGCTGAACAAATGGGGTTGCCAACCAATCCACTACATGCAGTTGAGATTTTGACACAGAAGGACTCCATGAGAAAATTCATGGAGGAGAATGGATTTACAATCCCCAAAGGCGCAGGTTTTGAGGAGTATGAGGAGGGATATCGCTTCTTTCAAAGCATCAAAAAACCTGCAATGGTAAAACCAGTGGATGCCTCTGGAAGTAAGGGAGTTTGCAAAGTTTTTGAAGATTCTCAGTTTGAGGCAGCATGGCAGGAAGCAAAGAAGTATTCCAGATGTGGGAAAATTATGATTGAGGAGTTTATACAAAGAGTCGGCTATCAAATTGATGGAGATGTGTTCCTCTGTGATGGAAAGATTGTTTATGATGGTTTAATGGATCAACACATTGAAAGACTTTGTAATGGATTGGTTCCAATTGGATCGAGTTATCCTCCTACACTAAACTCTCAAGTTCATGAAAAAGCTCTAAATGAGGTACAGAGATTATTATCTGCGCTAAAGATGAAGATGGGTGCATATAATGTAGAATTTATTGTAGATGAATGTGGAGAGATATATATACTGGAAATCGGTCCTCGTAATGGAGGAAATTTGATTTCAGATGCGTTAAAATATGCAACAGGTGTAGATTTGGCTAAGGCAACAGTTCAGGCTGCTGTGGGAGACCTGAGTGTATTCCTTGAAAAGGTAACATGTAATTTTGTATCATCATATATTGTTCACGCACTTAAAGATGGTATCTTTAAAGAATTGGTTGTTTCTGATAAGATTAAGAATGATATTATTTTTTTGGATATGTGGAACAAGCCAGGGGATCAAGTATACAAGTTTAACAATGGTTCTTTTGGAATGGGAGCAGCCCTGATTCGTTTCCACTCGATTGAGGAGATGTGTTATCGTATGGATCACATGGAAGAATTTATTAAAGTAGAGATTGAAGAATGAAAAAGATTAGTTTTGTGATTCCTTGTTACAGAAGTGCAGATACAGTTGGTGTGGTTATTGGGGAAATTGAGTCAATTTTGGATAAAAATAATGAATATTTGTATGAAATTATTACTGTCAATGATCACTCTCCAGATCATGTGATTACAGTACTATCAGAGTTGGCAGCACAAAAGCCATATCTGAAAGTAATTGATCTGGCAAAAAATCAGGGAAAACACGCTGCACTGATGGCTGGGTATGCATATTGTACTGGTGATATTGTTGTTTGTATAGATGATGACGGGCAATGTCCATTGGAACATCTATGGGACTTAATTGCTCCTCTGGGTAATGGATATGACATTTCGATTGCAAAGTATCCTGTAAAAAAACAGAGTTGGTTTAAGAATTTTGGTAGTAAGATCAATGCCATTATGGCTGAGATATTGATTGGAAAGCCCAAAGACCTTTCTCTATCAAATTTTATTGCAATGAAAAAATTTGTTGTGGAGGAATTGATACGATATAAACATGCCTATCCCTATGTAGATGGATTGATACTCCGAACAACTGCAAATATCTGTAATGTTTCAATGGAGGAACGAGAGCGTATCTGTGGTGTAACAGGCTATACATTTATCAAATCTATAAAATTGTGGCTGAATGGCTTTACTGCGTTCTCTGTCAAACCTCTGCGGATTGCTTCTTTGGTGGGTGTTGTTTGTACAGGTGTGGGTGTACTGTATGGATTGTATATTATCATTCACAGGTTTTTAAATCCAGCTATTCCGGCAGGTTATAGTTCCTTGATGGCTGTTCTTCTTTTTATTGGTGGTATGATTATGCTTATGCTTGGTATGATTGGTGAATATGTGGGACGTATTTATATCAGCATCAATAATTCCCCACAATATGTGATTCGTCAAACCATCAATTTGGAAGAAGAAACCCATCAACAGGGACTGACAGAAGGAAGGACAGATTGTGAATAAAGGAAAAACATTGTTTGCCCTTCATCTTATGCTCATGCTTTACTCTGTCAGCGGTATTTGCAGTAAGTTGGCAGGGCAGCACTCCTTTCTCAGTATGGAGTTCTGTCTTTTCTATGGCATAGTAATCCTGTTATTAGCACTTTATGCCATAGGTTGGCAGCAAATTATCAAAAGACTTCCGCTATCTGTTGCATTTGCCAATAAGGCGGTTACTGTCATCTGGGGTAGTGTATGGGGATTTCTTTTTTTCCATGAAGCCATCACAATCGGAAAAGTAGTAGGGGCAGTTATGGTCATTCTAGGTGTTGTGCTGTATGCACGCTCAGATTGTGAGGGTGATAATGGATAAGCAACAGATGTTGTATACAGCTATTTTACTGGGAGGTATTTTTGTAGGTTCTGTCTCTCAGGTGTTATTAAAAAAGGCATCCTTAAAAACCTATTCCTCTCCTTTGATGGAATATCTGAATCCGCAAGTAATTTTTGCGTATATTCTCTTTTTTGGTACAACATTAATTTCTGTCACAGCATACAAGGTAATTCCACTCTCTCTTGGTGCAGTGTTAGAAACAACCAGTTATCTCTACATTACATTTTTCAGTGTGGTTATTTTTAAGGAAAAGCTCAACAGAAAGAAGTTGCTTGCATTGCTGTTGATTGTTGCTGGCAGTATAATTTGCACCCTATTTAGTTAGTTTAGGAGAAAGATGGAGTGAATTAGTGATGAAAGGCATCATTTTAGCTGGTGGTTCCGGCACTCGCCTCTATCCCATTACCAGAGGCGTATCCAAACAGGCACTTCCCATTTATGATAAACCCATGATTTATTATCCTCTGTCTACTTTGATGTTGGCAGGGATTCGAGAAGTTTTGATTATCTCCACCCCCCGCGATATCTCTGTATTTGAGGAGATTTTGGGGGATGGGAAGCAGTACGGCATGGAATTTTCCTATGCTGTACAGGAGGCTCCTAATGGCCTGGCAGAGGCATTTATTATTGGCGAGAACTTCATTGGAGACGATAAAGTTGCCTTGGTACTGGGGGATAACATCTTCTATGGAGCAAGCTTTTCTGCCACATTGGCGCAGGCTGCCTCTTTAGAGTCTGGTGCAGTGATTTTTGGCTACCCCGTCTACAATCCCACAGAGTTTGGTGTGGTGGAATTTGATAAAACAGGAAAGGTGCTTTCATTAGAGGAAAAGCCCAAGAATCCGAAGTCCAACTACGCAGTACCAGGACTCTATTTTTACGACAATCAGGTGGTGGAGATTGCAAAGCAGATCAAACCATCTGCCCGTGGAGAGTTGGAAATTACCGCCGTCAACAACGAATACCTCAAGCGCGGTCAGCTGAAGGTGGTCAAGTTCTTCCGCGGTATGGCTTGGCTGGATACTGGTACCTATGAAGGCCTCCAGGAAGCGTCTCAGTTTGTTAGAATTATTCAGAAGCGCCAGGGGCTGTATGTGTCTTGCATTGAGGAAATTGCTTACCGCAAAGGGTTTATTGATAGAGACCAGCTTTTAAAACTGGCAGAGCCGTTAATGAAAACAGAGTATGGTCAATATTTGATAACAATATCGAAAGAGGAATTAAAATGAAACGTATCTTGGTAACGGGCGGCGCCGGTTTTATTGGCTCCAACTTTGTTCACTATATACTGGAGCATCATGACCAGCTTGAGCTTCTGGTCAATTTGGACGCTTTAACCTATGCGGGCAATCTGGAAAACCTGTCTACCGTGGAGCACGACACCCGGTATCGCTTTGTGAAGGGGGATATTCGGGATAGAGATCTGGTCGAAAGGCTGTTTTGTGAGTATGACTTTGATACGGTGGTTCACTTTGCGGCGGAAAGTCATGTAGACCGCAGCATTGTAGAGCCGGAGATCTTTCTGACCACCAATGTGATTGGAACACAGACCCTTTTGGACGCGGCGAAGCGCCATTGGAAGGTAGACCCGGAGGACAAGTACTCCCGGGAGTTCCGACCCGGCGTGCGCTACCTTCAGGTATCTACCGATGAGGTTTACGGTGCGCTTGGAAAGACGGGCATGTTCCAGGAGACGACGCCGTTATCCCCCAACAGCCCCTATTCTGCCTCTAAAGCCAGCGCGGATCTGGTTGTTCGAGCCTATCATCAGACCTATGGAATGCCGGTAAATATCACGCGCTGCTCGAATAACTACGGTCCTTACCAATTTCCCGAGAAATTAATCCCCCTCATGATCCATAACGCGCAAAATGACAAGCCGCTTCCTGTCTATGGAGACGGTATGCAGGTTCGGGATTGGCTACATGTCTTTGATCACTGCGCGGCCATTTACACTGTACTGATAAAGGGCCGTGTCGGGGAGGTCTATAATATCGGCGGCAACAACGAGAAAGCAAACCTTGAGATCGTCCGGCTGATTCTGAAGGAACTGAATAAGCCGGAGCGTTTGATTACTTATGTCAAGGATCGTCCCGGCCATGATCGCCGCTACGCAATTGACAATACCAAGATTACTACCGAGCTGGGCTGGGTTCCCACGTATACCTTTGAGCGGGGCATCCACGAAACCATTCAGTGGTATTTGACGCACACCGGGTGGGTGGAACGGATTACTTCAGGCGACTATCAAAACTACTACCATAATATGTACGATAATGCACATTAACATCTGTGCAACTCACGCGATGGAGGAAAACGCATAAACTGCCGCATTAAGCAGTAACCAGGGCGGCCTGTCCGACCCGGAGAGGAAAGATTTCCCTTGGAACAAAAGACCGTTCTCATTACCGGCGCCAGCCAGGGCATCGGCGCCGCCGCCGCCCGGGCCTTTGCCGCCGCCGGCTACGTCGTAGCCGTCCACTATCACACCTCTGAAGACGCCGCTCTGGCGCTTGTACAGGAGCTTACCGCCGCCGGCCACACCGCCATGGCTGTCCGGGCCGACGTATCCGACCCGGAACAGGTATCGAAGATGGTTGACAATGTGTTGGA
>CALWSF010000105.1 GCA_944384125.1 uncultured Lachnospiraceae bacterium | reverse complement strand
GTGTCCCAGTCCTTGACCTTTTCGCCCACAGCGGCGGGGTCATCGGTGCCGAACACGTCCTTGGCGATGTCCCGGCGGTAGACCAGCAGGCCCGGGCAGCACTGCCAGGTGGAACCGCGCTGCACACCGTTCTGGTCGGAAGCGGTGGTACGAGTGAAGTCGTACTGGTCTGCCAGGTCGGTATCAGGGTCGATGCCCAGGTCGGTCAGGGGCATGGCCACGTCGGCGTCGGCATCGGTGTATTTGAAGACGTAGTCGGTCTCGGACAGGAAGATGTCCACCTTGTCGTCAGCGGCGGCGGAAGCCTGGTTCAGCAGGGCTTCGTCCAGTTTCTGCTGGTAGACGCCGTCCTGGTTAGGGTTGATGATCCAGTGGATCTCGGTTCCGTCTTTCAGGGTGGTGACAGTGCCGTCGGCGGAAGTGCTCTCCACCTCGGGGTAGATGGCTTCCAGACGGGTGCGGAATTCGTCGTTCCAGCTGTAGATGTTGATGACGGCACCCTCTGCGGAAGCCGCCTCACCGCCGGTCTCGCCGGTGGCATTGGCAGCACCGGATGTGCTGCCGCCGCAGGCAGCCAGCAGGCTTGCGCTGATCGCCGTGGCCATCAGCAGGGAAACAACTCTTTTTTTCATGCAAATACCTCCTACTTGGTAGTACTCCCTTGGAGTACCGAATTCCTTAGCGTGCCCCTATTATAGCGTGGAAGGGGTGCTTGGATATATTAGAATCAAACAAAAAATATCAAATCCATGACTGCTTTTTGTCCAAAACGCAGCGTTTTGACATTTTGCCGGCACCGGGGCCGTTGCGGGACCGGGCGGTTCGTAGTATAATAAACACAGCAATACGCCCCCGGCACCTTTCGGGGGCAAGGCATACGGCAACTCCACAAGAGAGAGGAGTTACAGGCGATGAGCTACCAAAAAGAATGGCTGCTTCTGGAGGCTAACGACGAGGCGGACGAGATGGAACACCGGGACCCCGGCGAAGAATTCCAGTTTTACAGCGCGGTGGCCGGGGGCGATGTGGATTATGTGCGCCGCAACTGCGAACAGGGCCGCTTTAGGGAAAATGAGGGTGTGGGCCAGCTTTCCCGGGACCCGGTGATGAACCTGAAATACCATTTTGTCATCACCACGGCCATGGTCACCCGGCTGTGCGGCCAGCACGGCATGGAACTGGAACAGGCCTTCCGCCTCAGCGATTTTTACATTCAGAAACTGGACGATCTGCATACCGAGGACGAGGTCTGCGCCCTGCATGACGAGATGGTGATGGATTACACCAAAAAGATGCGCAAAAACCTGCGTAGCGACACCAACTCCAAGCACATCAACGCCAGCAAGGATTATATCTACGCCCATATCAAGGAGCGCATTACCATTGAGGACCTGGCCGACGAGCTGGGGGTATCGCCCAGTTATCTGTCCCGGTTGTTCAAAAAGGAGACCGGCCTGTCGGTGTCGTCCTACATCCGCCAGCAGAAGATCGAGATGGCCAAAAACCTGCTGCGCTTCAGCGACAGTTCCCTCATCGACATTGCCAACCAGCTGGCCTTTTCCTCCCAGAGCCACTTTATCCAGCAGTTCCGGGAAGTTACCGGCATCACCCCCAAAAAGTACCGGGACGAAAGCCGCATGAAACCTTGGGACTGACAGTCTTTTCATTTTCAAGCAAAAGAACCCCCGCCGATCCGGCGAGGGTTCTTTTTGCATGGTGCTTACAGCACCAGCAGGATGTGGTTTTCCGCCTGCAGTTTTTCGGCGGGCAGATAGTTGTCGGGCAAGACTTCCCCGTTCAGGGTCAGGCTGGTGCAGCCGCACTCCTTGCCCTGGGGGTTCTCCACCCGGATGTGCAATTTCTTGCCCCGGAAGTCCTTCTCCATGGTAAAGCACTCCCAGTTTTTGGGCACAGCCGGAGCCAGGCGCAGACCGTTCAGGTCGGGGCGCAGGCCCAGGATGCCCTCCACGCAGCCCACCATGACGGTGGAGGCTGTGCCGGTGAGCCAGTGTACCTGGGACCGGCCGAAATGCTTGCTGGCAGGCCCCTCGGTGAACTGGCCGTAGCAGTAGGGTTCCAGGCGGCGGATTTCGGCCCGGTCATTCTGGGCGGCGGGGGCGTTCTCGGTAAAATAGCCGAAGGCCCGTTCCCCGTGGCCGCACAGCGCCTCGGCCAGGATCAGCCAGCCCTGGGACTGGGAGAAGATACCGGCGTTTTCCTTGGTGCCGGGGTTGTAGATTACCGCCAGTGCGCCCTCAAAGGCATGGGCGTGGTAGGGCGGGTCCATCAGCACGGCGCCGTAGGCGGTGTTCAGCCGGTCATATACCTGGGCCATGGCGTCCTCAGCCTGGTCCTGAGTGGCCAGCCCGCTGATGACCGACCAGCTCTGGGGGTTCAGCCAGAGGTTGGCTTCCGGGTCGGCGGCAGCGCCAATGCGCTGGCCGTCCTCGGTAAAGCCGCGGATAAACCGGTCGCCGTCCCAGCACAGGTCCTGGATCTTGCGGGCGGTGTCGGCCAT
>CALWSF010000104.1 GCA_944384125.1 uncultured Lachnospiraceae bacterium | reverse complement strand
TGGTGGTGTGCCTGTTGTCGTCTGCGCCGCTGAGTGCGAGTGCGAGTGAGATAGTGGAAGAGCCGGAAGTGGAGGTAGCCACAGATGTGCCGAATCCTGAAGGGGATGCGGAGGGGGCTGAAGAAGCAAATTTAGCACAAGAAGTAAAGCCGGTTGACGAGACTATGATGCCATCCGGGGAAAACACCTCTAAAGTAGAGGAAATTCCAGATGGTATGAACACGACAAACGAGTTGGATGACAGCAAGAAATCAGAAAATGAAAATGTTTCAGACGGTATGAACACACAGGAAGGCAATCCTGTAACTCCAGAGGGAGAGGGTGGCGCTCAACTGGGAACAGAAAATCCTACATTGGAAAAGCCGGATGAGTCAGAGGAGACGCCAGAAGCTGCGGCAGATGCAGAAGAAATTACAGAGGAAGAGAAAGCGGAAGCTTTGGATGCTGTGAATGGAATAGACTTTTATACAGAGGGAAGTTCTGACGATATTGAACTTCCTGAGGATGTTCATTGGGAAAAGTCGAAATCTAAGACAGCTACAGAGCTGGATGAGAATTTTGAATCTCAGGTGACACTGTCTTTGCCTGCGTCGGATGAGCAGTTAGTTTCAGATGTCGTATTTGTGCTTGACAAATCTACCAGCACAGATTTAAGAGAGCAGGCACAAGAATTACTCAAACAATTGAATGCTCAGGTTGAAAAGACACAGGCAAAGGTAAAAGTTGGAGTTGTGGTTTTTAACAAAGAAGCCAATAGAGTTCTGGAATTAACAGAATTAGATAAAGAAAATTTAGATACTATATTAACGGCTATAAATTATACACAGAGTGACGGAACAAATACACATGCAGGTTTGCTGGCTGGTAAAGCTATGCTGGACTCTGACAGTAGTGTTAAAGCCAATCGTAAATATCTTATATTTATAAGTGATGGAATTACATACATGTATGGAGAACATGCTACAGCCGTTGCAATGGAAAATGGCGAGCCTGTAACAAGTGGTGCAGGAACATTTGGTGGTCCAGAGAATTGGAATTCCAAATATGGAAGTGGCACATATATTCCTGAAGATTGGAGAAGCTGGTTGAGTTCAATCAAACAACAGATAGAAGCAGATGGGGGAAAATACGAATATTCTTATGGTGAAGAATATTCAGAATATATACCTTGGTCTGAACGTACAGAACATGCTACGTCTGTGGATAAAGCTTTATATCTGACATATGAGGCATACATGGGAGCTGTCCACGCCGGGTATCATTGTTATGCCATGACTGCAGAAACTCCGTCAGCAGCAAGCAATCCCTGGGGACCGTCTTTCATAAAGGCTCTTGGAGGTGGACAGGATATCGACTTTACTGATATTCAAAATGAGATCTACTATCTGCTTGGCACCGGAAGCTTTGTTGCGGACTATATGGGCTATGTAGAGAATGACTACAATTTCGATTTTGTCAATGAGGCTTCGGCCCTTTCTATGACAGTTGGTGAAACGACCTACGAAGCGGTTCCGCTCGGAGAGAATCAATATGGTTTTGCGCCGAACGGCAGCGAAAACGGATATGATTATATTTTGGAATATGAGGAAAATGATAGACTGGCGAATGAACATTTTGTATGGACTATGAACGTGCCGGTTTCTGAGTTTGAGCCTGTTTCATTGACTTATTCTGTATGGCTGGTAAATCCGAAGGCTGCACCCGGTACTTACGGCCAGTATGATGAGGACGGCAGTGAAGGATATCCAGGCCTTTATACGAATAGCAAAGCGATATTGGGAGCGATTGACAGTAATGGAGACTTGGTATCTTCACAGGAGGAATTTGCGAAGCCGACAGTTTCCTATACAGTAGAAGAGCCGACAGAGCCGGTGGATCCCGATCCGGGAGAACCGGAGGATTCTGTAAAGATAGATAAGACGGCGACAGAGCTGGATGCACAGGATCAGACAAAGGTAACGCTGTCGGTAGGAGCTGATCAGGAAACAATAGAGTCTAACGTAGTGTTTGTACTGGACAAGTCTACCAGTACCAACGTCCGCGCGGAAGCAGGAAAAATGCTGGAAGCGCTGCTGGCACAGGCGGAGAAAGGCAATGTGATTAATGTCGCTGTTGTAGCTTTTGAAAAGTCTGCCACAGTTGTTCAAGAGTGGACAGTGCTGAACAGTGAGAATATAACAGTTATTAAAGATGCAATTAATAATAAAAAGAACGAGTCTGGAACGAATATTTATCTGGGCCTGACAGTAGGGAAAGAGCTTCTTGACGCTAAAAAGGGCGGAGATAATCATCTGGTACTGGTAACCGACGGAATCACCTACCTGTGGGGCGGAGAGAATGACAGCGACGCATACAGCATTTATACAGAGCAGATTGATAATGGATGCGAAGCAATTCAGGCTGGAAATGATATGATGCCGTTCCATCACGGTGATTTGGAGAACTATTATGCGGAGTTTGATAATATTGCTCAGTGGTATGCGGATCACGGTGGACAAATAGCGGAGGATATAGAAACATACCAGCATGTGTACCAGGAAGGCCAGTATAATGCAGATGAAAAATACCAGCAGGAAAATTCGACGTATGTAAATGCAGGCTTTTATCAGGAAAATAATGATTATATTCCCGGCGAAATTGCAGACGAGCATTTTGGAGCGAATGAC
>CALWSF010000103.1 GCA_944384125.1 uncultured Lachnospiraceae bacterium | reverse complement strand
TCGGCTCACCGCCGTGGGGATCCTGCAAAGCTCTCCACGGCGGTGATTTCATATGCGGTTACATTTGACGGTTACGTCATATATGGCAAAGCGAAACGCTATCCGATATGTTCAAAGCGCGTTAACAGGGTTGCGCCCTCTGCACGGGTAACGCTGTCCCGTGGCACAAGCCTGTCAGCTGTGCGGCCATAAATCAGGCCTACAGCCACGGCCCATTCTATAGCTTCTTTTGCGTAGGCGCTGACTTGCGCTGCGTCTGTGTAGGCAGTTAAATCCGCATGCGTGGACAGATCTGCCTGCGTGTACTCCTCGGCGTAGCGATGGAGAAGGACCACCATTTGCTCACGGGAGAGTGCAGCATTTGGGGCAAACGTGGTGGCGGTTGTACCTCGAATTATCCCGCTCTGATAGCCCCAGATGACTGCCTCCGTATACCATGTATTGGCAGGAACATCCGTGAAAGGATTTGAAATAAAAACGTCGGGTTCTCCTGCCATGCGATATAGTAGGGTTGCGAACATGGCACGGGACATATTGCCGCTGGGGTTAAAATAGTGATTCTCTACGCCGTGGAACCAACCGCGCATGGCGGCATAATAGACATCTTCATAGTACCAAGCGTTCTGCCCGATGTCGCGGAAGGCACCGACCGGCACATAAAGAATCGTTTCGCTCCATGTTGTGGTAATTCCAAAGATGTCCACGATCTCGACGGTAACGACATTTTCCCCAGGCAATAGCGTGGTTTCAAAAGAGAACGGCGTATTCCCGTTGTTCATATCGAGTTCTACGGAAGAGTGGACATATTCACCGTTGACGATAATATCCATGTAGTTGACATCCATTTCGACATTGCCTTGGACAGTAAACGTGGGATCGTATACGACATAGTCGCCGTAGGAATTCGTCTCAGGCAGATCAACGTGGATTTGAGCAGGGCGCATGTAAAGCATGTTGTATGCGCAATTCACAAGAACATCTTCGCTGTTGAGAATGAGAACAATGAAACGATTGCGTCCCGGCTGGATCTGCAGGGTGTAGGACCAGGTTCCGCGCTCTGCATTGACTTCAATCGGATTGCCGTCAATGCTGAAATCTGTGAATTCTCCTGTCAAAATCCCGGTAATCGTCAATGTACCGTCTTCATTTAACATTTCCTCCGTACAACCGGACAAAGTTGAAAAATTATCCGGTTGGAAAGAAATGTCGCACAGGGCTAGCTGGTCGTCGGTGGGGTAGCGGACAGGCAACCCGTTTTCCTCCAGAAGCTGCTCTACCGCTTCCCCGGCGCCGACGCCTTTTCCACCGCAGACCAGCTGAGCGACGGAGAACCCGCCGTTGCTGTCGATGGCCTGAGCGGAAATTTGCAAAATCGCGTTTTCTCCCGGGTCTGTATTCAGTGTATGCCGGTAGGTATACGTCTGGGTAGAGGCATCATAGGAGCACATATCCTCGCTTAGATAGACGGTGTCCAAAAATAGAGATGTACCGGTGTCGGCATCATAGGCGTAGAAGCTCAATACGGCAAGGTCCCATTCCATTGGCGCATAAGGTCGAATGGAGACAGTGAATTCAATAGGATATTCTTCAATAGTATATGAAGTTTCTCCAACGAGTTCGCTTAAGTATTCAGAGGTACTAACCTTGGTGGGATCCGGCGTGATAGAGAGAGCCGGCGAAGGGGAATGACCCGGGAGGTAAATGTTGAAGGTGCCGCTGCTGACGTTTCCTGCAAGATCCGTGACAGTAAAATTGTAATAATAGCTTGCACCAAAATTATGCGTCAGGTATAGCATATAGCAGCCCTTTTCACTGTTATACTCCAGATCACCCAGCGCCTCATCGTGGGCGAACAATTCGCCGCGGTAAGTCGTAAATTTTGTGTATTCTATATCCTCGTTAATTCCCCGATTGTCTGAGATATACATTTCAACCGGAATCGGGGCAGCGGCTCCATTGGATAAGTAGTTATACGCATCAAAGGCTTCCGCTTCCACATAGGCAGGGTCCGGTACAAACCGGACGACCGGCGCTTCTAGATCCGGCCTGCAGATAAAGCTTTCGTCGTAAACCTTTTCTCCCAGGGCATTCCAGCCCTCTACATGCGCGGACGCTTCGTTGTTTTCATCCAATGGCACATAAGCGAAGAAGTATCCGCTGTCCAAGGTCAGTTCTACGCCGTTGATCGCAACTCGGTAGTCTAAGGGAGCGAATCCCTCAACCAGACACTTTCCTTGGGATACAGGAGGATTTTCAAAGTCCGTAATGAGGGTAATTTGGTCCACCTTTTCCACATAGTCATACGGCAAATTGAGATAGCAATAATTGCCCGCCATATCGGGGAAAGCCATGTACACTTCATTATGGCCCCGGTGGAAGTCCTTTGCCGGAAGCTCCAGCGTATAGGTGTTTTTTTCTGTATCATAGGTGCAGTTTTTCCTGGGCCAGAATATCCGTGCATCATCAGCAGAGCCGTTTACAGAATAGCCGCAAATATCGCCCATACAAAAGTTATCCGACATTGTAAACTCTACATAGAAATGCCCATTGTCTTCATACACAGCTGCATCGACTACGGGGGGAACGGTATCGGCTGTCATTTTCATGGTGGTGTATTGCATTTCGCCGCTCTCTAGATCTGCGCGGGCGCCAATACGCATGTAGTAGGTTCCGTCCGGTACGACGGCGTATTCACCGGTAGCCGGATCATAAACCGTACCATCCCAGCCGACTGTTCCAGATGCCGTGGAGAGTTTCGTACTACCTGCCTTTGCGATTGTGTCCAGAGACGAGCGGGAGACGTCGTGGATATCTGCGACAGTGCGAATGACGCTTCCGGACGAATCTAGAATCTCGACTGTGACGTCCTTTGCATTTCTCAGCATTGTTGTCCACAGAGTCAATGCGTTTGTGCTGCTCTGCGTGCCCGGAGCAAAGGCGATGTAGTCCTCATCGCCGCCTTCTATGATCCGATAACCGGCAAGAACATCGGTGGGATAGGTCAGCAGGGTCGAATACGTGGCGCCCAACTTTTGCGTAGTGATTGCTTTTCCGGTGTACCAGGGGTCGTCAATGATTTGCTCTCCATCCCAGTCGCCATAGTAGGCAAGCAGGGGAAGGCTGATGGTCTGATCGTTTTCACCGTAGAACTGCACATAGCCTTCGACCCAGGAATTTTCCGGCAAGTATGTCTGGAAATAGTCGGTGATATGTAGCGTGACATCCACGTTTACGCTTTCTCCCGCAGGGACGGTAATGGTTTTCTGTGCGTATTTCAGACAGATGCTGCTATGAATGGGCTGCATATAATATTCTAGTGTTTCCGGATCGGTATAATCGGTATACAGTGTCCCATTGTTGGTGGTAAATGTCACAGGTTCTGTGCCGAAATTGTGAAGCGTAATGGTGAAAACGGTATTTGCGGCAATTTCCTTCAGTTCGACCTTGGGCTCTCCCTTGTATGTGGCAATTACTGGGCTTTCCAATGCATCTTTTGCGTGGAGCAAACCCGCGCCCTGCAGACGGACTGAATAAATGACCTGTTCTTCCGGGCTGTAGTTGTCGACATCCATGAGAGGCTCCGCCGTATTCATGATCAGCGCTTTCATCACCTGCGTCCGTTCCAGTCCGGTAAGATCCGGTCGGGTGCTGCGCAGATGCTGAAGAATCAGCGCTTGGACGCCGGCCGTATAGGGTGTCGCCATAGAGGTTCCGCTCATAGACGCGTAATCCGAACCGTTGACTGTAGATACAATATAGCCGCCGGGAGCGCTAATCTCCGGTTTGATCGTAAGCCCTTCTCCGCCCCAGGAGGAAAAGTAGGATGTGTGATAGGGAGCCTCGGCGGGCTTGAATTCTGTTTCTATGGATGGGTTGGTCATATTGCCAAGCGTTTTTATTTTTTCGCCGGCGGCGTTGCTCACGGCAATTACAGGGATGGAAACGCTTTCTCCCGCGCTGAATCCAATATTGCTTGGAACTATATCGGTACCGTCATTGTTATAAATGATAACGGCAGCGGCGCCAAATGCAGCGGCATACTGTGCCTTTTGGAAAAAGGTATAACCGCCGCCCCGCTGAATGAGCGCAATTTTCCCATCTAATTGTCCCAAAAAGGTGAAATCCGGCATGAGACCGCAGTCAACAATTTCTATGTCTCCATCCAAGGAAAAACCGTTGTCTGCCAGATCCAGTATTTCGCACTTCCATTCTTCCGTCACCAGATAATCCTTCATGCCGCCGTTATTATCTATGGAAGCTACGGAAAGCGCGTGTTCTGCCAAAGAGGGAGTGCCGACAACAGCGAGGTCCTTTTGTTCCAAATGGTTCAGCAAGGACAGGCCGTCTTCCTCCATATAGGATGCCAGGCCGTCGTTGCCTGCGGCGACGCAGCAGAGAATGCCGTTTTCACTTGCAATATTCACAGTTTGTTCGATCAGATCATAACTGCTGTTATAAAAACCAAAAGCGGAGCCAAGACTCATGTTGATGATATCTGCGTCTAGTTTGATGGAGTCTTCCAGCGCTTTGATGATATCATCTGCATAGCCGCCGTATCCATCATAGTCAAAAACGGACATACAGAGAATCTGGGCGTTAGGGGCGACCCCCTGGATTCCTCCTGCCGCCTCGTCGCCATTGGCGGCAATGATACCGGCAACGTGGGAGCCGTGTGCATTTTGACCAATAATTTCTGTGTCGTTTCTATAGTAGTTAAATCCAAATGGGACCTTGTCGCTATAGTACTGGCCATAGCCTAGAGCGGCAATCTTTTCTTCCCACTCTTCCTTGCTGAACTTGGTTTGTACGCCGTCGTCCAGGCGCATATCGGGGTGTAAATAGTTGACGCCGGTATCAATGACCGATACGACCACCCCTTCCCCGTCATAACCATAGTCATCCCAAACAGAAACGACATCTGCAATTTCTTTCGCGGAGATCATGTTCAGTTTGAATTGAGCGGCTTCCACAACGGTTTCAACGCCGGGGATCTCAGCCAGAGACGCCATATCCCCTCGGCGAATGTCCACGGACATGGTATTGGTCATGAGAGTGGTACGGTTGACGACTGCATGACCGGCAATTTTCTCAACCTGCGCCTGGATTTTCGCGTCTCGATTGATTGCTTGTTTTTCTGCGCTTTGTGTGCTGGCAGAGTATGCCAGCGCACCGGAGACTTCGTAAACAGTATCTGAGGACAGAATGACAATGGCGCGAACGATTTCGTTGGGATCGGCTTGCTCCGATTGCAGCTTTGGACTTTCGTCCCAGATCGCTTGTGTCAGAGACTGCTGGATTTCATCCGGCATGCCTCCGCTGTTGTTTGTAGCGGCAACCGGAGCAGGATTTTGTGATCCTGCTGCAACTGTAGAGACGCAGCACAAAAGTAGTGCCAACACCAACAAGAGGGAAAGTAGTCTTTGCGTGAACGTTTGCTTTTCCATTTTACAACTTCCTTTCTGAAATAGTACTGGGGCCGGAGGCTTTGCGTCCTTATCATATCACGGTTGATGAAAATTTGCAACATATTGTTTCTAATTTTCAAACGGATTTTAGAAAGAGAAGAGGGAAGTTTTATCCGGTGCAAAAGGGCTGCTTTTTGGTGTTTTTTCGTTGTAAGCAGGGAGGTCCCTTGCCGAATCCGGCAGAATGGATTGAAAACAGCGAAACGGCTTACGCATGGCAAAAGAGGGTTTCCGACGTGCTTGCCGGAAACCCTCTTTTTGCCGGGGGCATTTTACAGAAGTTGTTTTATCTCCGCTGCATACCGGAATCCGTACCGGTTCCCTGCGTGGTCACGGGCAAGCCAACCGGGTGTCGCGGAAGCGCACAGGGCATCTTGGCAGCGCGTGCATCTACCCAATGAGAGCAGTCCTGAACTCCAGGGTGGGTGTGGCGGCAGCTTGGCTACCGACCGGGTATTTGACGGCCTCTGCCGACTGAACATATTTGGGGTCTCGGGGCCGTCTTGCCATTTGGGAGAAAATATGTTACTATAAATTTCCAGTAAAGGCAAAGAAGGTGTCGGCCCTTGGAGGAGATCGTGGATATTTACGAT
>CALWSF010000102.1 GCA_944384125.1 uncultured Lachnospiraceae bacterium | reverse complement strand
ATGTATTTAGAGGAGAAAAAATGAAGATATTTATTATAAATGCTCATTGGTATAACCGAGGAGATGAAGCAGCTCTTCGGGCAATGGTTGATGAACTCATGTTGACATATCCGAGTGCGGAAATAAAAATACATATGATTGGAGGCGACGGTGGATTTTTCCCGTATACAGGGAAAGTCGCTTTAACTGAGGGAGCGTGCCCGGCAGGAGGAAGAATAAAGTGGATTGATTTTTGGGTGAGGTTTATTACAGGTGGTAAGGTTGGATTTAGAAAAGAGTCGCTTGATTTCTATAACGAAATTAAATCATCGGATCTCATATTGCATGGCCCAGGTGGACCTGCTATAGGAGATATCTATATAGCAAATGAGTTTGAATATTTGGCACGGTATCTTCTTGTTCAAAGGGCAGGAAAGCCGTATGCTTTTTTTGCACCGTCTATGGGACCATTCAAGAAAAAAAAGAATGATTTCTATAGAAGAAAGGTGCTTGAAGGAGCTGCTTTAATTACGGTAAGAGAGCCTATTTCAGCAAAATATTTGGAAGAGTATGGAATAAAAAATCCGGTGTATGTGACAATGGACTCTGCGTTTCAACATCCAATAAATGAAGTTAGGTATTCGGAACAATTTAATAAAGACTATGAGTTGAATGAATTCATTTCTAAATATGATAGAGTAATAGGAATCACAATTACTGATTTGATGTGGAATCCTAAGTATAGTGGAAATGAACGTATTAAAAACAATATTATTTCTACATTTAATTCTGTCG
Source organism: uncultured Lachnospiraceae bacterium (assembly GCA_944384125.1). Taxonomy (GTDB): domain Bacteria; phylum Bacillota; class Clostridia; order Lachnospirales; family Lachnospiraceae; genus Otoolea. Next base: position 2,272 of record CALWSF010000102.1, on the reverse strand, counting down.
TACAGAAATTGACAGAACGGGGATACGGAGTGCTTTTTATTCCACAACTATTTGGAATTTGTAATGATGCTGATTTTATGGGGAAATTCGCTAATACGAATTGTTATGTTCTTCCAGTGACACGACAGAATGACTGCTATTATCAGCAATTTGTAATTGGGAGGATGTATGCTGTTATTGGAATGAGATATCATTCTAATATTTTTGCAGCAAAGATGGGCACACCTTTTATATCTGTTTCATATGAGCAAAAGATGTCTGGCTTTATGAAAATTGCAGAGTTGGATAAATATTGCATTGATATTAATGACTTGTCAGAAAAGAGTGTTATGGAAACATTCGATAATCTTTGTGAACACTATAATGAATATAAGCAGGATTTGCAATCCAGAAAATCAATTTGGCAACGAAAAGCACATGAAACAACAGATAAAGTAATTGATATCATAGACAGTCAATTGAAAAAAGAGAGGCTTAAATGAATATAAAGACAGGAAACAAACAGACATATAAAAATATACTTCTAAATATGATGGCTTTTGGCGTTCAGTTTTTCATCAGCTTCTTTGTTTCGCCACAGGTTGTTGGAAAAGTTGGATCAACAGCGTATGGCTTTATTGGACTTGCTAATGATTTTGTTTCATACGCCACGATAGTAACATCTGTCTTTAACTCCGTTGCTGCAAGATTTATTTCTAATGCATTTTATAAAAATGACTATGATGATGCAAATTCTTATTATAATAGCTTAATAGTTGCCAATATCTGTATTGCAGGAGTATTAGGCGTAATTGGTGCAGTGTTTGTCCCTAACATTGCTCGTTGCCTAGTGATTCCTGAAGAATTAATAATTGATGTTCAGATTACATTTGCATTGGTCTTTTTATCTTACATTATTACGGTAGTCACCTTAGCTTTTACGACAGCTACATTCGTCACAAATCGGACAGACTTGGAGGGAGTTCGTAACATTATTAGCCAGTTTATTCGATTGGCAATCGTAGTTGTATTCTTAAACTTTTTTACGATTAAAATATACTGGGTTGCATTTGCGGCACTAGTCAGCGGAATAGCTTTGAGCCTTATGAATATTGGCTTAACAAAAAAATTGACGCCTGAATTGCATATTGATCTAAAACAAGCAGATGTAAAATATGCTATGACATTGGCTGCTTCAGGTGGCTGGATGGCATTTACACAAATCAGCAACCTTTTGATACGTGGATTGGACTTGGTTATAACAAATGTGTGGATAGGAAACTATGAAATGGGGCTTTTGTCTATTGCAAGGACAATGCCTAACCAAATAACAAGTATCCTTGGAACTTTGACACCAATCTTTACGCCTGTATTTATTTTGTATTATAGCCAAAAGAAAGAAAAAGACTTGATACATAACGTTAAAGATTCTATTAGGACAATGGCATGTATTATGTTTGTTCCAATTATGGGATATATAGTATATTCAAAAGAATTCTACACACTTTGGCAGAAAAGTCTTAGCCCAGATGAAATTAAGGTTATTACAATATTGTCAACTATTACGGTGATTCAAGCCTTTTTTAATGCAACAACAGGGGCAATGGCACAATTGAGTTTGGTAACCAATAAGCTTAAGCTTCCGGTGTTTGTTAGTTTCGGATGCGGGTTGTTGAATATCTTTGTGATTTTTATTCTTTTGAAGGTTACTAATTTAGGAGTATATGCTGTTGTATTATCAAGTACGGTAATAATGGTACTGCGATATGTGTTCTTTAATTCTGCTTATGCAGCCTATGTATTAGGTAAACCGGTAACTGAGTTTATAGGAACGGCTGTAAGCGTTTGGATATGTTTGCCAGTACTTTTAGTATTGATGGTTGCCGTGAAGCATTTTATTCCAGTAAATTCATGGACATCTTTGTTTGCGTCTGCGATGATTTCTGCGATTCTCGGTTACGCGTTTATGATGCTTGTTTATGGACGTGACAAAATTCAGAAAATATTCAGGAAAGAGGAGGGAAAGCAGTGATAAAAGAATGCACTAAGGGAAGAAGCACTGTAACAATTGAGAATATAGTGGCTGAAAAAAAATGTATGTCATGTGGTGCCTGCAGTGGGTTCTGCCCTAAAAGTGCGATACGAATGTCGTATATCGATGAAGAAGGGCTGTTTAAGCCCATCATTGACCATGCGCATTGTGTCGAATGTGGCATATGTTTAAAGTGCTGCCCAGCAATAGACCATTGGAGAAAGGACGCTATTATAGGGGAATATAAGGAGTTGTTATTAG
>CALWSF010000101.1 GCA_944384125.1 uncultured Lachnospiraceae bacterium | reverse complement strand
GGATAATACCTTATTATCTATAAGTTTTTTTCTGCTGCACGAAAAAGATATGTATCATTTTCATATGTGACAATAGGAATCTGTTGATTCAATCCATCAAAATAGACCGTCCAATTTGAAGGAACATTATTAAGCAGTAGATTAAAGGCATTTTGGTTAAAATATTCGTTAACTGTGAATACATGGCTGTTATATGGTATGGATAATTCCTGTATTTTCTGTATATGCTCAGAAAGCGGAGATGATTTATAAAATGCCTCTTCATTAAAATATGCAAGAGACGGGAGGCAATTATCCATCAAAGCCATATCTACTAAAAAAGAGGATCCTAAAAAGCGCGGGTTAAACTCCATTATATATATATCATCATTATTTATCATGAAGTCGATGCCACAGATCCCTCTGTAACCTATGGCTGCTAATTGGCGACCAAGATTTTCGATGCTGTCGTGAATTTTTTTAATTATATTTTTGCTAATCGAAGTTTGAATTCCATATTTTGTCCCCTGATAAATTGGTCTTTGAATAATATCATCGGTAATTATTGCTTTAGAGATTCCTATTGGGAAAACCAGAGTATTTTCTTCATAAACTATGATGTGGCATGCTGCGGATATTGCGTTTTTAAAAAATGGCGAAACAAGAAAAAAAGTATCTCTGGAAAAGATTTTTAAACATTTTTTTCTATCTTCGTCATTGTAATTTGGGGATAATATATACGTTCCTTCGCCACCAGCAGAATCTGGATACTGTATTACAAGACCAGCTAGTTTTTTATTAGTTTGCAACTCAGACAGACATGAGTTGATAGTTAATATTTTAAATGGAATCACATTTACATATTCCTTCGCCCAGGAACGGGCAATTATTTTATTATCAAGCTGCTGTAATAAAATCTCAGAATTTAAACAGCGAATATAATCGGCAAGTTTTGGTTCTTTATTTATGACACAATATGCGAATGCAGGGGCATAAAAATAGAAAGAAACACTGTTTTGCTCTATGCATATCTTTTTCATTTTTTCAACAACAAAATCAGTAAATTCATTAGAGTAATGTACATCGCAACGAAAATCCTGACAAAATACATCCGTAGTTCTTGAAGGGACACCATAATAAGCAATAATATGCTGAAAAAAATCATTACCTTTTATAATATCTGAAGCTTTTGCGCAAATATATACTTTATACATTAAATTACCACCTTTCAAATGAGGAGATTCTTATGGAAAAACAATATGATGTATGTTTATCCTTTGCCGGAGAACAACGAGATTATGTAAAAAAAGTTTATGATGAATTAATTAAAAACAATATCCGTGTTTTTTATGATCAGGACAAAGATATTGAAACTTACTTATGGGGCAAAAATCTTTATGAAGCGCTTAAGGAAATCTATAAAACAAAAGCATTGTACTGCATAATGTTTGTATCTAAAGAATATGCACAAAAAACATGGACACAGCATGAAAAACGCAGTGCTTTTTCCAGGGCTTATACGGAAAGCGAAGAATATATACTGCCTGTACGCTTTGATAATACTGAAATTCCTGGATTAGACGATGCAACATGTTATTTAGATGCAAATGTAAAATCGCCATATGATATTGCCGAATCCACTATACGAAAGTTGGGATACGAGCGAAATAACAAATCATATACGTTAGAAGAAGCAATCAGTGATCTGGCAGAAAGGCTGAAATCAAAAGTGAATTTTGCACAATCTGAAATGGTAATAATTAAAACGGATACAGGTATAAAAATATTTAAAAACTGTAATGATGCTGACCAGGAAGCCTATGGTGCCTTTATATATTGTACTGGGCTTGTGCCGGAACCTGAATACGATGTAATCAATATCAATGTTTTTCATACTAATTTAACCAAAGTAAAATGCCAAGATATTCTTGATGAAATAAATGAGGTCTTATGCAATGAGCAGCAAAATATATTACCCTGATGAATATAAAAAATTAAGTGCTCTTGGCAACAGTATAAGCCAGACGACCCTTTGTCTTGTTTCAGGAAATATGGGTATTGGAAAAAGCTATTTGATTCAGCAATTTCTCGATGGCTATTCAGGGAAAAAAATTTATTTAAAAGAGAGCCCCCATAATGTCGATGTATATTACTCAATAAAGCGTGCTGTTGATGATAATAATACAGATATTAACCGTGATTTGACACAGGACATTTTATACACAGCTTCTATTACCAGAGATTTTGTTGCTCTATGTCAGGCAAATCCTAAAAGTGTTCTTTGGATAGATGATATTTCCATTTTCAATAGCAAAGCTTTGAAGCAAATTCATGAAATACTTAAAATTCTACTTTTGCTGAATCCTGAACTTAAGATATTAATTCTCATAGAATGCAGTAAAGATCGACTCTCTGAAGTAAATTCGGCAGTGTTTTACGATATTCGTTCATTGATAGAACAGGTAAATATTATTGAGCTTCAACGGCCGAACATGGAGATATTTACCCACTATTTTAAAACCCTTTTTAAAGAGCCAATTGCAATCTCACATCCTATGATACACCATATATGTAAATCAGCATTTTTTAGTTTTCTTTATATTAAGCGTTATGTGGAATATCTGAAAGACAATCGTATTATTTATCAGGAAAATAATATCTGGTACTGCACTGATATCGATCACTCTATATCATGTCCTTTACTTGAGCAGACAATACGAGAAAGATATAATAAATTGGACAACAGGCAACAGGATTTAATGCAAAAAGCCTCTGTTACCGGAATGGAAATTAATATAGAACTCTTAAAAAGGCCTCTTTCTATACTAAATCCATGTAGAAAGCTTGATATTATTGAAAAAATATCTAACCTCATCGAATCTAAAAGAGGTATATATTCTTTTGAAACAGACGATGTTTATTTTCATGTTAAAAGCACTATAGATGAATCAACCTGGCGAGAACTTCATAAATTAATTGCCGATTATCTGCACAATGAAATGAGCAGTGAAATTTTTCAAGAGGCAATCTATGATACCCGAAGAAAAAGCTATGAAATATCCCTTCACTATGAATTTTGCGGGAAATATGAAGAAGCATTTCAGTTTATGCTTATTTGTGTTTCATATTCAAAGGAACTTAAAGATTTTGATGCTGTAATCAAATGTTGCCAAAAAGCCTTTCAGCTGCTGGAAATATGCCCGGTAAATCAATATTATAGGCTTTTTTTATACTGGAACCAGGCATTAGCATTTGAAAATCTATCTAAATTTGAGCATGCTGTTAATGATTATGAAATTGCAATAAAATTAAACCAACAGCTGCAGATGTATGATCCTGTTGCACTGGAATATCATTATGGTTATTGCCAACGACGAGCCGGGCATACTGATAAAGCATACCAGCAGCTTGACAGATTACGTAAAAAATTACTTAATTCAGATGATGAAAAAAAACAACAGCTGCTTGTGAAAGTTTTAGTAGTATTAATCGGTATTCTTGACCAAATAGGAAATATTCAACTAAAAGAACGATATTTTAATCAAAGTTTAACTTTAAGTCAGCACTTTACTGATAAAGATATATACTATGAACTGTTAACCAAGAGTTCACTCTACTATTCTTCAGAAATTGCAAAGCCATTCATGTTAGAAGCATTTACTTATTTTGATGAAAAAAATAAGCGTTTTGATACAGCTAAAGCTGCATACAATCTGGGAATGAACGAAATATATAACTATGAGTTGAACAATGCATCTCAGCATATTACTTATGCTTATGAAATTTTTTCCTCTTATGGCGGTAATAATATTTGCTATCCAACCTGTGCAATGGGAATATTAGCAGCGCTCAACAAAAACTATGATCTGGCTATTCAGCATTTTACTAGGGTAGTTCAATTTGCAACAAACAGTTTTGCAAAAATCACTGCTAATATTAATTTGTGTCACTGTTATCGAAAACTGAAAAATTTCAATATGGCTAATTCCAGGCTTGAAATGGCTGACACTCTGTTAAAAGAAGATGCTGCAGATAAAAAAGCTCTAATCCGAAATTACCTTTTTGCCAAAGCGATGATGGTTTACGATGCCCCTGTTCCTGATCTTGCTGTTAGTTATTCGCTAATTGAGAAAGCATTTCAAACTGAAGTGGATTTAGGATACAGCACATATAACATTTATTTGGCAAAGTGGATTGTGAAATTGTCAAAGTGCGTCGGAGAAAAAAATATATCTCCTCAAATTATTGCATCGTCAAAAAAGGAATTAACTGCATATAAACAATTTTGCTATGATAATAAAGTTATGTGGGGGAATTTTATGTTTTGGTAGCCTGTTCAAAACTTAATTTTATTATGTGATCCAAAAGTTCCGGATATGTAAAATCTCCTGCCGTAACAAAAGCCCCAGACGGATTTAAATCAGGTGTTGCATTACATTCAAGAAAGAATATTTGTCCGTTATCTGTAAGTCTGAAGTCGCTACGACTGAAAATATTACAATAGAGCGCTGTGTGAATTTTTGTCGCGTATGTTTTTAAAAGTGCAGTTATTCTTTTATTTTGATAAATATGACAAGAAATATCTTCAAAATATTTTATTTCTCTTGTAAAAAAAGGGATTTCTTTTTTCTCTCCATCTAAATACTGTATCGCCGCCAAAGCACAATATTCTTTTCCGTTGTTTAAAACAGGCACTGTTAAATCAATTCCTGATATAAATTCTTCAAATAAGATTCCGTTGTGCCAATTTTTCATAAAATTGGCACAAACATTTTCATATTCTGTGCGTGAGCAAATTTTTTTTACTCCCAAGCTGCCGCTGCTGCCATTTGCTTTTATTACAAATGGACTCCCAAGGGTCGCTTCGATCTCGGAATAATTCAGTAAAGATCTATACGGGGAGGATTGAAAAATAAATTTTGGAACAGGAATATTCAACTCTTGTGCTATTAATTTGGAAATATATTTGTCAGCACATAGCATTAAAGCTTTATGACAATTTCCAACATAGGGAATATTATAAAAATCTAAAAATGTCAGGGGACTTATTTTTTGAAGCGTCCTGGTCCATGAAATATGATTTATTATTATATCCCATGGTGGTTCAGCTGATGATAATATGCTCTTGACCATTTCATTAATATTCTCAACCAAAATCACTTTATGATTTGCTTCTTCCAATCCTTTTTTTATCTTGGTAACTTCAGTGAGGAGAGAAAAATCATTTTCGATACTTGTTACCGTATAATTATGTGCATCATATAAAATTCCTACATTCATTGCTTTATAATCCTTTATAAAAATAAAAACTTAATTTCTTTGTCAGATAATAAGGTATTATCC
>CALWSF010000100.1 GCA_944384125.1 uncultured Lachnospiraceae bacterium | reverse complement strand
ACAGCTTTCATTTATTAAAAGCAAAGATTCTTTTAAATGAGTATTATTATCAAATCAACTAACTTTGGAAAGAACCGGTTTACCGTATACGGAAAAACGTGGTTCCAGGTATCTTCGTTACGCTCTGTTCAATGCTACAAAATATGTCTGTATCTGGGATCCGGTCTTTGCTGCCTACCTAGCTAAAAAAAGAGCTGAGGGTAAACATTACAATGTTGCTATCTCTCACGCCGCCAAAAAACTGGTACGGGTAATTTACGCCTTGCAGAAAACAGGTCAACCTTATAGGAGAACTGCATAACTTCCTTATTTGACACTATCGTTTCTTAAATTCCTTTCAGAGCGCCAGGCTAGACGCTCTGGTTGTTATACCTTTTTACAGTAACGTGTCAAATTAATATTTTCTTGAATTTTGGAATTGACTTTTAATAGTTAGTCTTACGATTAAAAAACACATTGTCTTTAATTTGGGGTATTTTATTCTATTCTTGCTTTTCCTATCATCATATGCCCTGTTGCTACTCAGCCACTAACTAATCTCTCCCATACTCTGACGGAAGTTATCTGAATTTGACTTCATAGTCAAGCGATATCCCCCAATAACACCTTCCTTTTCCTTAGTCACATCATACGCATCATTAGAACCATATGCTCAGGCAAGTACCAGAATTCAATCAGCTATATAGTCTTTTCTGATACGATTAAATTCCACAATAGTGAACATCATATCAATGAAACCATGTACGATACATCAGATCATTTCCCATGTCAGAATTGTATCTTCTGCTAAGTCCATCTTGACAGACCTTCCTATCACAATATCAGTATACCGCGGTGAAATGCCTATTCCTGGTCTTTTTGGCATCAGATCTTCCCTTTTAATTATTTCTCCTGCCTTCATATCTCTAGTTAAAACCAAAGATCTTCTTGCCTCACGTCGAGGAATTATTTCACACTCTAAAACAGTTTTCTCAGCATTACCAAGTACTTTATCAATCCACTTGAAATTATCAATAGCTTTCTTAAAGTCTTCAGGTGTTCCAGCGTGGTAATGATCATTACCCAGTAGCGTTTTATCTAATGTGTAGTGTTTCTCAATAACTTCTGCTCCAAGCATATAAGCAACTGCAAGAGTCATCATTGTTTCATCTGGTGCAACATGATCGCTAAACCCAACACGTAAATCCGGAAAGTCTCTCTTCAAAGTCTGTATAATCCGCAGATTTGCATTCTTAGGATCAGTTGGATATGAAAGAACACAATGAAATAGTACAATATCCTCACATCCGACACCTTTTAAAGCACGTACTGCCTCATCAACTTCTGAAAGATAAGAAGCGCCAACCGACATATAAACTGGTTTCCCTTTTGCACCTATATGTCTTATGAAAGGTACATTACTCAAATCAGAAGACGAAATCTTATAAAAATCAACCATATCAAACAGGTAGTCAGCAGACGCATAGTCAAATGGTGTTGAAGTAAAATCCATACCTTTAGAATGGGTATAATCACACAGTTCTCTATATTCCTTTTTACCAAATGAATCAAATTTCTGAAATAATTCATATTGAGTTTTTGTAGGCTCTTTTGTCGTATCCCAATAAGCAGGTGAATTTTTTGAAACGATGGTTCCTGCTTTATATGATTGAAATTTTGCACAATCTATCCCAACTTCCGCAGCTTTATCAATGTATAACTTTGCTGTCTCTAAAGGCGACATACCTAGTGCCTTAGCAGTATCATAAAAATTAACACCTATCTCAGCAATCATGTACGGTTTACTTGATCTCATAACGCCCTCCAAATCTCCGCATCGTTTTATAGATTATTTATTAAATTCATTACTCTTTTTCTACCGCTTCTCAAATCATGGGATAGTAATTTTTCATGATATAATTCTCTGCTTTGCTGGCTCATAGAAAGATACATCCTCAATGTTCCTTCAATAATTTCATCAGCGGGATTCAAACCAATATAGCTAAATCCATTTTCATTACAAAGGAAATTGTGTTTTTCTTCTCTTAAATTTTGTGACATTACAATTGACGGAATACCCAACATTGCAAGCTCGTATCCTGTTCTACCCCTGGACGTTATAGCCACATCGCATGAAGACATTAGTTCTGGCATATTACTTACATCATGTAAAACATCAATATTTTCATACCTATTATAATCCATCAATTCATCAACATTTGACTTTGCACGTCCAAGTGCAATTACAAATTCATAATCATTATATTCATCTTTATGAATAATTCTAAGAAGTCTATCTGAATAGTTCTGTGGATCAGCTCCCCCAAAAGATATAAATATTCTCTTTACATTTTCCTTAATAAGTATTGGCTTATAAAACATAAAATTACGACTTGATATATAATATTTTTCACCTGCGCAGACATGTTTGAACTCACTATGTGGAAACAATGCATTAATTACAAGATCCGCCTGTAAAATTCCTTCACCATCATCCTCAAAATTAACAATTTTTGAATTCGATGGAAGAACACTTTTTAACCCGATCATATAATCTATTGTTGTTGTCAAAATGTCATTAATAAATAATGTATATTGCTCTTTTTTACAACATTCAAACAGTTCTGCAATTCCGTTAACAGGAATAAGATTATGTGTTGTATTTCCAAATACATTAACATCCGTCTGATTTACATCATAATAAATATCCGGCTTAGAATAGAATTCATCAGCTAATTCGAGTGCTCGATACACATGCCCCATTCCACGCTTATTATTGCCATTTACATAAATTGCAACCTTTTTTCTTTCAAATATTGTTGCAGCCATCTTTAAATCTGCGAATGTATCGATATCTATGGCTTCATCTTCTGGAATTTCAAAAATATCTACTTTGCTTCCGATTCTGGATTCTGCCGTTACAACCGAAGCCTTAGATATAACAAATGCGCCTGTCTCCATATAACAGGCTGGTAAATACTGTCTATTTAATCTTTTTTCATAATTTGGATATTTTTTACCATTTCTCTCACCCCATGATAAATGCGGAGCATTTATCGCAGATATCACAGTATCTAAATCGTTGTTTATAGCATAATCCAATGCAGCATCTAAAGTTTCAACCTTAAGTGTTGGAGAAGTCGGTTGCATTGTGACTATATAGTCCCATTTTGTATCATTTGGAATAGCGTCTTTAATTACCGCATCTAACGTTACGGCATCACCACAAAGTTCTTTTCTTCTCCAATGACAACCTGCTCCCATTTGAGTCGAAATAATTCTTACAGATTCAGAATCCGTAGTTACCACTACATCTGTAATTATAGTAGATGAAAGAGCATTTTGAATTGCGTAGTAAATTAATGGTTGACCACCAATTATTCGGATATTCTTATTAGGTATGCCTTTTGAACCAGCTCTAGCTGGGATAACTGCTAATATTCTCATTTAACATCCTCTTTTCGCATTCTACAAGCTAAAGATACCGGCAGACTCCACTAAATATCTGAAATATAACCGTATTTATTTAGCATAAACAGGCAGAGCAATGTCAGTACTTTAATTTCCAGAATTTTTTAATGTCACATCTCAGTCAACTGGCACCAACGTCTTCCCCATCGAAAGTCCGGTTTAAAGGCAAGCTGAATTGCTGAGAAAGTGAGATTTTAAGCCATTCTAAGACATCTTACCGTCTAAAATTTCCAGATAAATTCAGTTTAGTAGGAATTTATCCGGAAATTAAGGCTAACTTCATCAATAAATAATTCTTCACATATATCTTTCAAATAAATTTTTTAGATGTCTTAGTTCGCACTTTGCATCTTCTGAAAGTTCATCCCCAAAACGTAGCACTAATAAGGGCTCCTTTAATAATGTTTTTATGTTAACAGGTTCACCAACTTCTTTAACTGCTGCAATATATGACGCACATGAATGAATATTATCTAGTGGGGTCGTATCTACACACATCTTAAGCAAACCAGGCAAATCCTCAATAGAATTAACCCTTGTAATTCCATCAATAAGTTGAAACATAACATCTCCAAAGACAAATGCCCTCTTTCCCATTAGAGCAGCTTCATAGGCTGTTGTCCCAGTAATAGTTACCACTCCCCTAGAGTTTTGAATCCAAGGTTTTGGATCTTGATAATAATTCAGTTGAACCAATTTCACATTGGGAATTTTACTTGCCCTCTCATAAAAATCGATTCCGCGTTCCCCCACCATTGATTGATGCTCTTTAACGTACAAATACCATCCGGCCGGCAACGCTTTCGACACTGCCTCAATAATATTAAGTTCATCAATATAAAAAGGTGCTTTAACAGAAGTTGAAGATTCTGGGATAAGGTGTAAAGGCATATAAATATAATCTTCACCTTCGACAGGATTCACAAAATATTTGTTTTTGTGCATCAATTTACGCTTTGTAAAATAATATCTCGTATAAAATTTTATATACTCCCATGAATCGGGATATAAAACTTTGTTAGTTCTTTTTAACTCTAAATTTTTTGCCTCATAATCCTGGTTGTAAAAATAATGAATATTGTCCGCAAGATTTTTAAGTATTTGAAAAACAGAATCTGCTTTATACGATGCAGTTACATCTCCTTTAAATTCGCTAGACATAATATTTGTCTTACTACGAAACTCCCCCACGTATCTATATTCTTCTTTTAAACATTCTTGACTTTTCTTATATAACTTTTCATATGTCTCAATAAAATATTCATCAATCCCATATCCCTGTCGATAAGAAATTGTCTTAAAGGTTTCATATCTAGGATACTCCAATGTTAGATATGGTATTTTTTTATTATAGGCCACTTCAATTAATACCGCTCTAGCTAACTCTGCCGAATCAGTATCGATAATAATATCAGGCTTGAATTCGTCAATAATATTTAAAATGTGTCTATAATTCAAAACCAACCAATACATCTGTTGCTCATATGTACATTCAACAAAATAATTCCGAAAATGATAATGTCTTGTGAAGTATTGAGTCGTAAGTATCTGTAAATTAAAATTTTTAAAGTGTGAAAATTGACTTTCTAAGCATTTTAATTCATCATTATCAATTATGGGTAAATTATAGTGTTCTGTAAACTCATCAGCTATATGATTTGAGTTATATACGATAACACCTGGGTCTTCAAGGAATTTATAATATGTAGTGTCATTTAAATCACATTCATTATATTTTGTTTCTGTTGGATTAAAAAAAAATGCGGCAATCTCATTATCGCGCTTCCACTCCCTCGCCAAATAATAAAGCGGATACGAATATGTCTCCTTGCACATCATAAGAATACGTTTATTATATGGTCTCATTTTTTATATCCTTCCCTATATATTGGTTAAAAAAAGCTTCGTTTTTTTCAATTTGCTCCTTGTTCCATTTCCACCATTTCGTTTCTTCAAGCCTTTTAACTATTATATTATTGAAGCGTTTACGAATAACCTTAGCCGGTACTCCAATAAGAATCGAATACGGTTCTACATCTTTTGTTACAACCGCTCCCCCCCCCAATTATAGAACCACGACCAATTTTAACTCCGGATAATATCACTGCATTCGATCCAATCCAAACATCATCTTCTATAACAACACTACCTTTTGATTGCACATCCTCTCTAAACTCTTTTTTGTATATATTAAAATTGACAGCAAAAGTAGTGGGCTTGTTAATTTCGTGATTAAATTCAACAATTTTTACACCCGGAGCAATTGAGACATAATTTCCAATTTTAACATCATGTACTTCAGAATGTATCACTGTTCCAGGTCCTGAAATTGAAACATGGTTTCCTATTTCGTTTTTTCCATAAATATAAGCGTGTTCAATGAAACATCCACACCCAATAGATTTCAATTGTACAAAACTATCCACAATTCGTGATGGATAATCATTATCTGTTATATACACGTCAAAATTTATTTTCGTCTTAAAATCTATATATAACCCTTTATTTTTTAAATAAAATTTCTTTATAATTTGCTTGATTATCATCTTCTAACCCTCATCAATAGCCATTCCTTAATAGATATTATCTGTTTTCTGTAAATAAAAATTTCAATACAACTAACAATTAAAAGTAGTAAATACCTCATAAAATATCCTTTATAATTTAAACATATCAACATTCCTACTAAGGTTGTCACGAGAAAATTAAGAAAAATATTCTTTGCTTCATATATAAAACGTCCATAAGAAATATAACTAAATATCCAATGAAAAATCATTAACAATAAATACCCAATCATAGTAGTATAAGCAGCCGCAACATATCCCCAAATTGGAATAAACAATATATTAAGTATATAATTTATTCCAGCTGCAAGTACAGACCCTACAGCAATCCAAACTGTTTTTTTTGTATATAATTCCACCTGACTAAAATTGTTATATATATATTGATAATATGTTCCTATTGCAACCGGTGCAACCATCCACTCTGCTTCCCAAAAAGCTTCGCTCCCCAATATTTTAATTGCTTCTGGAGCTACGGCTATAAAAAATAAAATAACTACCGATATAAGACTATTTAACAGTCTATTAATCCTTCTAATTTCAGAATAATTATCTGAATAAAGTTGATCATATAACCATGGCTGCCATGCCTGTCCAACCGCATTCACAACTATCGATGCCACAATTGCATATGAATATCCAAAACTATATATTCCAGCCTCCGATGCACCTACCAATTTTACAATCATTATTCTGTCTATCTGTCCAAGAATTACCATTGCCAAGGAATGCGGAATCATGGGAAGTGATATCCGAAGTGCATACGTCCAATATTTCATATTGATAAACGTTTTGTCACTTTTAAAAATTTTCAACCAACAAATTAATGCTAAAATTATACTTGGTATAATTGTACCTTCTATTCTTCCCACATACCCAGGCAAGATAGAAAAGACAACAAGTAAAAGTGAAACAACAACTGACATGAGAGTTGTATATGCAGCTATTGCAATATTTTCCTTATATCTATACTCAAATCTAAACTTTGATTGTGTATATTCTATAGACGGAAAGAAAATCATGTATACAGACAACGATATCAGCAAGGCATCATCAATTTCCATGAAATCACTAAGTGGTTGCAAAAAAATAATCACAAGAAATAAAAAAAACAAACTTACAATCGTTGATAATCCCTGTATAGCAGACATATACTCATTAAATTTCTCTGAAAAGTCAATTTTGGCTCGTCCTATCGAATAGCTCAAGCACAAACTTGTCACAATACTTACGATATTTTGCCAAGAAGTAAAATTACTTACAATTCCATAATCCGAAGTACTCAATAATCTTGTAAATATAGGAGCTGTTATTATACTTACCGCACGAAGTAATATGTTTGAAACTGTATACCAAATCCCCGAAGATAATGCCTTCTTATTATTCATCCTATATACTCCGTTTCCTATCGTCAAAATCTCTTCGTATATGTCACTATACTTCTTAGCTTTCTATACATCCGCATTAATGGTATATAATTGCACTTCACAATTAAAATTTTTATTTTTTCTTTAACTGAAAAATATCTATTTGTTGATATGGATTGCCAGTTAGATTTAATCCATTTTGATTGT
Organism: uncultured Lachnospiraceae bacterium; assembly: GCA_944384125.1. Classification (GTDB taxonomy): domain Bacteria; phylum Bacillota; class Clostridia; order Lachnospirales; family Lachnospiraceae; genus Otoolea. The sequence continues at coordinate 19,409 of CALWSF010000100.1, read as the reverse complement.
TCAGAATATATTCCTTTAGCCCTATCATCTTTCCAATCAGCTAAGTCACCACAAATATTACTAATAATTACTGTGTGGCGAAAAAAGGCCTTTTCATATAGCATTGGATACTTTATATTAACAAATTTTTCCCATTCTTCAGCTGCCATAATCATATCTAATTTTTTTACATTAAATTCTGAGCGGACAAGGCTTGTCCCTTCTTGATTATAAAAAAAGCCTATTGAATTATCTCTGACAATTTTTTTTGCTCGATCAAAAAGAATATGAGCAGTAAACATATCCTCACCAAAACATATATTCTCGGGAAAACTGAAATTTGCTAAAATATCCTTCCTGTATAATTTGCCCCAAGCGACACATAAATTGTTATTGTTCAAGAGCATTTCACCGATAACTTCCTCTGAGGTCATTTCAGTCACAGATGCAAGTTTTATTGAAGATTTCATTAAGCTCTCACAATCTTTCCCTCCATAAAACATTTCATAAGATCCAACAACCATCTCGGCCTCAAATTTTCTTTGTACATTCATAAATCGTTCTATTATGTGAATATTTAGAAAATCATCACTATCAACAAATATAACAAATTCTCCATTAGACATATTTAATCCTGAATTTCGCGCAGCTGAGGGCCCCTTATTTTCTTGATGAATAACGCTAATTCTTTCATCTTTATTTTTATAATTTTCACATATTTCTGGACACAAATCTGGCGAGCCATCATCTATCAGAATAATCTCTAAATTTGAATATGTCTGTTGTATTATCGAGTCTACACACCTTTCCAAATATTTTTCAACTCTATATACTGGCACTATAACACTAACTAATTCATTCATGATAATTCCTCGTTTTTATTAAGGTGTGCAACATAACCCAAAGAAATCCAAAAGAGTGGAGCCGTTGTCTGGAATTCAAATACATTGGAGCCAATTGCCTGCACCATAAATACAAATATCGTCAACACTGCAGACAAGTAACTATAGTGAACAGTAATACATTTTATATTTCTAACCACAACATATAAAACAAGAAAAATAAACACTATTGTTCCTACCCCTCCTATCTCACAAATCCACTCTATTAAGTTACTATCTGATACCGCTACATACCCATATTGTAACGCAGTATGTGACATAGTTCCAAATCCAGTCCCAAGTAGCAGTTCTATTGGCGTTAAACTGTTAATGGCCACTTCCCAGTCACCATTTCTTTCACTAAAAGCGTCAAAAACATTAACAACTCTTGCAGCAATTTTTAATAGTAAATCCCAATTATAAATCACTATTATTACAACAACAAACACAGCAATTATGTCAACAATAATTTTATTTATTTTCAATCTACTGCTTTTTATTATTCTCGTTCCTAATATAAAAAAAAATCCAATAACGAATGTGGCTATTGCCGATCGCCTGCCAGTTAAAAATACTGTTACGGCTGAAAGCATTAAACTAACAAACGATTTCACATCTGCTTGATTTAAATATTTACATAAATAAAAAATCGAAGCGCATGCCGAGAGAGTACCCAAAGCTGTAACGCCAAAAATCCCTTGAAAAAAATATTTAGCCCAAAACGTATTATTAACAGTAATATATCCTCTCTCAAACAAGTAATTTTGATAAAATTGAGGGGAAAATGTATGTAATATTATGCTTACAATAAAAGCTACAAGCAGAGCAGCAAATGAATTTTTCATACATTCACGATATAACTTGCTATCTCGGCACATAAACAGTAACGCTGGAAAAAAGGAGCCTATCATTGCAGATCCAAAAATATTAATCGAATAGCCATTAAATAAATAATTACCAAACGTCATAAATGCATAAATCATAAAAACAAAATACGGTTTCTCACAGCCATAAATTGTCCCTTTAGTTTTTGCAATAAATATTATGCCTAATATAAAAATCAATATGCCACAAACAAGAACTCTCTCAATATTAAAAAATACAGAAAAAATATAAGTAACTAGTATTATCCAATAAATATTTTTGAAAATTTTCCTGCTAATATCAGTTAGCGTAAAACTCATCCTTAACCGCCTTTAAATATAAAAATTTCATTCTCTCATCGGGCTCCAAATACGCGCTTTCTCCCCATTCATTCCATGCATTTATATAAATAAACAATGCACCCTTATATCTTATCTTTGCATTATGAAGTTGTCTCTTAAAATTATCAAGATTAAGACCCACATATTCTATTCCCTTGTATCCCCTCCGCGGGGTATTATCCCAACGAGGACATGCACCAGGAAAAATTGTTTTTCCTTCTTCAATTCTTGAATTTCTATTCATAAATTTTATAAAATTCCACGAAGACACCCTTTTTTCTAATATCTTGTCCTTCCTAAATACATTAACTAAATGTCGAGCAGTAGAGCTAATCTTATAATGTGCTTTATTGAAAAAAGTACTTTTATATCTAAAGGTATAAAATGGTTCAAAATTATAATAGGCATCTATTACATCAGAGCGTTCATCTAGTGTGAAAAAGGTATTACCACTTACAATATATATCCCATCAAACCCGCTATTCTTCGCTAAGTCGTTCCATACTTGCTTCATTTCATTCAAACAAGGAATAGCTGCACTATGATATATATTAAGTATTGGCTTATTATCAATTTTTATATATCGTGGATCATTGAAAAATTTAAGTAAATAATTAAAATGATTTATCCATTCTTCCTTTTCTCCATACTTCTGCTCTCTCAAAATATTTTTTTCTTTTCCGTCCCATCTTCGAGTCCAATTTTCATTTGCCCAACAATAGCAATAATGTATGTCTACTTCTGGATGATTCAGGAGTATCTCCATTGGTCTTTCCATTAATTGCACGCCTGTCTCAAACCAATAATGGTATACACAAAATCCATAAATACCATATCTTTGAGCTAAATCAGCTTGTTGTTTCCAAGTAGAAGCATCTTCCAATGCAAGATCATAATAGTTATTATTAAGTGGCACATTCGGTTGCAAATGTCCATCATAACAAGGCTTTGCTCTCCTCACAGCTGTCCATTCAGTATAACCTTCACCCCACCATTCATCGTTTTCCTTAATTCTATGATATTGAGGCAAATACATCGCAATAACTTTCATTAAATTTTATCCTCTCTACTTGTTAAAATCGATTAAAAATCACAGAAATCCTAAATAAAACATCCACAAAAAAATAATCTGACAGCATTCTTTTATCATGTAGCAATGAAATTTTTCCGTCGATACTATCACAATACGACGCTGCTTCCTGAAGTAATTGCGTGCTTTCTTCGTCAATTAGCCTATTATATGATTTTAAAATTTGTCTTGCTGTTAAACTTCTTGCTTTATCCCAATCAACTAATATTTTTTTCGCAGCACGAAACGCCTGCCTAACTGACACAATTTTTCCTGATACATTTGAACCATGCTGCCGATATAATACATAGCCATTTAAATCAAAAAAAACATGTGCCTTAATAGACAACGCTACTAAGTATACCCAAGAATCATGTCCGCAAGTAAGGCACATATTTTCGATATCAATTGAGAGAATTTCTCTTAACGGTTCATTAAAAACCATTGTACATCCAATAGCATAATTGTGCTCAAGTGCCGCTCCCAACTTGACCTTTCTTTTATGGAAACTCGAATTCATAGGATTTAACTGTTCATCCACTATCTTTGCCTGCGATAAATACAAGGCTGGTTCTGTTGTATCCAAGTTTGATGCAGCCACAAACAATTTATTTTTTTCCCAGACATCATCCTGATCACAAAATGCATAATAATCAGCTTTGTACTGTTTAGCGATCTGAACAAGTGTCATAAAACTAGCTGCATATCCTATATTATCTCCATTAATAATTGAAAGATCATATTTTTTTTGAATTTTTTTTAAGATACTAACTGTCCTATCACTAGAGCCATCATCTCTAACAAGTATTTTTACTTTAACACCTTCTTGATTAATCAAACTATTAATCTGTTCTTCTATATATTTATCACCATTGTACGTAGATAATAGTATAAGTATCGTTTTCATAATTAACTTTCTTATGAGTGTAGTTTTATTTCTGATTTTACTTTATCAATAATTGTGATTGCATCCATACCATATTGTTCCCTAAGGTACTTTTGATCCCCAACTTTTTCGCAAAACTGGTCATCAAGACCAATCCTTACCTGATAAGCCTTCTTATCCTTCATCTCTGCCATAACCTCTGCAATAGCCGATCCGAATCCACCAATAATATTATGTTCTTCACAAGTTACAATCATTTCATAGTCTCTTGCAACACTCTCAACCAGTTCTTTGTCTATAGGTTTCACTGTCGGGAAAGTATATACTGATAGATCATATCCCTCCTTTTTCAACTGTTCATACGCAACTGTAACTTCTTCAAATATTGCACCTGTACTGAAAATTGCAATTTTTTTACCTTCATGAACTTTTATTGCCTTACCAATTTGAAAATTATCAATTCTGTTATGTATCCGCTTTTCTCCGCCTCGGCCAAGTCTCAAATATGCCGTACCAGGATATTTTGCCAATGCCTTTGTGCACTCTTCAGCCTCAACAAGATCTGCTGGAGCCATTACAACAACATTAGGAAGAGCACGCATACACGCTAAATCTTCTGTCGCCTGGTGACTCATTCCTAATGACCCATATACAAAACCGCCCCCAATACATACAATTTTTACATTTGCATTCATATACGCACAGTCATTTCTAATTTGCTCAAGACAACGCAATGTCGGAAAGTTTCCGATACTGTAAGTAAATACCGTCTTTCCTTCTAATGCCATACCTGCAGCAACTGTAGTCATATTCTGCTCTGCAATACCTGCATTAGTAAATTGATCTGGACAATTCTCCCAAAACGGTTTAAGCACTCCAAACCCAAGATCACCTGTAATTAATTCAATATTTTTGTCATTCTTCGCCAAATCAATAAGTGTTTTTACAAATGTGTCTCTCATATACAACTCCTTCTTAAACCTCATGGACTTCTTCATTTGTTCCAGCCTTTGCATCTACACGACGCATCTTCTCTGGATAAGAAGTACTCCACGTATATGAGAAGGTATGATCATTATATATATCATCCGCTTCTGCAGGTAATTTCGGATTTTCGATACCATTAGGAGTATATAAATCCTCAATTCCATCAGGTTTTTTCTTATGAAGTTCATTAACAGCGCAATCATATTCCCAACCATCATGAGGAAATCTATAATGCCAAAGGATATCATTTTGCATAAAGCTAATTCCATATCCTTTGATTGTATGCGCAATAATCACAGTAGGTTTATGTGCTATTTCTATACTTAATTCATTTGCTTTCTCAAATGCATCTCTTAGTTCATCATGATTATTTCCATTTACTTCAATGACATTCCAGCCAAAGGCTTTCCACTTTGCACCAAAATCCTCTAGTTCAAGAGTATTCTCATTAAAATCTAGACTTTGCATGTAATTATGATCTACTACAGCCACCAAATTATTCAAACGAAAATGGTTTGCAAATAATGCTGCTTCCCATACAGAGCCTTCATCGCACTCTCCATCACCAAGAACAACATAGTATTTGTGGTCAGTCTTACAATCTTTCTTAGCAGCATAAGCCATACCAACAGCTGCTGATAATCCATGTCCCAATGATCCTGTTGAAAAATCGACGCCAGGTACATGATGACTTACATGACCCGAAAGACGACTACCATTTTGGTAGTGAGTTTTAAGTTCATCAACACCAAAAAATCCAGACTCAGCTAGAGCTGCATATACCGACGCGCCAGCATGTCCTTTTGAAAGAATAAAACGATCTCTTCTCGCCCATTTAGGAGCATCTGCTCGATAATTTAAAACATCTGCATATAGAACGGCCATAATGTCAGCTACAGACATGATGGCTCCAATATGACTTCCTCCAGATAAGTGTGTCATTTCGACACCATGTCTTCTTATCAACCATGCTAATTGTTCACTTGTATACTTATTATTTATACTCATACTATTGACTTCCCATTTTCTAAATAGAAATTCTATCCAATTCATCCAGTTCCGATTCAGAAAGATTCCAATCAGTCCCCTGAATATTCCCAATTATTTGTTCAGCTTTTTTTGCTCCACAAAGGACAACTGAATCCTCTAGATAATCAAGAATAAACCTAATTGCAACTGCAGACACCGGTCGGTCGTGGTTCAGCCCAATTATTTTCATTTCGTCAACAATTTCTAGATTCTTTAAAAGCTTTTCCCCATGAAAATTTACATAAACATCCCTGCTCCTACGATCATCTGAGTTAAATTTTACATTTTTATTGTATTTACCAGTCAAGATTCCCTGTCCCAAGCTTCCCCAAGTAATAGGTGTCATTTGCAATTCATCTGAAATCAATCGAATGTCCCTTTCATTTTTTCTACACGCTAGGCTATACTCATCTTGGAACGAAACAAAAGATCCAATGAAATATTTCAATTCATCTTTATCATTTTCGTGAATATTAGAAAGACCATAATATCGTATTTTCCCTTGTTTTTTTAAACTTTCTAATTTATCAACCACATCTTCTATTGGCGTCTTTTCATCTCTATAATGTACTTGATAAAGATCAATGTAATCTGTTCGCAAACGTCTTAAACTGTCATCCAAAGCTTTTTCAATATATTCTGGGCTATTATCATAAAAAGTTTTTCCATTTTCAATTCTTACGCCAAATTTAGATGCAATAACAACATCACGTCTTCTTTTACCAAGTGCCTTTCCTAATGTGATTTCAGATTGACCAAGCCCATAGGTATCAGCTGTATCAAACAATGTTATTCCCAAATCAATAGCACTATGTACTGCTTCAATTAATTCATTTTCTTGTACATTTCCCCAACCATACTGTCCCATAGGGCATCCTCCCATACCAATACGAGACACTTTCAAATCCGAATTTTTTAAAATCAGATATTCCATCACTGCGTCCTTTCATTACATTAACGATGTTCTTTCTTAAAAATAAATCGAATTCCCTTCTGTACTACTTTCCAGACAGTCATTATAAATATTTGAGCATCTATTTTTAATCCAACTGTCTCGGCGTACTGCACTCTCAATTCATTTTTCCTTTTCAACACATACTTTTCGTACATCTCATCGGCATTGTCTGAACCAACAATCTCATCTAAATTAATAAATTCTATCGAGCTTAAGTCCGTTACGCCTGGACGAACTTCTAAAATTTTTCTTTCTTCTCCTTTGTATCTTTCTGTATACTGAAGTAATTCTGGCCTTGGTCCAACAAATGACATTGTTCCCAAAATAATACTAATAAGGTTAGCAGTTTCATCAAGTTTTGTTTTACGCAGGAAATTTCCCACCTTTGTTATCCTAGGATCATGCATAGCTGTCGTTCCGCCACCAATCTGATCCGCATTCTTTACCATCGTTCGAAATTTAAATATGCGAAATGGTCTATTCTTATACCCCCCCCTCAGTGGTCTATAGAAAACTGGTCTACCATCTTCAATTACGATTGCTATGCCAATTACTAAATAGATTGGAACTGCAAAAATAAGGAAACATAAAGCTAAAATAATATCGATAACTCTCTTCACATATCTGTTATAAATTCCATCATAATTTTCCATTAATCCACACCAATGTTCATTTTTTCATTGTCTCAAAATACTGTTTCAAATATTGTTCATAATCTATTTGAGAATAAACAAGTCCTGGATATTTATCGAACCAGCACAAATCTCCTACGTTATGTTCAGCATTCATACCTGTTACATACACATCACTTTTTCTACACGTTCCCTTAAATAAATGAGATATGAAATGATTTCTATATTCTTGTCGAAGAAAAATCTCCGTTATTTTACAAGGTTCAAGCTCAAACTCTGGGATGAATCCCAGCTCTCTTTTCGCGGTTATTTCAAGCCTTGTTTTCATTGTTTCTCCATGTCTTATTATTCCACCTGGAATATGCCAACCTATTCCGCAATAATCATCGTTTCTCCATGATAGGAGTATTTCTCCAAGTTCATTTATGACCAGTAAATCAACATTTATTAAAGGTGTCTTCGATGAAATGTAAAGGAATTCATTCTCAGGAATATTCTTTCCGATTTCTGTGTTACATTCTCTATTCGTCATTTTATAATGCTCCTACAAAACCACTATTAATTTTATTATTATCCATCCGCATTTTCCTTTTCGTTTTCATCTTCTACGAAGATGACTTTCTTTCCTTCAAGCGGATTCTTCTGTTCCGGCTTATCGTCATACACAGATGACGGCTTCTTGATTTTCGCCACGATGCTTAATCCGATAATAGCAGTCCCTAAAACAGCAGATGAGATTCCTATAAACTTTTTAACTTTATCTTTATCCAGAGGCATGCCCACACCCCTAATGTATTTTCAATGTTACTTAGCTAAATCAGACAAAACGCAAATCATAAGTTCTTGTAATTAAAAGAAGCTGGGCTCCACACCATAATTTTTGATATGCTTCCTGTACCCATTCAGCATTGGGGGCATAAGGGATAACTTCATCCTTAACCATTACTAAAACTATCTTTCCATCTCTTACACTCATGGACTTAATATCCATTCTGTCATTAAGGAACTGTTTTTTTAATACGTCTTATGGATTCCAGCTTAATTGCTGCCATCAGACATAAAAAAACCGGAGAGAGGACAATCAGGCCAATCCCGGCCAGAATCACATCCAGTCTCCGTTTCCATCGTATATACAATTTTCCCTTCATTACTGCTTTCATCTTCCTTCTTGATTTTTCTTTAGGCGTATCCCCAAAATCGTTGTCTGCCTTTCCCCGCGCACGCTGAAGGAAACCATCGCATATCTCTTTCGCAGATTCAGCCGCTCTATTCTCTCCTGAAGCCGGGACAGAGGACCGGAAAACTCTCTCGTTTCCCCGTCTTCACTTATCCGTACATCCGTAAGTCCCACCAGACGGAAATCCTGTTCTCTGTCTGTCTCTTCTTCACAGAGCTTATTCAGAAAACTCTCCTCATCGGGATACAGAGAAATAAACATTCCGTCATTTCCCTGAAGCCCCCGATCTCCCAGTAGTTTTGCGAACTCCGGCACCTTTTTGAGCGCAAAAAAAACGGCCTCCGGCCGTTCTGTTTCCAGGAAAACATAAGCCGGAAATAACGTTTCTGTTATCTCCAGCCACTTTCCTCCCAGTCTTTTTAAAAGCTGACGTTTAAAGAAAAAACAGGATTCATACAGTTCAGCCGGAAGAAGTTTCTTGATAACTCCCACAAGCTCCTGTTCCTTACCTGTCGTTGTCTGTATTACATACCACATGTTCCATACTCCTGACCCGCCTGCGCCGGACACAGGGATGGCACTGACATACGAAAAAGCTGACGCCCCCGCATTTTCTTCTTTCAGGGTATGCTTCGCCATGTCCAGAACAAAAAGCGCTCTGCACCTTACCTTTTTCAATATGTCCTTACCTCGCCTTCATATGCCCCATTAGCTTTATGAACGCTGCGTAATTTTTTTACTGTCAGACAGCCTCTCCGATATCGGTTTTGATATCAATCCCCGCCCAGATATCTCTGTCTGAGCCAATCAGCCTGCGATCTAGCACGGCAATTCTTTTGTGAAGATCCAGTTTCCGAATCAGATTTTCCCGACCGGCCAGAGGCCCTTCCACTGCACGAAAACATCCGTTTTTCACACTTCCTCTGCTGAGATCCAGCACATGTCCTGACCCGCAGAGCGCGCGAAAAAGCTGCTCCTTCTCTTTTTCCACCGGAAGAAGCAGACGATCCTGTTCCAGCACGGACGTTATCTCACGAAACTGTTCCAGTTCTTCCGAAAGACGTTCCGGATGGCTGCTCTGCAAAAATACATATCCGGGAAACATCTGAAAAGTGTCAATATGCCATTCTCCCAGATATTTCTTCATCCGTCTGCTGGAAAACTGAAAAGCTTCTTCAAGCACCTGCGCGGATAAATGCTGTCTGCAGGAGCGAATGATAATCTCTTCCTGCCCTTCACGGCATTTCAGCACATACCACATTGAGAATACCTCCCCGGAACTGCTGCTGACTTGTCTTTTTTACCAAAAAATTTCGTAGAATACCCTGTTCTATGAAATTCTAGTCTATTATACTATTGTTTCTGCTCTATTTCAATAGAAGTTTCTGTCAAAATCCACTCAAAAAATACTTAGGAATTTATTAAGATGTCTCTGTTTTCCTGAAAAATGTCCACAGATAACCATTTCAGCCGTAAATTTAGAGTTTATATATTTCTTAGAACAGGGTATTCTACGAAAGCGGTTTTTGAAAGCGTCTGACTTTCTCTCCCGCTTTTATTTTTTTTGCACTTTTTCTCATCTATCCCTTTCTTTCCCCTCCGACATATCTCACGAACTCCCCTTCTTACTCCGACCGGAAACATCTCCATCTCAATTGACTTTGCCAAACCATTCTGCTACAATAAGCATACATTTCTATTCTTTCTGATACCCGTATTCTAACGGTTTCAAAAAACATATCAGGATATCTCTAAAGCCCATCAGATTAATCACACAAGGAGGTTTTATTATGGTACTTGACAGGGAATCTCTTCAGGCAATTGCACAGATTGTGGATGAAACGCTGGAACAAAAACTGGAGCAAAAACTCGAACAGAAGCTTGAAGAAAAGCTCGACCGAAAACTTGATGAGAAACTCGAGCAGAAGCTTGAGGAAAAGCTCGAACAGAAACTTGAAGAAAAACTTGACCGGAAACTTGATGAAAAGCTTGATCAGAAGCTCGAAGGCAGACTCGAACGGATACTTGATCAGAAATTTGCTGAGAATAACGCAACGCTCAAGGAGGAACTGCGTTCGGAGTTCAATCTTTCTTTCGCGCGGGTTGAACATTCCATCGCAAAGCTTGACAGCCGCCTTTGTCGTGTGGAAAATGATGTGCACGATATCAAACTGGATATTGAGAATAATATACGGCCGCAGATCCGCCTGCTGGCAGAGGTTTACGTCCCGGCGGCCCATGAATTCAGACAGGCAGCCACTGACATACGGGAAATGAAATCTTCCATTGACGTTTTAAATCTCACTGTCTCCCGTCACAGCAAACTGCTTGAAAACAGGGAGTGTATAAACGAAAATCCTTCTGACTATTCTCAGAAACTCTAATCATCCTCCGGAACACTTGCCTTTCTTTCTCTTGACTTTTTTGCGCGGCATTTTACAATTATATATAGGTAAAAACACAGCAAAAAACTGCGGACGCCCTGCCCCCTCTGACTCCGGAAATGGTTTCATGAAAGATAAAGGAGACGGAATGCACCGCGCATACAAGGAGGATTTTCATGAATACTGTCAGACTTGAAAAAATTTTAGACAAACTGGAAAAACAGAACCTGTCGCAGATGATTATCTCCGACCCGGCCGCCATCTTCTATCTGACCGGCCGCTATATTGATCCCGGCGAACGTCTCTACGCCCTCTACATCAGCCGTTCGGGAAGGAACCGTATCTTCATTAACAACCTGTTTACAGTTCCCGAGGATCTGGGCGTGGAGAAGGTGCGTTTTTCCGATACGGACGATTCCATGGCGCTGCTCTGTGACACTGTTGAAAAGGGAGTTCCGCTGGGTGTTGACAAGACCTTTCCCGCCCGCTTCCTGATTCCCGTTATCAATAATTCCGGCGCCTCCGATTTCCGCGTCAGCTCCATCTGCGTGGATGAGGTACGGGCATGCAAGGACGAGGAGGAGCGAGATTTTATGCGGGCTGTTTCCGCCATCAATGATAAGGCTATGGCCCGTTTCCGCGGCCTGATAAAAGAAGGCGTGACGGAGGAGGAACTGGCTTCTCAGATGCTTGCTGTTTATAAAGAGCTGTGGGCAGACGGATTTTCCTTCGAGCCTCTGGTGGGATTTGGAGCCAACTGTGCCATGGGACACCACGGTCCGGACGAAACCGTCTTAAAGCCGGGAGATACGGTTCTCTTTGATGTGGGCTGTAAAAAAGATAATTACTGTGCGGATATGACAAGAACGTTCTTCTATAAAAAAGTACTCTCCGACAAACACCGGGAGATTTATGAGACAGTAAGGCAGGCCAATGCGGCGGCGGAGGCCATCTTAAAGCCCGGCGTTCCCCTGTGCGAGGTTGACAGGGCGGCGAGAAGCGTCATTGAAAAGGCCGGCTACGGCCCCAACTTTACCCACCGTCTCGGCCACTTTATCGGCCTGGAGGTTCACGAGTACGGCGATGTCTCCTCCGCCAATGAGGAAACGGCAAAACCGGGTAATATTTTCTCCATTGAGCCAGGCATTTATGTGGAAGGCGAGATCGGCGTCCGCATCGAGGATCTGGTTCTGATTACAGAGGACGGCTGTGAAATTCTCAATTCATACAGTAAGGATCTGGATATTGTAGAGTAAAAATTTATAATCCGTACAGAGTAAAAGACAGCGAAAAACCCTCCGAATATCCGCCCCGCCCCGGGCGAATATTCAGAGGGTTTTTCTTCTTATTCTTCGTCAAGCTCCTCAAGCACCCACAGCGCATAATCCACATACACGTTGCAGGAAAGCAGAAGACCTTCCTCATCCATATCAAACAGGCCGTGATGGTGGGCGCTCTCAGAACCGGGTTTTTCAGGACTCCTGGTTCCGACAAAGGCGTACATTCCCTTTGTTACTGCCAGATAGTCGGCAAAATCATCGGCTCCCAGCTCCTTCTCCCGGTCGGAAATGATGGCGTCAACCGGCAGGAACCGCTTCGCGACCTCCGTTACCTCATCCACAACCTGTGAGTTGTTTACAAGCGGCGCGGCATAATCCTCAAATACCACTTCGGCGCTGGCCCCGTAGAGAGCTGCCGTCTGCTTTGCAATCTCCGTGACGCGGCTGTTGGTATACTGCCGGATCTCCGGGGAAAAGCTCCTCGTCGTTCCCTCCAGACAGGCATGTTCCGCCACGATGTTGTACTGCGTGCCGGCATTGATCACGCCGACGCCCACCACAACCGTCTCAAGGGGATTGGTGTTTCTGGCGACGATAGACTGGAGCGCCACCACAATCTGCGCCGCCACATACGCCGCATCTACTCCCAGGTGAGGCTTGGACACATGGGCTCCTTTCCCCGTCACGGTAATTTTGAAATAATCACAGCTGGCATTCTGGGGGCCTTTTGTAAAGGAAATTTTTCCGCTCTCAAATATGCTGGCGGCATGGGCGCCGTATACGCGGGCCACACCGTCAAGAAGTCCCTCTTTCACGAAAAGACGGGCTCCCTGACCGATCTCCTCCGCCTGCTGAAAGAACAGGCGGATCTGACCGGAAAACTCATTCTGCTTTTTCTTGAGGATTTTTGCCGCCGTCAGAAGCGTCGCCGTGTGGCCGTCATGGCCGCAGGCGTGGCACACTCCCGCATTCTGCGAGTGATAGGAAACCGTCTTTAAGTCCTCCATTGCCAGGGCGTCCATATCGGCCCTGAGTGCCACGATTTTTCCGTCTTTTCCCTTTCCTCCGTCTATCCAGGCATATACGCCTGTCTCCCCCACACGGCGGTGGGGAATCCCGAAGCGGTCAAGCTCCTCCTCCACCTTTCTGCAGGTGTTGAATTCTTTTAAACTGACCTCCGGATGCGCATGAAAATACTGTCTCATGGACACCAGATAGTCTCTCTCTTCTTCTACATAGCTTCTAAGCGGCATCATTCTCTCTCCTTTTTAGTTCTCGGCGCCTTCCCACGCGCAGAGGAATGCTCCCTTATAGGCTTCCTTGATAGTCTGGGCAACCTCCGGTGTCTGATATGCCTCTACAACCTTTTTGTATACTTCATTATCCTTGTCGGCAGTGCGTGCTGCAATAACATTGATAAGCTGCGGAACCGCTTCGTTTGTCTCCGGATCCACATCCTCCTGGAAAATGGCATCAGATGACGGATCAAGGCCTGCCGTGTATGCATTTCCTCCGTTTATAATGGCTGCCGCACAGTCAGGAAGAATGTTATAGAGAGTCGCGGACTCTGCTTCTTTAATTTCAATCTGCACATTGTATTTTGTAATATCAGCCTTGGTCGGGGTATATCCCTTCTCCGGATCGCACTCGATAAGGCCCGCCTTCTCCAGAAGCTTGAGAGCGCGGCCGCCGTTGGTCAGGTCGCTGGGGATGGCAATGATATCGCCGTCCTTGATATCATCCATCGTGGTAATCTTGTCAGGGTTATTGTATACGCCGAGAGGTGCGATGATGGTGTCGCCGATATCCACGATATCATATCCCGCCTGCTCAATATCGTTTGCAAGGAATGCCTTGTGCTGGAAAGCGTTCAGATCGATCTCCCCGTCGTCCAGAGCACGGTTGGGAGCCGCATAATCTGTAAATTTCACAAGCTCTACCTGGATGTTGTCATCCTTAAGAAGTTCATTGATGGTGTCCCACTGTGCATTGTACTCGCCCACAACACCGACTTTGACGATCGTGGGTTCAGCCGCAGTCTCATCCCCCTCTGCTTCCTGAGCTGCACCGGCGTCTGCCGCTCCCTCGGCCTCCTGACCTGCAGCCTGTGTATCAGCGCTCTCGCTGCTCTGTCCGCTGCAGCCTGCCAGTGCAAGTGCGCAGGATGCCGCTAAAATGACTGCCGCCGCTTTTTTTGATAAAATTCTCTTTTTCATAATCTCTCTCCTTTTCATTATTTATATAAAATTTTATTTCCTGCCGTTTTCTGACTCCGTCTCCGCTTTTTAAGCCTCTCCGGTTCTTACCCGGCTGTTCTCCGCAGAGTCCTGCATCAGTGTGTTGTTTTCCGGATGATGAAATTTCCGATAAACTGGATAATGCTGATAATAATCAGAATCACAATAACCGTTACCCAGCTCATATCCGTATAGTGCATCTGGTATCCGTACCGGATTGCGAAATCTCCCAGACCGCCGGCGCCGATGGCGCCCGCCATGGCGGTAAGTCCGATAAGGCTTACAAAGGTTATCATTGTCACACGGGTAATTCCGGGAATGCTCTCCTTTAAATAGATGCTGAAAATAATTTCAATCGGGGAAAATCCCATGGATTCGCTGGCCTCTATAAGTCCCTCATCCAGATCCGCAAGAACAGACTCAATCTGTCTCGAAAAGAAGGGAACCGTTCCGGCGATAAGCGCCACATAAGAGCCGGTCACACCGGACCCCGTTCCCACAATAGCACGGCTTACGGGAATCAGAAGCACCATCAGAATCAGGAAGGGAATTGACCGGATCACATCGATGGCCTTTTCAAGAATTCTGTATATAACCACATTCTGGAGAATTCCTCCCTTTTTCGTCACAATCAGCAGAACACCGAAAAACAGTCCGAGGAAAAAGGATATCGTGCCTGACACAAAAACCATTTTAAGTGTCTCTCCCAGACATTTGATAAGCTCGCCGCCCAGCTTTTCAAGGTTGGGCGCAACCGTATATAAAAGACTCATTCTTTTATTACCTCCACTTCCACTCCCAAAGAGTCTATGTATTCTCTGGCCTGCCGGATCTGTTCAGCCTTGCCGCTTAAAGTAACAACCAGCTTGCCGAGAGGCTTGCCTTTAAGGAAATCGATGTTTCCGTAAATGATGTTGGCGTTGATGCCGTAGGCCCGCGACAGATAGGAGATCAGCGGTTCTCCGGCATTGCTTCCCGAGTAAGTCAGAAGCAGCATCTGATCGCCCGCATTGATCTTTGTCAGTTCATTCTCATCGGCAATCAGGTCATGGATTTTCCGGATATTGCTGGCCGTCTCTATAAAGTCACGGGTTATCTCTTCTCCCGGACGGCTGAACACATCTACCGTATTCCCCGACTCGACAACGGCTCCTTCCTCCATGACGGCAACGCGGTCACAGATATCTTTGACAACAGCCATCTCATGGGTTATCAGTACAATAGTTATTCCCATCTCCTTATTGACCCTGGCCAGAAGTTTTAAAATAGACTGGGTTGTCTGAGGGTCCAGAGCGCTTGTGGCCTCATCACAGAGAAGAACCTTCGGATCATTTGCCAGTGCTCTGGCGATTGCCACTCTCTGCTTCTGTCCTCCCGACAGCTGAGACGGATAGGCATTTCTCTTTTCTGAAAGTCCTACAAGCTCCAGAAGAGAACTGATTTTTGCATCCTTTTCCGCCTTTGAAAGCTTCGACTTGCGAAGAGGAAATTCTATATTCTGGTACACAGTCCGGGAACGGAGAAGATTAAAATGCTGAAAAATCATTCCTATCTTCCGGCGTACCTCCCGGAGTTTTTTCTCATCCAGAGCAGTCAGCTCCACATCATCGATAAAGACCTTACCCGATGACGGCCTCTCCAGCAGGTTGATGCAGCGCACCAGCGTGGACTTTCCGGCTCCGGAAAATCCGATGATGCCGTAAATCTCCCCGTCCTCTATCTGCAGGCTCACATCACGCACCGCATGGACAGAACCGGCCGCCGTATTAAATATCTTATCTACATGTTCCAATCGAATCATTTCCGTTCTCCTTCCCGGAATATTTTCCGTGTAAATTCTGCTCGTGCGAGCAGGTCGTAATACACTGCCGCGTCTATTTGTGCGTGTCCAGCTCATGCGAGCAGCGCGTCCAGCTCGCGGCTCGTCATACACTGCCGCATCTATTTGTGCGTGCCCTGCTCATGCGAGCAGCGCGTCCAGCTCGCGGCGAATGCCGCTCGCTGTCCGTTGCCCGTCATATACCGTCATGTCTGCCCGTGCAAGCACGGCATCCATGACAGTGCATGACGGGCTTATCGCACAAAAAAAGCTCCCGTCCCTATTAGGACGAAAGCTGCTGCTTGCGTGTTACCACCTAACTTCATCCGCTGCTCACACAGCGAACCTCTGCAGGTACGGCCGTCTCCGGCTTATACCCTGGCGCTTTAACGGGCGCTCCCGTCATGATCTAAATAAAATGAGTTCGACCATGCGACTCCGAGACCATCTTCACGAACCTGCCTTTATCTCCTCACACCAGCCGGAGACTCTCTGAAAAAGCAACTGTACGCTACTCTTCTCTTCCGCGTCATTTTATTCTGAATATAAATTTTTTACTTGCGTTAATCTTATTTCATTTTTTTCCGTTTGTCAAGAAAAATTTTTCCGTATTTTTCTACCCTTACCGCTCCAAATGAAATATAATCAGATAAGAGGGATGTCCAACCGCTTATTAAACTATTATTCCGGCAATGCCGTCCGGGAAAGGAGCATGAAATATGGAACAGCTATCGATGTTTGACGGACAGAACGCTTTTATGCCTCTGGCCTCCCGCGTCCGGCCTGAAACTCTGGAGGATTTTGCGGGACAGACTCATCTTCTTGGAAAAGGAAAGATTCTGCGCAATCTTATAGAAAAGGATCAGATCACTTCCATGATCTTCTGGGGACCTCCCGGTGTGGGCAAAACCACGCTGGCACGTATCATTGCCGGAAAGACCCACGCCTCCTTCATTGATTTCTCTGCTGTAACAAGCGGGATAAAGGAAATCCGCGGTGTCATGGAGCGGGCGGAGGAAAACCGCCGCATGGGCGGCCGGACGATCCTCTTTGTGGATGAGATCCACCGGTTCAACAAGGCACAGCAGGACGCTTTTCTCCCCTATGTGGAAAAAGGAAGCATCATCCTCATTGGCGCCACCACGGAAAATCCGTCCTTTGAGATCAACTCCGCTCTTCTCTCCCGCTGTCGGGTATTTGTCTTAAAAGCGCTGACCAGGGAGGATCTGCTTTCCCTTCTTAAAAGGGTGCTTGAAATTCCCGCCGGCTTCGGAGGACAGACCATCCGGATTGAGCCGCATCATCTGGAAACTATTGCCGCTTTCGCAAACGGGGATGCCAGAACTGCACTGAACACCCTGGAAATGGTCATTTTAAACGGGGATCTGGACCGCTCTGGCGCGGTTACAGTAACGGACGAATCACTTAAACAGTGTATTTCCAGAAAATCCCTTCTTTATGACAAAAACGGAGAGGAACACTATAATCTCATCTCCGCACTTCACAAATCCATGCGCAACAGTGACCCGGACGCGGCCGTCTACTGGCTGGCCCGCATGCTGGAAGCCGGCGAGGATCCCCTGTACATTGCAAGACGGCTTATACGCTTTGCCAGCGAAGACGTGGGACTTTCTGACAGCCATGCCCTGACTCTGGCGGTAAGCGCCTATCAGGCCTGTCATCTCATAGGGATGCCGGAATGCTCTCTGAGCCTGACACAGACTGTTATCTATCTCTCTCTGGCTCCCCGTTCCAACTCATGCTACACCGCCTACGAGAGCGCAAAGCGGGACGCAAGGGATAAAATGACGGAACCCGTTCCCCTGCAGATCCGCAACGCTCCCACAGGCCTGATGAAAGAGCTGCACTACGGAGAAAATTATCAGTACGCCCATGATCTGAAGGACCGGATTGCCGCCATGGACTGTCTTCCCGATTCCCTGAAGGGACGCCGGTACTATCATCCTGTCCGGCAGGGGGCCGAATCGGCGCTTGCAGACCGCCTGGACGCCGTCATAAGATGGAGAAATGAGCATCCGGCGGATAATCAGGAGGAAACAGACTGATTGCCGGAGACTTTTTTAACGCAGCCTGTCCGAAAAAGAGCAGAAAAGTGCGGCCCGTCATCCGAAGACAACCGGCCGCACTTTTCTTCCTGTCACACACAGACAGGGCTTTCTGATCTATTAATAATTCTCTTTTCTTACCTCAAAGTAGCTCTGGGGATGAGCACATACCGGACAAACTTCCGGAGCTTTCTTTCCGATTACCAGATGGCCGCAGTTTCTGCACTCCCACATGGTCTCTTCGCTCTTTTCAAATACTGCCTTCATCTCAACATTGTTTAAGAGCTTTAAGTATCTCTCCTCATGAGTCTTCTCGATAGCGGCAACTGCTCTGAATTTTGCGGCAAGTGCTGTAAATCCTTCCTCCTCCGCTACTTTGGC
The DNA here is from genome assembly GCA_944384125.1 of uncultured Lachnospiraceae bacterium. Taxonomy (GTDB): domain Bacteria; phylum Bacillota; class Clostridia; order Lachnospirales; family Lachnospiraceae; genus Otoolea. The sequence continues at coordinate 442 of CALWSF010000100.1, read as the reverse complement.
AAAGCCGTCATACATATCGGTCCACTCATAGTTTTCGCCTTCAGCCGCAGCCTTTAAATTCTCAGCTGTCGTGCCGATTCCATGGAGCTCCTTGAACCACATCTTTGCATGCTCTTTCTCATTGTTTGCAGTCTGCTCGAAAATAGCTGCGATCTGCTCATAGCCTTCCTTCTTTGCAACACTGGCAAAATAGGTGTATTTATTTCTTGCCTGAGACTCACCTGCAAATGCTGCCATTAAGTTCTGCTCTGTTCTGCTGCCTTTTAATTCCATTGTAAATTCCTCCTTTAAAAAGTGATATCAGTAATAATTCCTGTTTTTATAATATCCTTTTTTCCGGATTTTGTCAAGCACCAAAATAAATCTGGATGAAGTAAACGAATTGTCAGTTGAGATGAAAAAGACTGTCCCTAGAGAAAATGATCATAGACGTATTTTCTCA
>CALWSF010000099.1 GCA_944384125.1 uncultured Lachnospiraceae bacterium | reverse complement strand
TGTATCCGGCGAATGAAAAAGAGAGTTTACTGGTTCTGCGACATCTGGAGCGGCAGATTCAAAATGGAGTCCCAATGTAAAAGATTGCCTTGGACCGTGGTTACGATACAGGTGCTGTTTATCGCGGGCTGGAGTTGCTGGGCATTACCGGATATATTCCTGCGATTCAGTTTTGTAACTCTCCGGAAAAGTACGGCTTTTACTATCTGCCTCAGGAGGATGCGTTTTGCTGGCCGGAAGATACCAGGCTTGTCTACAAACGATTGAACTGCAGCCAGACAACGAGAAAATATTTACGATGCTATCAGGTACAGGATGACACTTGTAAGTACTGTGAGAGAAACTCGATCTGCTTTAAACAAACAGGTATCCGGCGCAGAATCCTTGGAAGCAGCTGCTATCCCTCCTTTTATAGAGGGCATGAACGTATCGGGAGTGATACCTACTGGCATATGATGCGTTTACGTAAAATATGGGCGGAAGGCTCCTTCTCCGTACTAAAACGAGAACACGGCCTGTCAAAGATTCGGAAACGGGGCATTCCAGCTGTGACAGAGGAATGTCTCTTAGCTGTCATGGCATTAAACCTAAAAAGGATGGTTAAAGCTATCCTTTTGTTCACATATAAGCTGAAAATTTGGGTTAAAAACATAAACTTTTAACTTAAAAACCTCTTTTGTCAACAGGTCCCCTATTATACGTCATCAGGATGACAGACATCATATCACGCATAATGGAGTTGACATCAGTTCCATCCTTAACCTTTACATTGTTCTCTTTCAGATAGTTACCCATCATTTCACGAAGGGCTGCTTTTTGTGGAATATCTTTTTTCCTTGCCATAAAATAAACCTCCAAACTGGTAAGTCTATCTTACATCAGTTTGAAGGTTTACACAAACTTTGGGATACTCCCTTGTCACAAGTCCAACTTGAAATGGTCTCATTCTGATTCAGCTTCTTTTGGAGCCCTTAGGAAGTCCAACTTTTTATCCGCCGCCCGTAAAGTGTACTAGAATTTACCTTTTCAAGTCAACAAACTAATCTCTTCCAAAAAGATCTCTTGTATACACTTTATCTTTCACGTCATCCAAGCAGACATCATATCTATTTGCGATAATTGCTTGACTCATCTCCTTAAACTTTCTCAGATCATTGACAATCTTGCTACCGAAAAATGTCCTGCCATCTTCTAGCGTTGGCTCATAGATAATTACAATCGCCCCCTTTGCTTTAATACGTTTCATCACGCCCTGTATACTGCTCTGACGAAAGTTGTCAGAATTGCTCTTCATGGTCAGACGGTAAACGCCAATTAACACTTCCTTCTCTTTCGTTGAATCATACTCACTATTAGCAGCATACCCCCCCGCCAACTCCAGAACGCGATCCGCAATAAAATCTTTCCTTATTCGGTTAGATTCCACAATAGCTGTCATCATGCTCTGCGGCACATCTTCATAATTTGCCAACAATTGCTTTGTATCTTTCGGCAGACAATATCCGCCGTAGCCAAAAGATGGGTTGTTATAATGTGCTCCTATCCTCGGATCTAGACAAACACCTTCAATAATCTGGCGAGCATTCAAGCCTTTCACTTCTGCATAAGTATCCAACTCATTAAAATAAGAAACGCGAAGTGCAAGATAAGTATTTGCAAAAAGCTTCACAGCTTCTGCTTCGGTAAAACCCATAAATAAAGTATCAATATTCTCTTTGACAGCTCCCTGCTGAAGCAGGCTGGCAAATATATTAGCCGCTCTTACCAGCCGTGTATTTCCTATATCTGTACCCACAATGATCCGACTTGGATATAGATTATCATAGAGCGCCTTTGATTCTCGCAAAAACTCCGGGCTGAAAATGATATTATCACAATGATACTTCTCCCTTATCTGAGCAGTAAATCCAACGGGAATTGTAGACTTGATAACCATAATAGCATCCGGATTACATTTAATAACAAGCCTAAGCACACTTTCCACTGCACTGGTGTCGAAAAAATTTTTCTTGCTATCATAGTTAGTGGGCGTTGCGATCACAACAAAATCTGCTTCTTTATATGCAGATTCCGCATCTAATGTGGCCGTAAGGTTCAATTCCTTATGTACTAAATAGTCCTCTATATAATCATCTTCTATCGGTGATTTTCTTTGATTGATCATCTCTATTTTCTCCGGTATAATATCTACTGCCACCACTTCATTGTGCTGTGCCAGCAGAATGGCAATGGACAAGCCCACATAGCCGGTCCCCGCTACTGCGATTTTCATATTTTCTACACTCCTTATCTATCTCTTCTATCCATATAAAATTCTCTGTACCATTCCGTGAACTTTCTGAGACCCTCGCGCAAACTAGTACTTGGCTTGAACCCAAAATCCCGTTCCAACGCACTAATATCTGCATAAGTTACTGGTACATCCCCTGGCTGCATCGGTATTAATTTTTTATGAGTCTCAAAATCATAATCCGCTGATAATACTCCCGCATGGATCAGTTCTTGCTGTAGGATATCTACGAATTCCAACAAACTCTCTGGCCGATTATTGCCAATATTATAAATTTTATACGGTGGAATTGGCAGGCCATCTTCCCCAATCTTTCGTTCCGGAGGCGCACACATTACACGTTTTACACCTTCTACAATATCATTCACATAAGTAAAATCTCGCTTACAGTTCCCATAATTAAAAATTTCAATAGTCTTACCTTTCAGTAACTTGTTCGTAAAACTAAAATAAGCCATGTCTGGTCGACCAGCCGGTCCGTATACGGTAAAAAAACGCAGACCGGTTGATGGAATGTTATAAAGTTTAGAATATGCATGTGCCATCAGCTCGTTGCTTTTTTTAGTAGCCGCATAAAGTGACACTGGCGTGTCCACCTTATCATCCGTGCTGTACGGAACTTTCTTGTTCAAACCATACACACTAGACGATGAGGCATAGACCAGATGCTCCACGCCCGACTTCCCATCGTCATAGGAATGCCGACAAGCTTCTAAGATATTATAAAACCCGATCAAGTTGGACTCTATATAAGCATCGGGATTCATAATCGAATATCGAACACCTGCCTGCGCCGCCATATTTACCACAATCTGCGGTTCATACTCTGCAAAAATTGAATTAACCAGTTCCTTGTCAGAAATCGAACCCTTAATAAAAGTCCATGTGGATTCTGGATGAGAATCCATCATGGACTTGATCTGATTTAAACGGTATTCTTTAATTGTCACATCATAATAGGAATTCATGTTATCAATCCCTATTATACGAACCGGAAAAACAGTCCGGAGAAGCTCCAAAACAAGATTGGAACCAATGAATCCAGCGGATCCAGTAATTAAAATTGTCTTATTTTGTAAATTCATACCTATAATATATCCTCTTTTCCCTCTCTATTAACCACTACTCACATCTAATGGGTAGGCTCGCGCTTCAGCTATAAGCCTTTGTTACTAGGCCAACATCTCAAAGCGCTAGCTTTCGCTTCATTCAAGCCTCTATACTCTACGCTCGTCGCTGCCCCTTCAAAGGGGCAATCATATTACCGATTATCCCTAAAAAGGGGTTCATACTCTTTCACACTCAATTTATCCATCATGATATCATTCTTCTCCTACTCTTGAATGTATTTCTTTATGGTGTCCTCATTGGTACATGATCTGGCATCAAATGTCCCTCCAGAATCTCAACACCCTTATAATTACATAACTGTTTCAGAATATCCCTCAGGTCTTCTTTATATTGATCGTAAATAATTTTTCGTCTATACTTGGGTGTGAAGACGATATGATGCTTGCATATCCATTTCGTATGCGCAAGAGAATTCGTTTTCTTTACCATGAAATTACCTTTCCTTTCTCTACATAGTGGCTCGGACACCTCTATTATAGATGGAAAGGTAATTTTTTGTATGACAGACATCACGCACTCACAAAGCGTGTGGTTGATATTTTGTGTATGCTCGTTTCTCTGTTGAGAAACTCGCTTCCACACTCAATTGGGCCTATCCGACCCATAATAAAAAATACGCTTTGTCATCATTCGATGGCAAAAGCGTATTAAATCACATTTTATTCTCTTTCCTCTATAATTACTCTAAATAACTTTTACAACCTTAGCACTTATGTTTTTTCTACGTGCTCCTGCAACTGAAATCTTTTAATCTCCATGTATAATTTAATAATCTCACAAATTAATACACTTTTAAAAATAGTTTTCATGAATCTAAAATACTAAAATTATATGAAAGGGAGAATTCGTAATCATGTCCATACAAAAAGGAAATTTTAATCAGACATTATAAACGTGTAATACGTATACCTAACTAAGTAAGTTGTAGCTTATATACCAATTTCATAAGAATTTTATTGCTTCTTTATTAAATTGAATCGTTATATTCTTACATCTACTTACTATTCAAATATAGTTCATTTTTTGTAATGTTAATAATAATATCAAGCAGTTTACCTGCAACAAACATCACATCTATTTTTAAAAATATTTTACTATTTTCTCGTTCTTCGCTTCTCTTTTAATTTACTTCCAAAGACTATCACTTAGTATTCTAATCCAATCATATCAATAAAAGTCTATTCCTTTTTAAAATTACTTAATTTGCTTTATAATAAACCACATTTCCTCCGCTTCATCAACACATAACCTTCAAACATATCAAAATCTTCTTTAGTAGTAATCTTAATATTAGTCTGATCTCCATAAGCAAGATTCAGCTTATCGCCAAGAGCATATATAAGACTTGTAGTATGAGGATCAATAATACCAATCAATCCCTGCTCTTCTGCTCTCTTATATACATCTAATAAATATTTGTATCTAAATCCATAGGGACAAGCAATCTGTGTAAACTTGTCACGGTCTACCCACGCATTACTTGTTTTACCATTCATAGTTCCAAGTAACTGATAGCATGGTGTTGCTGTAACAGCAGAATCTTTTTCTTTCATAACTCTAATAACATCAGTCACAATTCTTTTAGAAGTAAACGGTGCGGCTCCATAATGAATAAGAACATAGTCATCCAAACTAATTTTACTCTTAAGATTATTGACACCATTCATAACAGAATCTTGGAAAGTATCTCCACCATCTGTAATCCATGTAACTTTTCTATATTCATATTTGCCAATCATTTCTTCAAGATAGCCTTTCCAAGACTTATGACAAACAACCTCGATAGCATCAACTTCTGGATGATTCTCAAATATTTCTATAGTATACGCAAGTACTGGTTTGTCTAATACTTCTATAAATTGTTTAGGTTTATCAGCTCTTACCCTAGAGCCAACACCACCTGCTAAAATAATTGCCGTGATCATCTCTTAACCCTCATAGCTTTCAATTGCTTTATCAACATATCTCACAAAGTTTCTATAAGCTGGAAGGAAGAAGAAGCCGTCATCATCTCCAACAGAACCTTTATAAAGTCCCCAACCAAACCAATAGAACGCACAGATAGCAATGAATGCAAAATAATATCGACGTTCATCAACATCTAACTCATGTCCAACATAAACTCTAAGATATCTCTCTACCTGTTCATCAGACCAATCATATCTGCAAAGAATACAAGCTATATCATTAACACCATAGTTTATACCTGCATATTCCCAATCAATAAGAAAGATATTGCCATTCTTATCAATTAAATAGTTTGGAGCATATGTATCATTATGGCACAGAACTTTCCTATAGCCTAATCTCTTTGCATCTTCTTTTACATATTTATAAAGCTTTTCAGCCTTTTCAATTTCAATAGCGAATTCTCTGATAAGATTTCCTTTGGTTGATGATGCAATTCGCATAAGTTTTTTTCCTTCTTCAACATCATCAAACTCTTTAACAACAAAATCGTTCCCAATATTATACTTCTTAGCAAATAATCTGATACTCTCATCATCAACTGGAACTTTATGAAGCATATGAAGGTAATCCATAGAGATTGCAAGCTGATCATCAGCATTTAGCTTCATATCTGTATGGTCTTCTTCATAATCACAGTTCTTTGCTTCTTCTACATAATAAGAAATCTTCCACCCAGAAAGAGATATATCAAGAACTGACTTATCGATTCCAATCTCTTTAGCCATCATCTGTGAATATAATTCTGCCTGACGATCAATTAGGTTTCCTGCAGTTCCCCCTGGATGACGATATACATATTTTATACTTTTGCAATCAAACGCAAAAGATACATTTGTAAGCCCTGCATTGATAACAGAAATGTTTTCTATCTCATTTGGATTACAATGAAGGACATTACAAATATTTGTGATTATTTCAGAATCGACATTAAGGAAAAACTCTGAATCAAATGACCGAAGTTCATCAATACTATCAAACTCCAATATATCATCAGCTTCAAACTTTTTTGCATACAATGTGAGTTTTTTATTATGCTTTGCATAAAACTCTTCCCAGAACATATTAGCTACACCAAAGTCATTGATTTCACTTTCCATCAGTGTTCTAAATACTAAACTAAACTTCTCATTCATATATGCATGCCCAACCATAGCAAGCGAATCTTTACCACCAACAGCCATTCCTGTAATAACATCAGCATCTGATACTGTTACAGCAAACTCTCTAAACTTGCCCTGCTGAAAAGAACATGCTCTATATGATTTATTGTCTGTATTGTCATTAAGAAACGGATTTGAAGCAAAGTAATGATCAGCACAGCAAATATAAGTATTAGAAAAATAGTCCTTAGCCACATAGAGTGAAAAAAGATTTCCCTTTTTACCAAACTGATTATTTACAATCAGCTTCACATCATACTTCTGCTCAAGATAGAAGAATTTTTCCTTCATGTAACCTACAACTACATAAATGTCATTTATCCCGGCTTCCTTTAATTGTTCAATTTGCCTTTCAATTAAGATTTTACCTTTTACGCAGAATAACCCTTTGGGTTTTTCATATGTAAATGGTGCAAATCTATTCGATTTTCCTGCTGCTAGGATTATCGCATTTCTTGGTGTCATGATAATTCTCCTTTACTACCACTACATTATTGTAGTTTTTTATTATTCTTGCTGGAATTCCCACAACTATAGCATAATCTTCCTTGATGACATTACACACAACTGAACCATCAGACGCTATAACACCTTTTCCTGTCATCGATACATGATTACAAATAGATATTTTTCCATACAGTTGTATCTATACTCCATTCTTTGTAGTTTCATTGTCCCTAACACAGTTTTTTTCAAATTTCTACATTTTAGTTTTCCCATATGTGTAAAGATTTTGACCACAGTCCGCCGAGAATTTACTATAACACATAACTCTCGACATCACTCTAAACGTACATCGTACCACATTTTATATATGATCTTTTCGAACATATTAGTGACTCCCAACTTATTTTTCTCCTACTATTCTCATAATTTTCTTAATTTCATTACATACATTTTCCGAAGCATTACCATTTGAAACAATATTAAAGTAAGCAACCACTTTCTTATCTGATTTTTCATAGTTTTCTGTTGTATAATTTAATATTATATCCTCAAACTCTTCTACAGTTCTTGCCACTATAAATCCAGCCTCTATAAAATCAAACTCAAATTTTCTACATTCGGCTTCATATTTATCATAGTCAAATTGACAAAGAACAACTGGCCTACCAGTCAACACAAAATCACCTGGACTTGAAGAATAGTCTGTAATTAACATATCGGATACTAGTAATATATCTGCCATATCTGGATACATAGAAACATCTACAATTCTATTATCCTTCTGCCATTCTAATATTCCAGAATTTACATGACTCCTACTCAAACAAATCCATTTCTCGTTGTTGCGCTCTAACAAATCAAGTGTCCTTTTTATATCAACACCAAAATTACTATTACCATTATCTCTAAATGTGGGAGCATATAATAATATTTTCGTACTATTCTTATCTATTCCAAAAATCTCACAAACATCAATCTTTGAACTTTTGTTAATTAAACTATCATTTCTTGGCATTCCCGATTTAAAAATTATACCATCAAAATCAAATGACTTCCTATATACAGCTGCACCAATATCTGAGCCCGCTATACATATATCCGTCAATTTTCGATCCTTTACCGTAATTTTTTTATCCACAGATAATAATACTTTTTTAGGCACAACATCACCATGCCACGTTTGAACAAATACTTGCTTTCGTCTCTTAAAAATACCTTCGCCCATTTGTGTATTTGTTATATAACATTTTGAAGTTGCTAATTCTAATATAAAATTTCTAAATTTTCCATTAACAACCCTGACATAGTCGGGCAAAATATTATATTTTACATCTCCTGACAAATACCACACCAACTCATACTCTGGGTATAGTTCATGCATCTTCTCGCAAATAGCCCTTGGATTATCCGAATATTGCTTTCCGTTAAAACTTGAAAATAGTATTTTATCTTCAAGCTTGTGTGTTATACTCCAAAAGCTAAACATAAAAAATCTTATTATTTCGATTAAGTTTTTTTTTAGCAACTTGCCCCACCTTCTTTTAAACTATGTTGAAAAAGAGTGTTATCAATTCAATTTATCCTTCCATCCTGAAGCTGCTTCATGCAACTGACCGTAAATATCATGCACTTCTTTTATTGTAATAATTTTTTCGTCATGAAATACACTTACATTATTTTGATAATCAGCCAATGGATATTTACACTTATTTTTTACTTCATTTAAATGAAAAATATATTCTCCGTCAAACTTCATTAACGCAGCGTTAACTAAGTCAGTACAATAGGTAGAACTTCCAATCGTTATAGCATTGGTATACACTGGCCATGGTCGCATTGGCCCTTCCTTCTCACCTGATACAATTGCATCAGTAATTGTAATGACATTACGTACTGGCTCTGACGAAAATGATCCATCTAATTTTCCATAATACATTATTACATTCAAATCATGAACAGTTCGCCATATTGTGTCATTTCCCCACCACGCTCCTGCAACATCCTCATTTTTAAATAATCTATAATTCAATGCGAGTGCCTTGGCTGCTAAATGACGATATCGTAAATATTTTTTCTCATTGTCTACTAAAAATCCATTTGCATAATCAAGTAAATTCTCTGCAATACATTTAAAGAGCGAAAAATCTTTATAGCAATCACCGTGAGAACATGGGGAGCCTTTTATGTGATGCGGAAGACATTCTTTATTTCCAACAACACCCACAAAATTTTTCATTGCACCGGTTATTCCTGCTTTCATATGTGTTTTTAATTTTGGAACACTAATTATCCAGTCTGCTTCAATCAGTTCTTTTGCAATCCTATATGTGTGTTTGCCTTTTCCATGAAAATTTAACATTTCTTTTGGAGGATAATCTGTAACTCTAAATTTTTTTACATACTTTTCATTTTTTAAATGCATGCTGTCAGTACAAAGATCGAAGTCAATGTAATCTTCCACTTTCCTCCTGTCAATTTGACGACTTGCAACCATTCCTTCCTTCGTAAGTGTTATAACAGTCCTTCTTAAATCTACAAATTCAATTTCCCCATCAAAAGAATTTGTAATTTCAGTCCAAAAATCACTTGTAAGTATTTCATCGATTTTACAAAACTGCATAGGGGATTCGACCATTTTTACCTTCAAACCTTTTACTCTATTTAAAACCAATAAAATAGCCTTTATTACGGTAATGTTAGTTATAAAACAATCATTAGGATTCTCCATTTCTTTTCCATCCCTACTAACATTAAAATTCATTTCGGACACAAAATTAGGTTTAATAATAACACAATCATTTGGCATTATACATTCTTCTATTCTCTTTCCAAAAGAAATTCTAAAGTACTTTTCAATACTTTCAACAACAACTCGCTGCACTTCTTTCTCATTAACATAGCCTCTATTTTCTATCGGCATTTGGCTCAATAAAACTACATTATTTAAAATTCTATTTTTCATTTTGCTACCTATACACTTTCTTTAAATCTATATTGTTACCCAATGTAATCTCAAATTCACGAGGCTGAATTTTTTCAAATCCGTTCCCATGATAGAAAGTCATTTCTCCAAACAATATTTTATTACCAATAATATAAAAATCAGTTCGAACATGAGGTATGCCATCAGCTATAGTTTCAGCCAATTCAATCAACTCATTCAGGCACTCAGGTTTTTCAATAATATAATTTTTATCCGTTGGATATTCAATTTGTGCATCAATATAATTCCATTCTGTATCATATATATTTCGTTTATGATTTGAATGTCTGTCTATATCTACTTGAATATATTTGGCTTTTCCATCAAAACAAAATACCTTATAATCTCTCAGATCGCTAACAGAATTATCATACACATACTCTTCTGCAATAAGTCTTCTTCTCACATTCTTATATGCCCATTCTCTCCCCAACAAATAATAATCAGTTTTCAAACTTTTCTCTAATATTTTTTTTGCATTAGCTTTACTAAAATGTTTTTTATCTTTAACAATAACCACTCCACCAGAATCATGTGTGCATTTCAAAACAAATTGATTTGGCAATTTATTAAAATCAATATCATCAAATGAATCCCATACTCCTAATGTCCTAATCACATATTTTTGTCCAATTTTCTCTGCAATCCATTTCTTAACTTTGTATTTATCTACTAGTCGCGAATAAAGCGGATTTCTGTCATACAGTTTAAGAAACTGTATCTTTTCATTAAATAGTTGTGGGGATGTTAACGATAACTCACATCCCATTTTTTCCTTATACAACATGCATACATATTTTTTATCATCCATTTTAAGGATCCCTATGCTTGCCAACCTCAATAGCAAGCTCTCTGGGTTTTTTAAATAATATTTTATTCCGTTTAAATATCTCATACAAAAATATTGCATAATGAGTTTATTCAACTCATTACATTTCTCCTTTCATTTTTAGTTCTTAGATGCGCCATTTTGCAAATCCCTTAAACATCCATCTATAACCACTGTCACAATACATATCGGCTCTATATTTTTCAATTGGTTTTCCCTTCAGACAGAATGTAATATATATAACTAAGCGTCCACTGTTTTTATTCCAATTCATTCAGCGAATTTCAATGCTTCTTTAAACAAATTGTCATATTGCATTCTTGCCTTTCCATGGATTGATAATATCAAAAATCTGGCGGATTTTCGATTCTTCTTAAATGAATTTATTCTATGTAATATCTGTCTTTTCCTGCTCTTCTATATACTTCTTTATAGTAACTTCGTATAGCCCTACTGTGCTCACATAATATCCTTATGGCCAGAAAATGGTTCTCAAACTTATACTTTAAATTTGCGTGCCTTTTATAAACATCATTAATATACTTTTTCCCTTTAAATATCCCGTAAATGATGACATGCTAATCTTAGTTGACATACTTACCTGCGTATGCACATGATCTGGCATTAAATATCATTCCAATATTTCCACACCTTTATAACTGAATAATTGTTTTAGTATATTACACAGAGCGTTTTTGTATTGATTACAAACTTTTCTTCTACACTTACTGGTAAAGATAATGTGATATTTAAACATTCACTTCGTATACCGCAAGCGAAATCACTTGCTTTACCATGAAATTACCTTTCCATTATAATAGTGTCCTGAAACTCCCCTATTATATATGGAAAGGTAATTTTTTATATAATGATTTGATTTTATTCGCATAGCAGATGGATTTTGATTTTGTCCATTTTTCAGAATATGAAAAATGGACAAAATCAAAATCCATATCTATAAAAATTTAAGAATTATTTAAATCTAATTTTTTCTGAAATATATATAATGTAACTTTTAGAATATTTTATTAATCACGATATTTTACCATCACTTGCTAATCCTACAGCTAAACAAAACAAAATAATCCAATTTATATTCATATTTTAGATAATTATGGACATCTATTTTCTCATTAATAAAGGTTTAATCAATTCATATGAATAATACATTTCCTTTTTATAAAATAAAAAACTGGAGGCAATAGTAAATAGTAAAGAAATTGCAAAACTTAATATTCCTCCAATAACCCATTTAGACCAAGAATCTATATTACCAAGTATCTTTAATATAGCATTTTGACAAGTTATTATACAAATCATCATTATTATTGTCCAGCTTACATCCTTTATTACAACTTTTAAGTTTCTATCCAGCAACCTTTTTGAACAATAAAATATACTATAACTTGTTCTTATAATATTTGCAAAAATTGTTCCAATAATAACACCATTTATTCCCAATCTCCAAACACAAATCAAAGAAATCCCCATATTAAATATAGCTTCTAAAACAGCTATATTTTGGGTTTCCTCATATTTTCCTGCCGCGTATATCAAAGAAATAAATGGAGTTCTAATACAATATACAGATTCTGCTATTACAATTAAAATAGCTAGAACAGGGAGTATATAATTTATATCATTGACCCCCTTAGTATATAACGAAATAAAAGGAAGAATTAGACTAATTACACAAGAAAATACAACAATAACAAATACATATGTAAACCATTCATAGATACGAAATGTACGATTTAAAATTTTATATTCTTTCTTTGCCCATACATTTCCTAACCCAGCCTCTAGACTAGATGTGAACGAACTAAAAAGTGCTTTGATTTGACCAATTATATAGTAGTATACAGTATAAATAGAAACTATTTTCATAGATTCAAATACAGTCAAAATAATTAAATCTGAATTCTGATGTATGAGATTTGCCACTGAATGTATTGCTGCCGCCTTCTTTTGACTCAAAATATTTTTATCATAATTTTTTATTTTATATATTCTATAATTTTTTTTTACATATGTATAAATTCCTAAAAATATCCCTAACGAAATTACAGATGAAACAAATTTAACACTAATAATGCACGCATTGTTTTCTATCATTATTACAGATACAAAAGTATAGATTATACAAAATATTGATGTAAAAATATTTTCCACATAATGTTTTTGATCAGCCTGTAATAAAATTCTATATGGCTGTCCAAGAAATAACTCAAAAAATTTATTTAATCCAATAACCAAAACTAATAAAATAATTATTTTTTTTGATACCGAAGTATTGGAAATATAAGGGAAAATTATTGCAAGAAAAATAATATACAAAATTAAAATAAAAGCCACCTTATGCATATATATAATAACAGCTGTCATTAAATTATTAGTTGTTTTTTTTTCATCATTTGCTAATGATTTATATAATACGACTCTTGCTGCTCCTGTAATTCCTATATTTAAAATTCCAATTGCATTCATAAACTGTAACACAGAAGACATTACCCCATTAACTTCCGACCCATAATATTGAAGAACTAATCTTGGAACAATCAATCCACTAATTAAAGCAATAATTTGATAAACAAGTGCTGTTCCTGTATTTAAAAAAGCTTTTTTCGTTCTCATATTACCTATTAATCATAACTCCCCTTGTTTTATTATAGAGCATCCCCATACTTTCGGGAAAAAAATAAAAGGCCTGTATAAATTTCAATAAGCCTTTAATTCTTTTATATTTTAAATCATGGATTCCTGAATTTAATAAATTTAATGCTAAAACATATTTCTTGTTTTTCATTAGATCATATGCTTTATGTTTCATTAAATACTTTTCTAGATTATCTATTGTAAAATCATCACAAGTATTTTTTAATCGCATCTTATAAAGTTTGCGTTCATAGCAGGCAGTTTTATATTGTAAATACGGTTTTTTTATTGAAATACTGCTACTTCTTAACCTATATTGAATCAATGGACTATTAAGATTCGCCATCTTATATCCCGCAGACAACAATCGTAACCATAAATCATAATCCTGACTTTGTCTAAAATTCCTATATCCACCAACAGTTTTCAAGACATCAGTTCTTATCATAATAGTAGGATGTATAATACAGCTAAATATCGGGAGAATTTTTTTGATTTTTTCAGGCTCAACGGGAATGTCTGAGTACTCCATATTGATCTCTCCACTTTCTGTTAAATAATATCTTCCAGTTCCAACTAATGAAATATTTGGATTCATTTCCAAAAACTCAACTTGTTTTTCTATTCGCTCCGGCATAGAAATATCATCTGCATCCATCCTAGCAATATATTTACCATGAGCTTTTTGTATTCCTACATTTAGAGAATATGCTAAGCCATAATTCCGTAAATTTTTTATGAGAATTACTCTAGAATCTTCACGCGAGAGTTTTTCTATATATTCAGAAATATTTTTATCTAAATCAGGATTATCAACAATTATAATTAACTCAAAATTTTTATAACTTTGATTTAAAATTGAATTTATCGCTTGTGAAACCCATATAAATTTTTCATTATAAATACTCATTATTACACTTATTAGTTCCAAATTATTCTCCTTGTTTGAAATTTATACAATAGTTTTTGACTTCACTTAAAGTAACCAAAAATAATGGATATACCAACATTATTATTCGTTGATAACTTTCACCTTTCATCTCTAATATCATCCATAAAACCGCAGTGAATATAAATAATCTCTTTCTAAGTTTACTTTCTGTTCTAACATAAGTTTTATATATCAAAAATATAAGCATTCCGAATAAAATACATATACAACCACCACCCCCATACAGAATAACTCTCATAAATCCCACATCTGTACTCATATAATATTTTCCAGTAAACGGATCTGTATAATAGCCATCTCCCAAAATTAAAGTTTTTACATCAGGTAAAAAATACATATCTTCAAACATATGTACCACTGAATAATCTGTGACATTATGCTTGACAAATACTTGATCTAAAATAGCAAATGCCCATTTCCTCCAATAAAAAAATTCATCACTTATACTAGCTAAATAATTTAATAATAATATTAACATCATAAAGATTGTCATAATAATTAAAATCAACTTAAAATTTTTATATGCATTTGATTTTTGCGAAAAAACTAACAACATTCCCAATATAATACCAAATATTGTAATACGCCCATAAAAAAAACAACCCGTTATTATTAAAATAAATTGAACAATATGATATATATTCAATTTTTTTTCATTTGCTATAATATAACCAGAAATAATACATCCGAATGACATAATAGATGCTGCAGAAAATCCTGCAAAACCATTTAGACTATATCGAAAAATATAATAATAATAATCTGTTTCATATACCGATGTTAGCACATCAGTACACCAAAAATCTTTAAATTTTGGAAAACAAATAAATATCAAAGTAAATAAAACATAAACACAACATCCCTTAATAAAAAAAAAGCAATAATTTTCAAAAATTTTCTTTCTATCAATTCTATATAATATATATATTAAAAGTATACTTCTAAACGATGTAGTAACTATACCAAAAATAATTATCAAATAAGAATAGTCATTAGTTTGATGGACTAACGGTGGAATTAATACAATTATCATAGCTAATAATATATGCAGCCAAAAATATATATTAGATTTATTCAAAAAACCAATATATGATCTAAATTGCCTTTTTAAACATATGCAACACCCAATAAGAGATAAAATCCATGTATAATATGGCAAAAAACGAATTTCAGGTGCAAATATACATAGTGTTAATAATATTGTCACTAACATGTCAATTATTGTTTTTTTATATTTCAATTTAAATTGCATCTCTGTAAACTTCCAATCCCTATGTGATTTATAAAACATTCTTTATCCCATATTTTTGTATTAGCCACAAAATAGTATTTGCCGAAATCCTACTTTCTGCAATGAAATTCTGATAGTCTATAATAAGCGCTTTGCATTGTTTCCATGAAATTTGATTCTTGATTAATTTTACTCTCAATAACAAGTAACAAATCAAATGAAGCGATTTAGGATACAAAAAAGTTTTAACTAAAAATGAAGCAATTAAAATATTTTTATCTCTTTCTTTCCCTAAAACTCTATTATTCGCAGTTGGAAGATGCAGTACCTGTAAATTTTCAATTTCATGTATTTCGTAGCCAGCATCCCAAATTATAAGAGACGCATATAATTCTTCCGCCCCAAACATAAAATTGCTAGGATACAAATTTTTTTGTGGAAAAATCTCTTTTCTTATCACATGCCCTCCTCCAACAAACGCTAATGGTTTTACAATATTCTCTTCCTCTATTTTTATTTTACAATTATAATTGTGCTTTGTTGCTGGTTCATATATGTTCACATAGGCAGCTCCTGCTTCTGTATGCTTATCCATATAAGATATTAATTTGTCAAAAAAATCATTAGTCCCTATAACTGCATCATCATCCATGATAAAGACATATTCCGCATTACTTTTTAGCCATGCAGCATTTTTCCCGCCCCCTGGTCCCAAATTGTTTTCCGAATAAAAATATTTAATCGGAAATTTATAATCATTACAAAATGATTCAACCTTTTCCCTATTCTGTTTATTTGAATGATTATCCCATACTATCAACTCAACATCTTTTTCATCTAATGGCATACATGACACTATTGCTCTTTTTACTTCATTTGGTCGATTGTATGTCACTATTATTATTGCTATTTTTTTCAATCACAATTTCCTCCCTATATATTATAATCTTTAAACCAGTAAATATAAGGTTTGCAGATTCCTTTTTACTAAAAATATGAAAAAACAACTTATACAGCTATGAAAGATACCCCAAAGCTTATTAACTTCCCTCCTGCAACAGTAAAGAATGGAAAAAGGAACTCAATGCCCGAACGTTGGAAGAACATTCCACTAAACATGAGAAAACAGACTTTCAATGTAAAACGCACCAAGCAGCACTCAACTAAGATGCGATACTGCCACCTTTGTTACATCATAAAGATCTAGCATCTTATTGCATAGAACCCCCACTTCAAATTATTCCTAGAAAAGTTAACTTCTTAAACCGCATAACCCTTTATTTTATATTCTACTTTTTCAGACATAAGAGCAGATTTGCCTAATTTCCATTTCTCTTTTAACTAAATCCTCATGTATGAGTAGTTAAAAATTATGCAAAAACAATTACTCTTTATCCATTTCAACTAAATATTATATGTTTTATTAATAATATTTCAACAGATATTACACTTATTTTCAATCTCCTTTTCTAAGCTTTTGAAATAGTCACTAATGATTCTTTACTTTTTTATTTTTGAAATTATTTTACTTCATAACGGACTAGTATTTTCGTAAAATAACACTCTTCTTTAACATTAGTAGCACAACAATAAAATTCACTAATAATATTTAAGATAATTTAACAGTGTACTATTTGTATCATCTTATTTATGGTTTTCCTAAGCGAACATATGAATGCATAAGGGCTTGAAAATATAGCTAAACAATATATAATCCCATTTTTTATATCTCCATTTTTTAAACATATATATCCTATTTCATAACTGTGCATTGCGTATACACATTTCTTTTCAGCGGTAGTTAATGAACATATTACAGGTTTTATTGATTTAAATAATGCCTTTTTGTATTGTATTATATTTTTTGTATTAGGGCGGTTGCTTGAATCAGACACATCAACACAGTGAAGATATTTATCTACCTCCATAAGCTTAAATTTTGATGTAAAGTCAATTAATAACTGCAAATCTTGATGTCTTGTTAAATTTTCATCAAACAATCTTGTTTGATCAAGTGCTTTATGACGCAGTAGTAAAGTACCCGTAGCAACATCAGATAATAGTTTTAAGATGTCTAAATATATATATCCATCTCTGTATTTTAATGTTTTACCAATAATTTTTTCATTTTCATTATATAGAACAAATTTACAAGAAACTCCTCCCCAAGTTTCATCTAATCCTTTTAATACTTCAATTTGTTTTTCTAACTTTTGAAGATCCCACCAATCATCATCATCTAAAAAAGCAATATACTCTCCTTTAGCTTGTCTGATCCCATAATTACGTGCAACAGCTCCATTGACATGTTTAGTTTGCATAATTAAATGAAATCTTTTGTCCCAACTGTATTTTACTGTCCGTAATTTTAACTCTGCTGTATATTCATCTTCGGGATCATTGTCATTAATTAGCAATAGCTCTAAGTTTCTATATGTTTGATTGAGTACACTTTCTATAGCTCTTACTAATTTTTCAGAACGTTTATACGTTGGTATAATTACGCTAACTAAACCTAGTGCATATTCCATTTCTTTTCCCTCGCAAAATTCATATAAAGCCATCCACGTAATCTATTAGGCACAATTACTTGAATTATCAAACGCTTTATTATATTGTCAACATATGTTATGTAATCTATCATTTGATGTTGTAGCATGTAGTTTTGTAATCTTTTTTCACTTTTAAAATATTTTATTCCGCCTCTGCGTTGATACATATCCTTTCCTACTCTTACATTTACAAGCACCGTACCTGTATTTGCAAAAACTGCTCCATTTAAATACATTCTTATCCATAAATAATAATCTTCATTCCAAAAACAGTCTTGATAACTCCCGGCCTCTAGAACTGCTGATTTCTTATACATAACTGACACATGATTCATAGCACATCTTTTTTTCATGTATTCTCTTATTTCAAGGTTTGCCATTGGAACAATGCGTCTTCCAACAATATTTCTTTCTTTTCCAATAAACTCAGTGATGTCGCCTCCAACAATGTCTACATCAGAATTAAATATAAAGAATTTTAATTGTTCCTCAAATCTTGAAGGAACAGAAACATCATCACTATCCATTCGCGCTATCAAATCATATTTTGCTTTGTTAACTGCTATTTTTAATGCATTACCCAAGCCTGCATTTTTTTCAAGTCGTACTATATTGAATATATTGTACTTCTTCGCATATTTTTCTAGTACTATGTCAATTTCTTTACTCACTGGGCCATCAACTACCAGAACAATTTCATTGGGTACAACTGTCTGGTCTTCTGTAATACTCGCTAAAGCTCGATCAAAAAATTCCGGAATATCATTTTTATAAACAGACATCACGACCGAAAAAGGAATATGCTCATTTCTATTTATTTTATCTATGCTTATACCATCATCTTTAAATCCTAAAATCTTTTTGGCTTGTATCTGTTTACTCATATATTCTTCCATTTCAACTTGCCCTTTTTCTAACAAATAATCTCCATAATCTTCCGCTGTTGCCATTTTCCCATCTGTAATTCCCTCCTGCCTCAAAAATGCCTTCAATACCGTCCGAAAAATAATTTTCAAATCTCCCCAAAATGTAATTTTCTGGATATACTTCAGATCCCACTCAAGTTTCTCTTCCCAATCAATACCATTTCTTCCATTTACTTGGGCAAGTCCAGATAGGCCAGGTCGAACATCATGTCGTTTCCGTTGCTTATCTGTCATGAATACCATATCCCTAACTAACTGTGGTCTTGGACCGATAACGCTCATTTCTCCTTTCAAAATATTAATTACCTCCGGCAACTCATCCAAACTGGTTCTACGTAAAGCCCTACCAAATGCCGTCAGCCGCACCTCATCTGGAAGCAGATTCCCATCTTCATCTTTTTCATTAGTCATAGTCCGAAATTTGTAAAGCATAAATAATTTTTCATTTTTTCCAGGCCGTATCTGTTTAAAAACAACTGGTACTCCAAGTTTCATTCGCACCATCAAAGCGACAACAATATACAACCACCAAAATATTCCCAAAGCTAATAGCGCACATACTATATCCATTATTCTTTTTATATATTTTTCATAAATCGTCACTGTACGTTCTACCGAAACTCCACGAAAATCTTTTTCTATTTTATTTATATTCAATTTACCTGATCTTTTCGTTTTCTTTTTGTTTAGAATATTATTTGCAAATTTAAAAAAAAGCGATGTCATGTTTATCATAGCCAACGCAAGCCAATTCTTTCTGACGCCGTTCAAATCCTTCTCCTGCATCTCTACCCAAAACATCCTTTCACAATTTTGATTACTCGTCGCTGTTCATCCGCTTTCATTTTATTATCACTCGGCAAACACAACCCTCTCTCAAAAATATCCGCCCCAACCTCAACTCCAGAGCCTTCTATATACGCATTCGTCTGCCCTCTTCCATTCCCCTCTCTGGTCACAAACCCATTCATCCGATAAATCGGCTGCATATGCATCGGTTTCCAAATGGGCCTTCCTTCTGCATTAAAGACAGCTAATGCTTCCAGTATTTCCATCGGACAACATTTCCCAGATTCACTTATGTAAAGACTTTCCTGTTCTCCCCGCACCTGCCTGCACATTGCTTCCTTATTAATTAAAATGCAGCTCAGCCAGTAATTTGCTTCGATATCCACACCTTTCAGTTTTACGGGATTCATAGTTACCGGCAGGTCTTTCAATTCTTCCCTGTATCTTTCATAAATTGCCTTTTTCTGTGCGATATGTTCTTCCATATAGGGAAGTTGGCCCCGCAATACGCCGGCAATGATGTTGCTCATTCGATAGTTATAGCCCAGCTCCTCATGCTGATACCACGGGGCATTTTCCCGACTCTGTGTAGACCACTTTCTGGCTTTGTTTGCCCATTCCAAATCATCCGTCAGAAGAAAACCTCCGGAGGATCCGGTTATGATTTTATTTCCATTTGCCGAGAGAATAGATACATCCCCAAACTTTCCTGTCTGGATTCCGTTATACGTCGCTCCAAATGACTCCGCAGCATCCTCTACAATCAAAGCGCCATGTTTATCCGCGATGGCTTTAATCTCATCAATCTTTCCGGGTGTTCCATATAAATGAGCAACTACAATCAGTTTTACGTCTGGATAAATTTCAAATGCCTTTTTCAAAGCCTCGGGATCCATATTCCAGGTATCGTACTCCGTATCAATGAAAACAGCCTCCCCGCCTTCATATGCCACCGGATTTACAGTGGCATCAAAAGTCATATCGGAGCAGAACACCTTTTTGCCTTCCAAAACGCCATGACCAATTCGTGACTGACCATACAGCTTTTCTCCACATAACTTGACTGCTAAATGTAAAGCCGCAGTACCTGAAGACAGTGCTACCGCATATTTGCGCCCGACTTTTTCTGCAACCATACGCTCCACTTCATCGATATTTGCTCCCACTGTGGATACCCAGTTTGTCTGGATGGCTTCATCCACCCATTTCTGCTCATCGCCGTGCATTGTTGGAGAAGAAAGCCATATTTTATCCTTAAAAGGCTCTATATTTTTAAATCTCACATCTGTTAAATACTTATTCTTATCCATCGTTTTACTTACCTTCCATAAAAAAACGGAAAAGAATAATGCAGCTCATTTCAACAAAAGCCATATCCAATCTCCGTTTCTATACCTAAACTTATATATACTTTTTCTTTTTATTGTCCTGTTCCCACATTTTCATCCTTCCCGAGCCTTATCCCAAGAAGAACCGTCTGCTCTCTCTGCAGGAATCTCACTCTTACCACCGCATACCGTTTGTGAAGGCTGATCCGCTCTATCTGATCCTTAAAAAGGCGAAGCGCTCCATGAATTCCGGATATTTTTCCATCTTCTGTCGTGTCAATGAGGCTGCGCCGAATCAGATAGCCATTTTCTCCATTTCCCTTCCCAGAAGCACCACCCCACATCAGCGTTTCCAGAAACTTCTTTTCGCTTTCCTCCACCGGAGTAAATTCAAATCTTCCGTTTCCGATAATTCGTGAGAATCTGGGAACCCGCTTCAATGAAAAAAACAACTCCTCCGGCTGCTCGGAATCCACAAATACATAACCCGGGAAAAGAGGCCGGACCTGTGTCCGCCACTGTCCCCCGAGACGTTTCATCCATTCTGCCTGGATGATGAAGCAGTCCCGGTAAAGATCCCGTTCCAGCATGGTATTCATCATGTCAGTCAGTTCCTCTTCTTTTCCTGTGACGGTCTGAATTACATACCACATAATAACCTCCATCCTCCGATCAAAAACAGACAAGTACCATGATCGGACAGAAGAAAGTTTCTTTCCCCTATCTGATTAGCGCGATACGCCAGCTCACGCATAAAAAGACATGGCTCCGCCAGCTCTGCAGCCCATTAGCTCCAAAGTCGCAAACAAATAACCGCATTTTCGTATCTGTTTCCAGATAGAAATAACTGCGGAAATTCCGATCGGTATGCCGACAGAATTCTCCTGCATGCCTCAATAGCTGTACACTCGATCTTCTGCCTTTTTCATTTCTCAACTAAAGTTATATTTTTATTACTGTTTTTCTTTCCTGCCATCGCAGAGCCTGTAACTGTGAAGTCTCCCTGATGTCCTGATACCGCTTAACTGCAGCTTCCGTTTTCTCTATCCGGCACTCGTCTTTCAGACTGCCGTGGAAAGAAGTTTTCCTGAGCCGGCCTCATCCCGTTCCAGAACGCTTTCATCCAGTCCTACCCCGGCCCAGACAATCGCCTGCTTTTTCGCCACCGTAAATTCCACCTGGGCAAAACGGCGGTGCCAGTCGATTCGGATAATCCGGCTGCCTGCCTCCTTCAGAGGTCCCTTTGTGATGTGATCCACTCCGTTTTCCTTGTACCCGTAGGACATTTTCAGATAATGCCTGTCCCCGCAGAGCTCCCGGAGGCTTTTTTCCTCGTCCTCATAAACGGAAATCAGATAACCGTCCTCCTCCATTACACGAAGAATGGAACGGTACTGGTCAAGCTCCCGCGATAACAGCCCCGGCTGATGGCTTTCCACAAACACGTAGCCCGGAAACATTTCCTTTTCCATCAGCTTCCAGACGCCGTCTCTGCGCCACAGTCTTTCACAACGGAAAGAGAAAACTTCGTCACATGCCTCTTTTGACAGATGCTGCCTGCAGGACCGGATGATTGTCTCCTCCTGCCCCTCACGGCATCTCAGCACATACCACATAAGATCCCTCCATAATAAATGCTGCTATGGCTCATTGCATAAAATTTCGTAGAATACCTTGTTCTATGAAAGAAACGATTAAAAAACAGGGGATGTAAACCGGGAATCCGGTGTCAGATTTTGTGAAAATGTAAGAAAAAATCGATTCTTAATAAATTCCTAAATATTTTTTATGGGGTTTTTGACAGAAACTTCTATTGAAATAGCGCTAAAACAATAGTATAATAGACTAAAATTTCATAGAACAAGGTATTCTACGAAAAAAAGGCAGAGAGCTTTCACACACAGCTCCCTGCCTTTTCTGATTTGATTTTTTATTCACTCTTTTTATTCATTGCAATATGTCCGGTGCTTTTTCCGGTCTGATTATTTTAATCAAAACTTCTCTGTTTAAGTTTTACTCCTTTACCGGCTCGCCCTTGATCTTGACGCCCAGTCTGGGACATACCTCCTGGAAAACATGGGCCATTTTCCGCATCTCGTCCATGCCCGGTGTCTCAATATCCTTGAGCTCATAAACCCGGTTCATTTTCCGGTATGTATCCATGCCGAGGCGGTGATAGGGAAGAAGCTCCACATCCTTTACCTTATTGAGGGGAGCAATAAATTCCGCCGTCTGCCGCATGTTTTCCTCGAACAGATTGACCGTGGGGATGGTTGGAATCCGCACATGGATGGGGCCGTCAAACACCTCATTGACCCGGCGCAGGTTTTCTTTAATCAGCTTGTTGGAAACGCCCGTATAGAAGATATGGCGTGCGTCGTCAGCAATTTTATAATCAACATACATGGACGTAAGATGCGGCAGGACTTTCTCAATCTCTGAAAATTCCGCAAAGAGACTGGTCTCAACCGCCGTCTCAATGCCGTGCTCCCGGCATTCCCGGAGAATCTCAGCCATATACTCCGCCTGCATAAGAGGCTCTCCGCCACTGATGGTCACTCCGCCGCCGGAATGGAAGAAGAAAATTTCATCTTTGCATACTTCTTTTACCACTTCTTCCACGGTCATATCCATACCGTAGCCAAACTCAAAATCCATACGCTGTGACTCCGGTGTGGAACACCATTTGCAGCGCAGAGGACATCCCTTTAAGAATACGACGGTCCGCAGTCCTTCTCCGTCGTGAATTGATGTTTTTTCAATACGGAGCACTCTCCCCGTTCTCTTATCCATGACAAACCTCCTGTTTCCGACTGATGCTGTATTCTGCCAGGCCTGCTGCCGGCTTTCATAATCCGCAGTAAGCTCCCGCGACTTGCTGTCATTTGCTTCAGTCTTATCCATATTTTAACCGCAAGGCGCCGGATGAGCTATGAATATCCCGACTGAAAATATAAAAATCCTGACAATTTACGAATCTGACGATCTCACAGCGGCCTCCTGAACCGCAGCGGCAGGAAGATGCATGGCTGAACTGTTACATATGAGTCTAATAATACGTTATCTCCACTGTTTTTCCCAGTTTCTCCATTACCTCTCCGATTCGCTCCACCAGCTTTTTGCGGACTCCCAGTTCGAAGGGAAGCTCCGGATTCTGATATGCCTCATTGACAGCCTGACCCACAAAAAGATGCAGATCCGTACACCGATCAATCAGCACTTTTGCAACCATGGACGCGCCGTTGGGATCCTCCAGCTCGATGAAGAAATTTTCGTCAATCTCATCATCCTTTGTATATTTCTCCAGAAGCTTCAGCACACGGTTCAACGTCACAACGCCCTCCGTGACGAGGTCGATCCCGTCTATATAGGAAATAGGCGGTATATCTCCGGGCACATAGTCCACTGACACATCCACTTTCTTTCCCAGAACCCGCGCCACGATATTGGCGCTGGTCCCTCCGCAGACACATTTTATGGCGGATTCATTTTCCATGAATTCCTTTACCATACGGACATCGTCCTCTTTTCTGGCCGCCGGCCCCGTCATCAGGTTCACAAGCTTTTTCTCCCCGATCCGCATAACTGCCACTGTGGTGTCATCGCCGGGCTTATCCTGGTAAAGGTCATTGCAGGCCTGGCTTACCTCGGCCGCCAGATGCATGGCGGTGGTCGTCCGGTTGTAGGCCCGCAGAGCGAAATCCGCCACATCCTTCCAGGTCCAGCCAAAATTCAGAAGCTCTCCCGTCCCGGCATTGATGGCTCCGTCGCTGACAATTACAAAGGCATCTCCCTTCTGAACAGTAAAATGGTATTCATTTATCTCCCGCCCCGCGATCGTCCTCGTATTTCTGGGAATATCCATCTTCTTCCCGGCCCGGATGAACACGCAGCCCGGATTATCAAATTCCACCAGATAGGCCGCACCGTTATCGTACACTTCCAGAATACTGAAGGTGGAATAAGCCATCTGACGCACACGGCAGACCGGCAGTGTCTCTGCGATGGTTTCCACACAGCGGTCCAGCGTGATCCCTCTTAAGAACATGGTTCCCAGAATCTTGGAAGTCATCGTTGCCAGAATGTTTGCCTTCACGCCGCTTCCCATTCCGTCAGCCAGAATCATGATGTGGGAATGAGCCGTGTGAAGGATCTCTACTTTATCGCCGCACAGCTCCTCGCCTTTTTTATTGAGGCTCTTGTAGGCAATATCTATCTTAATCCCGCTGTCTGTCATATTATTTCACTCCCCCGCCGTCCTTGTCCTTTCCTTCTTCCAGAAGAGAATCGCACAGATCCATGAGTGTGATTTTCGTCTCAGCCGCCGTCTCTCCCAGAAGTCCTGCAATTTCCTGCGCAACCGTCATCTGCTTGCGGATAACCTCGTGGGCCAGTTCCACCGTATTCAGCTTCTTCTCATACTCCTCGCGCTCTATGCGTTCCTGCTCTGTGATATCAATGAGCGTCGCCAGAACCACATCCCGCTTCTCCACATATACCACATTCATAAGCATTGTCAGCTTATAGTCAGAAAGTGTCACTCTCTTCCCGCGGATGCTCTGGTGCGTCGCGTAAACCCACTCAAAGTCCGCCGGATCCATGAACTCAAACAGATACATCTGTATCGCTTCTGCCCGCGTTTTTCCGAAATATTTCTCTCCCACAGCCGAGTATTCCAGAATCTTCATATCCTTATCCACAATGAGGACAACATTGGGCGATGTCTCCATAACCAGATTGGCCAGGGACTCAGCTCTCTCATGCATGTAGGGAATACACATATTGAGCTCGGCCTTCTTCTGGAATACGGCGATGGCTTTCTCCCGACAGGTGAAATATCCGCAGGCGCCGCAGTTGAGCTCGTCTTCCTCTGTGTATTTTCCGGTCTTCTTAAGAATTTCGCGGATCTGTTCCTCCGTCGGCATGATCTCTCTCGCAGAATGATCCGCAAATTCCTTTTCAAGCACTACGTCTTCCGTCCGCGCGGCAAGATCTCCCTTTGCAGCCGGCTCTCTCGGAATCATTTCCTCCATATCTATCTTTACCCGGAAACGGGATACATTTCTCTCAAGCGGAGCAGAACCGTTGACGCAGCCGCCCATACACATATTCATCTCAATGAAGCTGTCCTCAATCTCTCCCGCCATCATGCTCTCACAGAAATCAAGACAGTTTTTCGTGCCGTGGATGTGGAACTTGCGGTAATGATCTTCCTGTTCTCTGGTGGACAGCACAGACTGAATAACGCCGCTTGTTATGGGGTAAATCTGATTGATCCCGGGATTCAGTCGCTCAAAGGGAATATCCTCGCATTTGGAAATCTCGATTCCCTTCTCCTCCATCCATTCCTGAATATCATTAAAATTGAGCACGGCATCGATGCTGCCGGAGTTTCTGGGATCCCTTGCCTCTTTCATCTTTGCGATACAGGGACCCACAAAAACAACCTTCGTATCTTTTCCATATTCTTTCTTTAACATCCTTCCGTGAGCCACCATGGGAGAGACGACCGGAGCCATATAGGGAACCAGCTGCGGATAATAGATCTCGATCATGTCATTTACACTGGGGCAGCAGGTGGTAATAATGTTTTTCATTGTCCCCGCCTTTAAAAGCTCCGTGTATTCTGCCGTAACGGCAGCGGCGCCCTCGGCCGTCTCGCGCACATCCGCAAA
The DNA here is from genome assembly GCA_944384125.1 of uncultured Lachnospiraceae bacterium. Classification (GTDB taxonomy): domain Bacteria; phylum Bacillota; class Clostridia; order Lachnospirales; family Lachnospiraceae; genus Otoolea. The sequence continues at coordinate 8,774 of CALWSF010000099.1, read as the reverse complement.
CCCAAGCTGACGGAACGCATCGTGAAGCTGTCCCAGAGTCCCGTCCCGGAAAAATCCCATGTAGGCCGGCGCCAGGGAAACCACGGTCTTCTCTCCCCGCTTCAGGTAATATTTTACCGTGTCCAGATCACTGGCCATCGTCTTTGCCGACTGCGGACAGACATGGAGACAGTGACCGCACAGAACACATTTATCCTCTATTACCTCGGCGCGGCCGTCTTTAATCATAATCGCTTTAACATCGCAGTATCTGACGCACTTATAGCAGTGCGTACATCTTGTTTCCTTGAAATCGATAATCCGCATTTCGTGTATCCTCCCCTGTGATTTTCTGCATCTCATACCCCCGGCATGCATCCGGCGCCCCGTCCGGCCTGTGTTTCGGACAAGCCGCCGCCCTTTATCTTCCCCTGCCGGGCAGCCGGAAAATATCCGCACACCTTCAGAGACAGTATACCACATCTTATGGAAGTATTGTTAAAAAACAGACTTTATTTTTCTGTTTTTTTGTTTATTTTTTTACTGTGCGCACCCGCTTTTTATCCAGAACCTGCAGTTCAGGACCCGCTGCGCTCAAAAAATGCGCCGGCCGTTTTTCCGGTCAGCGCATCATTATTTTCTTCTTCGGTTTTATGTATATTCCGTCTGATCCGCCGGATTCATGACTGGCCCACGGCCCCGGCAATAATCTCTTTCACTTTCTCCTGATCCACACCGAGAGCCACAGCCAGCTCCTCCTCAAAGGTTTTCTCCACCAGCTCCATCATCTGTGCATCCCGTCCTGGAAGCGTCTTTCCGGCACGCACCCGTTTTTCCCGCCGCTGATAAAGCTCCTTTGCAATCCGGACCAGATCAACATAATTCCGGGAGTAAAACGCTTCTTTGTACTCCTGCGCCCTCTGTTTTTCATCGTGAATGACAAGCGGTTCGATATCTCTGAGATGATCGAGCAGTTCTCTGGCTTCCCGGCAGGTCATAACCGGACGGAGCATCTCTTCTTCCCTGTCAACCGGCACGTATATTTTCTCCGAATGATTGCGGACCGGAGCCAGAATATAATAAGTTCTCCTCTCCCCCGTTAAATTAAGCTCTGCCGTTTCCTCCACACGGCATACTTTCCCGCTCCAGTGAACCACATACCGATCTTCCGCCATTTTTCTTCCTCCTTATACCCACAGAAATCATTTTATTTAAAACTCTATCTTATCTGACTGATCAGCCTGCACTTTTCCTATCATAATAAGCATACTACTTTTAAGTACCTCTTCGTAAGGACTTTTTTTTTTCGTCATTCTGCGCATGAAACATACAGAAAACAGTGCCGCAGAACCATCTTTTTTACAGATGATCCTGCGGCACTCCCCATTCTCTCAAAACAAATCGCTGTGAGTCCCGGTCCTGGTCAGATATAAAATCAACTCTGTCCCGTCTACCTCATAAATCAATAACCAATCAGGAGTAATATGACACTCACGGCAGCCGGAAAAGCTGCCGCTCAGCGCATGATCTTTGTATTTTGCTGCCAGTGTCTCCCCGGATGCAAGACTTTTAATAACACCCGTCAGCAGTTCCAAATCATATCCTCGCTTCTGTATCCGTTTTAAATCCTTCTGGAACCGCCTGGTCGGTTTAATTTCATACATTATGCAAGAAGCTCCTTCATCATCTCATCTACGTCGGTATATCCCCTGTATTTCTCCGGATTTTTCTTCATTTCTTTCACTTCCTCCAGTGCCTCCAGCGTCTCCGCATTTGGCACCGGCTCTCCGATTCGAAATGGAATCGCCTGTTCTTTTATCGCCTGACGCAGAAAAATATTTACGGCAGTCGTCATGTCCATTCCCAGAGATGCAAAAAGCTTCTGTGCCTGTTCCTTTATCTCCTGATCAATTTTGATATTTGTACTTTTAGCTGCCATAAAATCACTTCCCTTCTGCTTATATTATAGTGCCAAAACATGCCCATTGTCAATATATCAGGCACATTACAGTTATGAATTTATTCAGATACCTGAACCAGTTCCCAAATATGCCGGTGCAGAACGAATGGGAATGCCGCAGAACCATCTTTTTTACAGATGATCCTGCGGCACTCCTCATTCGTATTGATTATAATCCGGCCGGATGTCCTGCATCCGTCCCTCTCTTTATTCCTTCTCAGCCTCAGCAGCTCTGGCCTCAACCTCTTTCTTCTGAACATCGCCCGGAGCCTGCTCATAGCGGCTGAACTCATAGGAGTACTCGCCGATACCGCCCGTCATGGAACGCAGATCCGTGTTGTAGCCGAAAAGCTCAGACATCGGGATATCAGCCTCAATGATCTGTTTGCCGTGATGATCGGAATTCATGCCGAGAACACGGCCCCTTCTTCTGTTGAGGTCTCCCATGACATCTCCTGTATACTTATCCGGAACCGTAACCTTCAGAGAAGCAATCGGCTCAAGGAGAACCGGGTTTGCCTCCATAAATGCCTTTTTAAATGCCAGTGTCGCTGCCATCTTAAACGCCATCTCGGAGGAATCTACCGGATGATAGGAACCATCCACCAGAGTTGCCTTGAGTCCCACAACCGGATAACCGGCCAGCGGGCCCTTCTGTACGCACTCCTGAATTCCTTTCTCAACTGCCGGGAAGTAATTCTTCGGAACAGCACCGCCGAATACTCTCTCCTCAAATACGTATGGCGTCTCAAGATCGCCGGAGGGCTCGAATTCCATCTTGACATCGCCGTACTGGCCGTGACCGCCGGACTGCTTTTTGTACTTGCCCTGTGCCTCAACTTTCTTGCGCAGTGTCTCGCGGAACGCAAATTTCGGTTTGCTGAGAACAATATCAACTTTATATCTTGTCTGCAGCTTGCTTACCACAACATCCAGCTGCTGATCGCCGATCGCGTAAAGAAGTGACTGACGGTTCTCCACGTCATTGACAGTTCTAAGTGTCAGATCCTCTTCCATCATCTTGGAGAGAGCACTGGAAATCTTGTCCTCATCGCCCTTTGTCTTTGCGGAGTATGCCATGTAGGTGTACGGCGTGGAAATCTTCGGCTTGTGGTATACGATGGGAGCTGTCCGCACTGCGATGGTATCTCCGGTCTGGGTAACAGTAAGCTTCGCAACAGCTCCGATATCGCCGGCCTTCAGCTCCGGTACCTCGATTACATCCTTGCCGCGCAGCAGGTATATTTTCTGAACCTTCTCCTCTGCATCCTTGTTTACATTGTAGATCACGCTGTCAGGACGAAGTGTTCCGGTACAGATCTTCATGAGGGAATATTTTCCGATGAATGGATCCACAACCGTCTTGAATACTCTTGCTGACAGAGAAACATCGTCATTGTATTTTGCAGTAAAGCGCTCGCCCGTGGATACATCCACGCCGACACACTCAAATTTATCCGGCGACGGGAAGTACTTGTCAATCGCCTGCAGAAGATGACTGAAGCCCTGCGCATTCACACCGGATCCCATAAGAACGGGAACAATATTTCCCTCTGTCACATGCTCGCGGAGAGCCTTGGAGATCTCCTCCTGCGTAAACTCTTCCCCTGAGAAATAGCGCTCCATATACTCTTCGCTCGTCTCCGCCACAGCCTCGATGAGGGCGTCGCGGACAATGCCAAGATTCTTCTTGGTATACTCGGGGATATCACATTTTTCATAATCGCTGAGGTTTGTAAAGCGGCGGCCTTCCATCTTTACCACATTTACAAAACCGACAAACTTCTCATTCTCACGGATCGGAACCTGGAACGGAGCGATCTTTCTTCCGAATCTCTTCTCCAGCTTCAGGATAAGCTCACGGAAGCTGGCCTGATCGTCATCCATGTTGGTAACAAAAATCAGACGGGGAAGACTGTACTGTTCACAGAGCTCCCATGCCTTCTCCGTACCCACCTCGATGCCGGCCTTGCAGTTTACCACGATAACGGCCGCGTCGGCCACGCTCATCGCTTCCTCTACCTCTCCGACAAAATCAAAATAACCGGGAGTATCTAAAATATTTATCTTAAGAGGGCCTTCCTCTCCCTGATATTCCAGCGGAATCAGCGTTGTGGAAATGGAAAACTGTCTCTTTATCTCTTCTTTATCGTAATCACTGATGGTGTTCCCCTCCGGAACCTTTCCCATCCTTTTGGTAATTCCCGTTACCAGCGCCAGGGCCTCTGCAGCCGTCGTCTTGCCGGCGCCGCCGTGACCAAGTAAAACTACATTACGGATCTGTTTTGTTCCATACACATTCATAAGAATTCCTCCCGTACTTAAAATTTTGTCCATGTTGATATTGTACAAGAAATCCAAAAAATTTTCAAGCAAAATAACGTTTTTAAACAAAATCAATCTCACAATTCAGCGACAGACAGGTGCATTTACCGTTTTTACTGCTGTCTTCCCGTCATTCTCTCATCATTTTCCGCCATCATTGGCATCATTTTCCTGATATTCTCCCGTGATTTGCTTTTTCACTAACACGCGTTAAAACGTAACACTTTAACGTAAAAAATCGTTGACAAGTGATCCCGATTCGCTTAAAATAGGCAATAGCAATTTTTTCATAAAATTTCATAAAAATGAGTGTACACACAACTGAAAAAAGGAAAGCGAGGACGTTTTAACTATGATTATTATTATGAAGCCGCACGCCTCCGAGGAAGCGGTTCAGAAGATAAAACACATTATTGAATCCAACGGACTGGTCGCCCATCTGTCACACGGCGATCAGGTTACCATCATCGGCGTGGTAGGCGATAAGTCAAAGCTCGCAGGCAGCAATCTGGAGATCTCCGACGGCGTTGACAAGATCGTTGCCGTTACCGAATCCTACAAGCTGGCCAACCGCAAGTTCCATCCCGATCCCACAGGCATTTCTTTCCAGAATACCGTCATCGGACCGTCTACTCTGACAGTTATGTCGGGCCCGTGCGCCATCGAAAGCCGGGAGCAGCTTATGGAAACTGCCTTTGCCGTCAAAAAAGCAGGCGCAACTTTCCTGCGGGGCGGCGCCTACAAGCCAAGAACTTCCCCCTACTCTTTCCAGGGACTTGAGACGGAGGGTCTTAAGTACATGAAAGAAGCCAGAGAGGCCACAGGACTTTCCGTCGTCTGCGAAGTCACAAGCGCCCGTGCCATTGAGGAGGCTGTGAAATATGTGGACATGCTTCAGATCGGCGCAAGAAACATGCAGAATTTTGAACTTCTCAAAGAAGCCGGAAAAACAAATCTTCCTATCCTTTTAAAGCGCGGTCTGTCCGCAACCATTGACGAATGGCTCAACGCCGCCGAGTATGTTATGTCGGAAGGCAACGAAAACGTAGTGCTCTGCGAACGGGGAATCCGGACCTATGAGACTTCAACCAGAAACACACTGGATCTGAGCGCAGTTCCCGTACTCCGTCAGAAAACGCACCTGCCGGTCATCGTAGATCCCAGCCATGCCACCGGCGTGCGGGCATACGTGGAGCCGCTGGCAAAAGCTGCCGTCGCAGCAGGCGCAGACGGCCTGATGATCGAGACGCATCCCTGCCCGGAAAAAGCGCTCTCCGACGGTCCTCAGTCTCTGACCTTTGACCAGTTTGAAGAGCTTATGCAGGAACTGAAGCCCTATGCCGCTTTATCCGGAAGAAGTTTTTAACTCTTTCTGCGAAACTCTGTAAAGCCATATAAACCGGAAGGAGGAACTATGAAAAATCTGACAGTTGCCTTTATCGGCCTGGGGCTCATCGGAGGCTCCATTGCAAGGGGACTCAAGCGCGGCGCTCCGGACACTGAAATCATGGCATACATGCGCACCCGCAGCAAACTGGAACAGGCCAGAAAAGAAGGAATCGTTGACATTATTCTTGACAGACCGGATGAAAAGCTCCGGGAGTGTGATATCATCTTTCTCTGTACACCTGTGGAGTTCAATGCCTCCTATCTTGAACTTATTCGTCCGTTCCTGCGGGAGGGAACGATTGTGACAGACGTGGGAAGCACCAAAACCTCCATTCATGAGACGGTTGCCGCCCTTGGTATGGAGAGTTCTTTCATAGGCGGACATCCCATGGCCGGATCCGAGAAGACAGGATATGAAAATTCCTCTGATCACCTTCTGGAAAACGCCTACTATATTCTGACGCCCACAGAAAAGACGCCGGATTCGTTCACAGAGCGGATGACAGAGGTTGCCGGGATCATCGGCGCAATCCCGCTGGTGCTCGATTACAGACGCCATGATTTTATTGTGGCTGCCATCAGCCATCTCCCCCATCTTATCGCCTCTACTTTGGTCAATCTGGTGCACGACTGCGACGGGGAGGATGAGATGATGAAGCGTCTGGCAGCCGGCGGCTTTAAGGATATCACACGAATTGCGTCCTCCTCCCCCGTCATGTGGGAACAAATCTGCATGACAAATGAAGAAAACATTTCCGTCATACTGGAAAAATATATCGAAGATCTCAAAAAGCTTCTTGCAAGCCTGAAAAACAGAGAGGCAAATACGGTCTCCCGGCTTTTTGAATCCTCCCGGGAATACCGGAACTCCTTTGCGGAGACTCCCAAGGGATCCATAGCTCCCGATTATTCATTCTCAGCTGACATCGTGGATGAGACGGGTGCAATCGCCATCATCTCCGCCATTCTGGCAGGAAAGGGAATCAGTATTAAGAATATCGGAATTAACCATAACCGCGAGCACGGAGAAGGTGCACTGCGAATAAGCTTTTACGACAAAGCTTCCATGGAGGCAGCCTGGACACGGCTTAAATCCTATAACTATACGCTGTTTTCCGACTGAGCGCTTCTGCGGCCCGGCCACGCAATCAAGAGGCATTGCCTCAGAAACAGAGGTACATTATGAAATTTACAAGAGTCAACTCTTTAAAGGGGGAACTGACCGTTCCCGGCGATAAATCCATTTCCCACCGCAGCATTATGCTGGGAGCCCTGGCAGACGGCACAACAGAAATTCACGGATTTCTTAAAGGCGCCGACTGTCTCTCCACCATCTCCTGCTTTTCAAAGATGGGTATTGTCACAGAGGATAAAGGCGATACCATCCTTGTTCACGGCCGGGGCATGCGCGGACTTGCACGTCCCGACCAGGTTCTGGACTGCGGCAACAGCGGCACCACCACAAGGCTAATTTCGGGCATTTTGTCCGCCCAGAAATTTGATGTTACTCTCACGGGAGATGAATCCATTCAGAAACGGCCCATGAAGCGGATCATTGAACCACTCTCCATGATGGGAGCAAAAATTGAGAGTGTCCGGGGAAACGGCTGTGCACCGCTCTCCATTCATGGAAGCGCCCTTCACGGAATCTGCTACCATTCTCCCGTAGCATCTGCACAGGTAAAATCTGCCATTCTTCTGGCAGGTCTCTACGCCGATGGAGAAACCCGGGTCATTGAGCCTTATCTCTCCCGGGATCACAGCGAGAGAATGCTGACTTCCTTCGGCGCCGATATCCGAACAGAAGGAACAGAAGTAATATTAAAGCCGGCTGCACGCCTCGAGGGACAGAAAATTCAGATCCCCGGGGATATATCCTCTGCCGCCTTTTTCATTGCCGCCGCTCTCATCACGCCCGACAGCGAGATCCTGATCCGCAATGTGGGCATCAATCCCACCCGCGACGGTATTCTGAAGATCTGCCGGGACATGAACGCCGATATCCGCCTTCTGAACGTGAAGGAAGGCCCCGGCGAGCCCACCGCCGATCTCCTGATCCGCTCCGGAAAGCTTACGGGAACCGTCATAGAAGGGGCTGTTATCCCAACTCTTATTGATGAACTTCCGGTTATCGCTGCCATGGCCTGCTATGCTGAAGGGACAACCATCATACGCGACGCGGCGGAACTTAAAGTCAAGGAATCCAACCGCATCGCCGTTATGGTTAAGAACCTTTCCGCCATGGGTGCAGACGTTACAGAGACAGAAGACGGCATGATAATCCGCGGCGGCAGGACTCTTCACGGAGCCGTTATTGACAGCCACAGAGATCACCGCATTGCCATGACCTTTGCCGTAGCCGCCATGGGTGCGGACGGAGAGACAGAAATTCTGGATGCAGAGTGCGTCAATATTTCCTACCCGGGATTCTACCGCGATCTGGCCGCTCTGACCCGGTAATAAAAAATACGGATCCGGCTTAAATATCCGGATCCGTTACTTTTTTCCCGCTAATCAGACAACTGTAATCTGGCACATCTTCATGGCTTCCAGGGCATTTCTGTGACTCTCCGGGGAAACACCCGCACAGCAGGCGGAATCAACACTTACCTGCGTTCCGGGAAGCACAGTCCGAATCAGAATGGAGTTGGCAAGAACACAGATATCTGTACATACACCGACAAGCTCTATCTCCTCATAATCGCCGTTTCTGGCATAAACAGCCAGCTCGGTGCTTCCGAAAGTGGACTTTTCAAATCTTTTTCCCGGAAAACAGGAAATCTCCGGCACCAGCTCCCATCCCGGCGTTCCCTTCACACAATGCACAACGGGAAGATTTCTGCCTTCCAGCGTCTCAAGATAATTGTCAAAATGGGTATCCTGGGTAAATACAGCCTCCCAGCCTTCCTCCAAACGCTTCTGTATCTTTTTTACCACAGCCGGAACTATGGCCTGTGCCTCAGCCGTCCCGAGAGAACCATCTGTAAAATCCTTCTGCATATCCACTACCACAAGCAATCTTTTTTTGTCACTGCCCATAATTTTGGCTCTTTGTCAAGAGTTGGGGTAATGTTTTTTCGAGGCACAGATAACTTATCTGTGCCTCGCTTTAAGTTAAGGA
>CALWSF010000098.1 GCA_944384125.1 uncultured Lachnospiraceae bacterium | reverse complement strand
CTGGAGGCTAAATTAAGATATATGAGAAGCAGGGGAAACGGATAATTGCGGAAGAACCTCCCTCACAAGAATATTCATCGGTTTATTGATCAATTTTATGTTTTTTCGGTTTGCGCTGGCTGCACAGGCGGTTCGGCATCTGTCCGAATGCTTATTATAACTACCGAAAACACCGGAAGGCGGGTTATTATACCAAAAAATCAGAGGTACAGGCACAAATCGTTGAAATCTACCATGAACACAATGGTGTAGACGGATACAGAAGCATGATCATTTATCTGGCACGGAAGGGATTCTGCTATAGTGCCGCAACAATTCATAATATTATAAGTAAGAAAAAGAGAAAATTGAGTGGCTAAAAATATTGGTGTGCTATTGTTAATATTTCAATTGTAAGAAATTGATTACTTATATCATAGAATTTTCTATAAAGTCAGGAAAAGTATATCTATTACCAATAATTGACTGTTTGGATGGAGTGCCTGTCAGCTGGGCGATTGAAACCTCTTCTAATGCTGAGTTGACTAACACAATGCTTAGAAAAGCTATAGTAACTCTTTCTTCTAATTGAGAAACCAATTGTTCATTCAGTTAGAAGATGTCATTGCCGTTGGCTTGAATGGATTAAAATTATGGATGATGCCGGACTCACAAGATCTATGTCAAGGAAAGGCTGCTTTCCAGACAGTTCTGTTTGTGAAGGTTTCTTTGGTCATCTCAAAATAGAGATGTTTTATGGGCACGACTGGGGTAACTATAGCATTGATGAATTTATTCAAGAGGTAAACGACTACATGCAGTGGTACTGGCTAAAACAACATTCGGAGGGTTAAGCCCTCTAGATTATGGAAGGAGTATAGGTGTGTCTAGAAAAATGTCCGCACGCCCAGTGATATTTTAAAAATTGATTTTATGATTATAAAATAATTTTCACTTGTTTTATTTTGTATAGGGCATATAATTAAATTGTCAGTTCTATTTTACATTACATCTCTCCAGAAAGGACCCTCTGCTATGAAATCTCCCATTAAAACTCTTGAAGAATACGGCCTGACACTATTTAATCCGGAAGGCGCTGATCTCATCGAGACATATACCGATATAGCCCTGGACGATCGGGAATTACTGGGCGAAATTGCTCTGGATATTCCGGTAACCAGGACTCTGGCCGCGGCGGTAAGCGCTGTCAGCACTTTCCGGGATTATATTCTGATAAAAAAATGGATTGCGTTTCAAAAGGAATTTCATGCCGGGACTGTGTCGGAAGAGGCGCTTCGGAAGAGAAAGGCTGCTGCGGAAAAAAGAGAACAGTGGGTTATGCGTGAGATTGAACTTTTATTGACCCGGATTGACAGCATCAGCGACAAACGAAACGTGGAAATTTTAAGCAGGGTATATATCGCATATTTAAACAGAGAATGCAGCTGGGAGCTTTTTGAGGAGACAGCCCAGATCCTGGAACGGTTTATTTATTCAGATGGAGAACAGTTAAAGCGGATTTATAATCGGCATTCCGGTCTGATTAATCCTGAAGATAATAAAACTATTTTAACCATGTCCAAAAACAATTACTGCGATCGGCTGGTAGCTCTTGGTCTTGTATGGCAGAAGTTTACCAATGTACTGAACGGAGGGGTTAATGTAGACTACCACCTGACGGAAGCAGGTCAGCTCCTTGCAAGAGCCCTTTAATTACCGCTGTACAGTTGTTCTGATAAAAATTTTAATCTGTGATTTCTTTTTTCCCGGGAAATGAATCTTCCCGGGATTTTATGATCTTTGAGACAATATTTCTAAATTATAATTTTGGGATCTTCTTTCTTCTGCCGTGCATCTGCGGTATTTTTCCATAAAAATGATATATTCTTATCTTTAACAGTTGAATTTTGTTAAATTATTTATTGGATATTCAATATTGAAACCATAATGAATTTCCGCAACAATTTTATTGATCGCTCCTGGCATAGTGCTATAATAGAAAATATAAAATATCTGGCAGAACCAGGAAAAATAAAACATGTAAGAACAAGGCACAGGAGGGGCGGGTATGAAAAAACGAATTGTGATTGTGTCAATAGTTGGACCTGTTGACAAAAGAGATATTTGGGCTTAAAGTTTACATTTTCATCCCAGATTTTTAGCTTATGTAAGAACAAAAGGATAGCCTTAACCATCCTTTTTAGGTTTAATGCCATGACAGCTAAGAGACATTCCTCTGTCACAGCTGGAATGCCCCGTTTCCGAATCTTTGACAGGCCGTGTTCTCGTTTTAGTACGGAGAAGGAGCCTTCCGCCCATATTTTACGTAAACGCATCATATGCCAGTAGGTATCACTCCCGATACGTTCATGCCCTCTATAAAAGGAGGGATAGCAGCTGCTTCCAAGGATTCTGCGCCGGATACCTGTTTGTTTAAAGCAGATCGAGTTTCTCTCACAGTACTTACAAGTGTCATCCTGAATATTCTTGTGAGGGAGGTTCTTCCGCAAATATCCGTTTTCTGCCTTTAAACATTGTCATGCATATAGTATAA